>JAJDZM010000002.1 GCA_022824615.1 Candidatus Binatia bacterium | reverse complement strand
AAAAAGGCGCAAACCGAGATCGCCAGTCTGAAAGAGCGGCTGGCCAGGGTCACAGTCGAGGGTCACCGCCAGTATAATCCGGGCTGGAATCTGGCGCTCGATCTGCAGTCCCTGCTGACGACCGCCGAGGCCACAACCATGGGTGCGCTGGAGCGCAAAGAGAGCCGGGGTGGCCATACCCGGGAAGATCATCCAGGACCCGACCCGGACAAATACGGCAAGATCAACCTCGTGCTGCGGCGCAAAGACGGAGAATTCAGCCTGTCCGAAGAGCCCTTGCCTGAGATGCCCGACGATCTCAAGGAACTATTTGAGGAGAGCAAATAATGGCCAGTGAATTTACCATGCGCGTCTGGCGCGGCGACATCTCAGGGGGGGAGTTCAAGGACTATCGGGTCGAGGCGCAGGAAGGGATGGTTGTTCTGGATGTGATACACACCATCCAGGCCACGCAAGCGCCCGACCTGGCGGTCCGCTGGAACTGCAAAGCCGGCAAGTGCGGTTCGTGCAGCGCCGAGATCAACGGTAAGCCCCGGTTGATGTGCATGACACGGATGAATCTCTTTGAACCGGGCGAAACCATTACGGTCTCGCCGATTCAGACCTTTCCGTTGCTGCGCGACCTGGTGACCGACGTGTCTTTCAACTATGAGAAGGCCAAAAGCATTCCCGCTCTCAAGCTGAAAGCCAAAGAAGCGGACGGCACGCGCCGGATGTATCAGGACGACGTGGACCGAGTACAGGAATTCCACAAATGCATTGAATGCTTCCTCTGCCAGGACGTGTGCCACGTCATCCGCGACCACGAAGACAACAAGCCCGAGTTTGCCGGGCCACGTTCGTTTGTGCGCCTCGCTTCCCTGGAAATGCATCCGCTCGACGAGGAGGACCGCCGGGAATTCCTGAAGAGTGATGCCGGTCTGGGCTATTGCAATATCACCAAGTGTTGTACCGAAGTCTGTCCCGAGGGCATTCACATCACCGACAACGCGATCATTCCGCTGAAGGAGCGGGTCGTTGACGCCTACTACGATCCGGTCGTGTGGCTGATGAACAAGCTGACGGGAAAGTAAAGCCGGGTTGGCGATCAAGACATGCCCTCTCCCTTGCGGGAGAGGGCCAGGCTGAGTCCTCTACACGGGCAATTTCGTCATGACCTGCAAGGTTTCATCCTCAACACACTCTTCAATCACCGGGACCCATTTCTGGAACTCGGGGTCCTGAGACGCGATTTCCAGGGTTGTCTGGACCGAGTTGGCATCCGGGACCTCCCACACGTCAACGACGGTGTTCAAACGACCGATGACGTTGAAATAACTCCCCTGGAGCTTCCAGCCGCCATGTTTTTCCAACTGCGGCGCCAGCGAGCTCAGCATTTCCGTGAATTTCTGGACCTTGCCCGCCCGAAGTTTGATGTGTGCAAATACGTACGCCATACTGCCTCCTTTGGTTAGGGGTTAATAGATTAGGGGTTAATAATATCGGTGTTGGTACAATCGGCCCCGATCCATCTGGCCGCCTCCTGTGACTTACCAAATCGAGCTAATTGCGGTCCACCCAATCTTTGCCGGTCTGAAGGGCATAACCGTCAGCTTCCTCCTGGCTGGTAAAGGTCTGCTCGGTTCCCCGGAGCGGATAAAACTCATCGACCACCCCATCGATCAGCCGAAAGACCCGGGCCACCGGTTTCCAAGCGCCGCCATCGAGTTGTTTCGAGCGCGGCTCAATATAAAAGCCCTCATACTCTTCGGTATCTGGCATCTTTAGGACCTCCTTCTCTCATGCCGTGCCTACCGTGTTTGTACCGCTTTGGCGCGGGTCCGGTCAATGTGATACCGACCGCCGTGGCGGACCGGCCCCGGCTGGCATATCATGCCCGACCATGAAGTTTGCTACCCCTCTGTACGCCGCCCTGGTTATGGGCCTTTTCACTGCACCGCTCCTCGCCGACCCGACTCGGCAAGATAACCAACATCCACACGCAGGTACGACCGCCACGCAATCTGCCGTTCCAGAGACCTGGCGCGAAGCCCAGCTCGTACGCAATACCCGACAACTGACCTTTGCCGGCAGGCGTGCCGGCGAGGGCTATTTCAGCCCGGATGGCTCGCAACTCATCTTTCAGAGTGAACGTGAACCCGACAATCCGTTTTTTCAGATTTATGTCATGAATCGCCTCACCGGCGAGACCCGTCGGGTCTCGCCCGGAATCGGTAAGACGACGTGTGCCTGGTTCCATCCCTCACAAGACAAAGTCCTGTTTGCCTCAACGCATGAAGACCCGGACGCCGAAAAGAAGCGACAGGCAGAGCTGGAAGAACGGCGGGCAGGTACCCAGCGACGTTACGAGTGGGACTTTGATGAGCAGTACGACCTTTTTGAAGTAAGGCTCGACGGAGGCGAGCTACGAAAGCTGACCGGGGCAAGGGGCTACGACGCCGAGGGCTCCTGGTCTCCGAACGGCGAGTTTATCGCCTTTGCCTCAAATCGCCACGCCTATGCGGCAACCCTGTCGACCGAGGAGAAGGAACGCTTTCAGCAAGACCCGTCAGCGCAGATGGACATCTACACCATGCGGGCGGATGGGTCGGACGTGCGTCGGCTGACGACCTCGCCGGGCTATGATGGCGGGCCATTTTTCAGTCCGGATGGCGAACGGCTGGTCTGGCGTCGGTTTTCTCTCGACGGCACACAGGCCGAGGTCTGGACCATGCGCGTCGATGGGACAGCTCAGAAGCAGGTGACGAAACTGGGAGCGATGTCCTGGGCACCCTATTTTCATCCCTCCGGCGACTATCTGGCCTTCACGACCAACCGCCACGGTTTTGGGAATTTTGAGCTGTATATCGTGGACACTGAAGGGCAGGCCGAACCCGTGCGGGTCACCTATACCGATGGCTTTGACGGCCTGCCGGTGTTCACTCCGGACGGAAAGCATCTGTCGTGGACCAGCAGCCGGACCGTGGATAAAAAGGCGCAGCTCTTTTTTGCCGACTGGGACGATACCGCGGCCCGCTGCCTGTTGGGGCTCGACTCCACTGACGCGGCCTCCCTCCGAACGCACGAGGCGCGAACGTGTGAGTTGCGCCAGAGCGTTGCCGAACTCGCCTCCGAGCGCATGGCCGGCCGGCTCACGGGAACGGACGGCGAAAGGCTGGCAACGGAGTACGCCGCCGCGATACTGGAAAAAAGCGGGCTCGAACCGGCGGGCGATAACGGCACGTTTTTTCAGTCTTTCGAGTTCACCGCCGGCGTCTCCCTTGGTCCGAAAAATGTATTAGAACAACAGTCCGAGTCCCTGTCAGATCAGGCTCGGGCGTATGTCGTTGATACAGACTGGCGTCCGTTGACCTTCTCGCAGGTGGGCGACTTCGAGCCTGCCAGCGTGGTCTTTGCCGGCTATGGCATTGTCGCTCCGGCGGTCGATGAGCACCCGGAATATGACTCCTATGCCCATCTGGATGTGCAAGACCAATGGGTTTTGGTGTTGCGCTATCTGCCCGAAGACATAGCCGCCGCCTATCGCCAGCATCTCAATCGCTACGCCAGCCTGCGCTATAAAGCCATGCTTGCCCGCGACCGGGGAGCACGTGGACTCATCGTTGCGAGCGGGCCGAACACCACGGTTAAGGCACAGTTGGTTCCCCTCGGCTTTGACGCCTCTTTGGCAGGCAGCAGCATCGGAGCGGTGTCCGTGACTGACGCGCTGGCCGAAGCTTGGTTCCGGCAGGCGGACCAGTCACTGGAAGAGGTTCAAGAGACCTTAGATACCGGACAACTCATACCCGGCTTCAGCCTCGACGGTCTGACGCTCGGAGCGACGATCGATATTCGGCAGGAGAAACGCCAGGGCCGCAACGTCCTGGCACGGTTACGCGTGCCTGAGGGTGCAGCGGACGCGGGTATCGTTATGGTTGGGGCGCATATCGACCATCTGGGCACGGGTCTGGGGAACGGGTCGCTGGCCCGCGAGGATGAAAAGGGCGGCATCCATTTCGGAGCCGACGACAATGCCTCCGGCGTGGCGGCCGTTCTGGGCATTGCCAAAACGCTTGCCGCACAACAAGCCGCAGGCGAAGGGGCTCTGAAGCGCGATATTGTATTTGCTTTGTGGTCGGGCGAAGAACTGGGTCTTCTGGGGTCGAGCCACTTCGCCAGGACCTTCGGCCAGACAGAACGGCAGACACTCGCCCCTGCCATTGCCGCCTATCTCAATCTGGACATGGTCGGTCGCCTTGATACCGCCCTGGTGCTGCAGGGCGTGAGCTCAAGTTCGGTCTGGCCCGAGGAAATTGAGCAACACAACGCGCCCATCGGTCTGCCCATCACGCTCCAGAACGACAGTTATCTGCCAACCGATGCGACTGCGTTCTATCTCAAGGGCGTTCCCGTTCTGAACGCGTTTACCGGTGGACATGCGGAATACCACTCGCCGCGCGATACCGTGGAAAAGCTCAACTATGCCGGGCTCACACAAATTACCCGGCTGATGACTGGCCTGACACGCTCGTTGGCGAGTACCGAGCAGGCACCGGACTATATCCGCATCGAAAAGCCTCGCCACCTCGGCAGCCGTGGCCGCCTGCGGGCCTATCTGGGTACGATTCCCGACTATGCTCAGGGCAACATCACCGGGGTCAAGCTCTCCGGGGTGGCAAACGGTGGCCCGGCCGACCGGGCTGGGGTGCAGGCCGGGGATGTGGTGCGTGAGCTGGCCGGGAAGGCGGTTGAGAATATCTATGACTACACCTTTGTTCTCGGAAGTCTCAAAGTCGACGAGCCGGTCGGGATGACAGTCCTGCGTAACGGGCAGCGGGTCGAATTGACGATTACACCCGCGTCACGGGAATGAGCCTGGAACGGAAACTTCCTGCACGATGTCTTGCTTGCGGTGTATTCTGCTGATCTCCGGTGTGCTGCATCTCTTGGGTGTCTCCGTGAGAGCGGCCCTTCCCCTGGCCTGGACTGCCCTTGGGCCGGGCGGCCAGACAATTGTACGAGTCGTATCAACCGCGACGGCCTGTCCGGCGTTACAGGTGAATGCTGAACGTTTCCCGTTACACGTGCGCGCGCGTCCTGCCCGACCGGACTTTCCTATCCTGGTCTGCGAGGCCGTGTTGCCGCCCGATGCTGTCAGCGTCACACTGGATGGCCGACAACTGCCTCTTTTATCGCACGCTCCAGAAAGGATCGTCATCCTGGGTGACACTGGCTGCCGGATGAAAAACACCCTGGTCCAGGCGTGTCACGATCCGAATGCCTGGCCCTTTGCCCGAATCGCCCGGAGTGCTGCGGCCTGGAATCCAGACCTGGTGCTCCATGTGGGGGATTATTTTTATCGGGATTCGCCCTGTCCGACCGGCAACGCGGTCTGTGCCGGCAGTCCGTGGGGAGATACCTGGGCGGCCGCTCAGGCCGACTTCTTCGCACCGGCTGAGCCCTTACTGCAGGCGGCGCCGTGGATATTTGTCCGGGGGAATCACGAGGAGTGTCAGCGAACGGGTAACGCCTGGTTTCGTCTGCTTGATCCCCGGCCCTTAGCCCAGGAATGTACCGACCAGACTGCGCCCTATACCGTGCCAATCGGGGAGCGCACGCTGTTTGTGATGGATACCACGACAGCGCACGACCTGAGGACGGCGCCCGAGACCGTCACCTACTTCGCCACACAGTTGGCGACATTGGCTGAAAACCGTCCGGTCTGGCTGCTGTCTCACAAGCCCTTCTGGGCCTTCGGCACGCGGGGACAGGTGCAGGGCAGGGAGATGCTCTTCCGAACCAACCCGACCCTTCAGGCCGCAGTCCGGCAGGGATTGCCCGACGGCATCGAGTTGGTCCTGTCGGGCCATCTCCACACGACCGAGTTGCTGGCCTTTGTGCAGGGAAAGCCGCATCAGTTCGTAGTCGGGAATGGCGGAGCACTGCTCGACCCGCCGCTGGCAACCGAGTTGGTCGGCCTCGACATAGCCGACCGAACGGTCTCACAGGCAGAAACGCTGACGGGCTTTGGCTATGTGACGCTGGAGCGGGGGGAGGAGGGCTGGACGATCACGCCACGCGATACCGCAGGGCTGCCTCGACCGTGCCGCTTCAGGAGTACCGGGATGAGTTGCGCGCCGCAGGACTGAGCAGGTCGCCCACGTCCTTCACAACAATGTCGGCCCCGTTGGCTTTGAGTAAGTCGCCGTGACCGCGACGGTCGACACCAACCACCAGACCGAAATTTCCGGCGCGGCCCGACTGCACGCCTGAGATGGCGTCCTCAATCACCACGGCCCGGACCGGCAGCACCTTCAGCTTGTCCGCTGCCGCCAAAAACATATCCGGGGCGGGTTTGCCGGCCAACTGTTCCTGGGCGGCGACCTCTCTATCAACCCGAAGATCAAAGAGGTGTGTAATCCCAGCCGACTTGAGCACGAGTTGACAGTTCGCGCTGGGGGTGACGACCGCGGTTTTCAGCCCCAGTTGCCGGACATGGGTGGCAAAGGCCGTACTGCCAGGGAAGGCCTCTACCCCATCCGAGGCAATGACCCGATTGACCAGGCTGTCTTTCTGGTTGCCCAAGCCGTGAACCGTCTCCCAATCGGGAGGCGCGGTCGGACTTCCTTCCGGCAACTCGATGTGGCGTGATTCGAGAAAGCTTCGCACGCCGTCGTCCAGAGCTTTCCCGTCGACATACAGATTGTAATCGGTCTGAAGGTCAAAAGGCTGAAAGGAGAGATTGTGAATTTTCGCGTACTGATGCAGAAAGCGGTCAAACATCCGCTTCCAACAGGCAGCATGAATTTTCGCCGTTGCCGTCAGCACGCCGTCCAGGTCGAACAGCACCGCGTCAAAGCGCTCAGGGGTAATAAGATTGGAATAGCTCATGCGGATATGCTTTTGTTCTCCTTTGATTCGGTCTTACCCCAGCGTCTTACTTTAACATAATTTCTGATGAAATGATTCCGGGGTGTTAAAACGGGGTAATGGTTCAAATTATCATGATAATTTGAAGTGCAGGTTCATATGATTATTGACTAGAGAGACGCACTTGGCGAAGCTGTTTCAACACCCAAAGTCTCTAGGTGAAGATATGCGGCTAAACCCACTGTATGTCGTTCTACTGCTGTTGATGCTGACCAGCGATCAAGTACGAGCACAGGACCGCGAAATCATCACTGTGACGGGCTTATATAGGGGTGGTTTTGAGGGGGAGGGGGACAATAGTTTGACCCCGTGTCATGTTTTTGAATTATGGGCGGTGGATAGGGACAGTCCGGCCTTTTCTGCCCTCTTGGAGGCATATGACGGAGCAGATATTAGGCAGTTGTCGAAGTCTGGTAGACTCTTTGTGGAAGTGCGCGGACGTTATCGTACCTATGAGGATGCCTATGGGGAAGAGAAGGGAGCCCATGCCCATAACGACGGGCTTTTTGAGATTACCGAATTCGTGCGCGCAGCACGGCAGCAGCAGACATTGCGGCCTGTGAGTGGACCTGTGAGAGGGCATACGGGGCAGACTCGCCGACATGCCTAGCCCGGGTTAACGGGCAATGCGGGAGCACCCGCAATAGTTGTGTGTCTGGGCGCTATTCAGGCCGCGGTGAGGAGGACACGGCGAGCGAATACCGCTGGGAGTGCCTGGGGCTATATGGGGGCGATAGTGTCGTCTGCACGGTGCCCAAATCCGAGGTGCGCGGAGCCGAATCCAACGAGCAGAAATAGCAACATTTACGTGTGGCGTGAGGTTCTGAAGAGTAATAGCATAGCTCTCTTTCGGTGAGACGAAGCATGGTGCAGCTATACGAACAAGGCGTTCTCTTCCCGGAAGAGATGACCTCTCAGGCCAGCCAGACGGCTCCGTCCGAGGCTCTGTCCATATGTGAAACGCCTGGGTACACCGTGGTGACGGAATCCGCTCAGCTTGAGCGTGTGCTGCCCGGCCTGCATGCCGCTCCCGTCTTATCCTGCGATACCGAGACAACCGGGCTCGACTTTCGGACAGACTCCCTGCGGCTCATCCAGATTGCGACACCCGACCACGCCTATCTGTTTGATGTGCGTCGCATCCCCATTGCCGCCCTCTTCCCCCTGTTCAGTGCCCCGCGTTGCTGGCTGCTCCACAATGCCAAGTTTGATCTGAAATTTCTTGTCTCCGCTGGCTGTCCCTGGCCTGATACCGTCTTTGACACCATGTTAGCCAGCCAGGTGCTCAAAGCCGGGCTGCGCGTCCGCCATAGTCTCGAAGAGGTGGTGGAACAGGAATTGGGTCGAGCCCTGCCGAAACACTTGCAAACTGCCGACTGGTCGGGAGAACTCAGTCCTGCCCAGTGTGAGTACGCCGCTCGGGATGTGGGGGTGCTGTGGCCGCTGTACGACCGCTTGGGTCCGGCCCTGGTCGAGGCGGGTCTGGAACGGGCGGCGGAGATTGAATTTCGCTGCGTCAAGGCGCTGGCCTGGCTGGAACTCGCCGGTATCGCCTTTGACGCCCAGGGCTGGCTGGCGCGGACGCTGGAAGATGAAGCCCAACTCGAAGCGCTCACCCATCAACTCCACGCCTACGCCCGGGATGTCGGTATGTCCATCAACTGGGCGTCATCGCAGCAAATCAAGGCCCTGTTCCAGACCCTCGGGATCGAGTTGCCCAATGTCCGCTCTGCTACGCTCAGGAAAATCGATCATCCCATTGCCGCACTTCTGGTCAGCCATAAAGAAGTCGCCAAACGGGTCAGTACCTATGGCCGGAGTGTAATTGACTCGTTTTTCGATGCGGACTCGGGCCGGGTGTATCCGGTGTATTTTCAAAACGGGACCGCCACCGGGCGCATGAGTTGTGGCGGCCCAAACATCCAGCAGATCCCAAAGGCGCGCGCCTTTCGCGCCTGCTTTTGCGCCGCTCCGGAAAGGGCCCTGATCAAGGCCGACTATTCCCAGGTCGAACTGCGGATTGCCGCGGTCCTGGCCAACGACCCGACCATGCTGCAAGCGTTTCGAGAGGAAACCGACCTGCACGCCCTGACGGCCTCGCGCATCCTGCACATCCCGCTGAACCAGGTCGAACCGCACCACCGCCAACTCGCCAAGAGCGTTAATTTCGGCCTGTTGTACGGTATGGGGGTGAACGGCCTGAAACAGGATGCGGAGGCAAAGTATGGTGTCCGCATGTCCGACCGGGAAGCGGCCCAATACCACCGCGCGTTCTTTCTGACCTATCAGGGCATTGCCCGCTGGCATCAGCAGGCCAAACAACAGGCCGAGCAGGTGAGGCATCAGGAGAGTAGCCTCGCAACCCGCACCCTCACCGGTCGCCGTTTCCTGGGGGTACGGCACTTTAACGTGCTCCTCAATATCCCGGTGCAAGGGACGGGGGGCGACGGCTTCAAGCTGGCTCTGGCGCGCCTGTTTGAACACCGCGACCAAGCGCCGCAGGCAACACCCGTTGCCTGCGTCCACGACGAGATTCTGGTCGAAGCGCCCCTGGCCGATGCCCAAGCCACCCAGGCCTGGCTGACCAGCCATATGGTTGAAGCCATGCGAGAGATTGTGGCGGACCGGGTTCCGATTGCAGTCGAAGCGGTGATCGGCAAAAACTGGGCCGGCGTGCCGCTGGACGGGTAGGAGTGGTCAGTGGCTAGTGGTTGGGGCCCCTCCGTAGGGGCAACCCTCTGTGGTTGCCCGTTGGCTCCCATCCGCCGGACCGGTATTGTCGGAGCAAGGGGGGCTGCGCTACAAGTACAGGCGCGAGGGCAGGGGATCAGACAGAAATCTCGAAGCGCTCTCGTCGGGCGCATGCCAAGAGAACACCTTGCTGATATTCAATTCCTCCCCCGAGGGCGCTGGAGTCGAAAAAAACTCCTCGATGCCCTGGCAGAGACATTCTCCATCCATAAAGAGCCGCTCACAACTGAGCGGCGGACTCAGTACGACACGGCGGACTGGCAACTCAGCCTGTACCGTCTGGCCCTGGGTGCGAACGCGAAGACGCTTGCCCTCCGGTCGTATGATGCCATCTTCCCGCTTGAAGAGTTGCCGTGTCCCAGTCTTCCTGCGACTGCCACGGATTTGCCGCCCAGCCGTTTGCGAGAGCGCCTGGTGGCGCTGATTGACGACCTTCCGCTCACCCCGCTCTTCAGCCTGCACACGCGTATCATCCCGATACGGATACTCGACCAGCGCCAGAAGACAACGGTGCGCCTGTTTATTGAAGAGCACACGCTCGCTAAGAAAAATCAACGGCGTTCCCTCCGACCGCGTATCTGGGTCCAGCCGCTCAGAGGTTATCAGCAAGAGGCACACCGATTAGTGCTGTGGTGCAGGGAGCAAGACCTCATACCAGCGACCGAGAGCGCTCACCAAGAGGTGTTGGCGACAACCGGTCGCTCTCCGGGGAAATATTCGATCAAACGCCCGCTACCGATACAGCCGGAAGTCCCGGTTGAGTGGGCAGTCCGCCGTCTCTTGCGCCTCCTCCTGGCCATGGTGCGCTACAACGAGCGGGGTCTGCGTCAGGGGGATGATCCGCTTTATTTGCACGACTTTCGGGTTGCCGTCAGACGGGCACGCTCCCTGCTCGGGCAGACGCGTGAGGTTTTTCCCAGAAAAGCAGTACAGCGGTTTCGAAAAGACCTGGCCCAGCTTGGCCGGTCCACCGGGAGCGCACGGGATCTGGATGCTTTTCTCCTGGTGCAGGACGCCTACCGTCAACGGCTTCCGGCTGACAGCCGGGCCGCCCTTCAGCCGTTTTCCGCCTTTCTCCAGCAGGAACGGCGGGAACACTATCGGACCCTGATAAAGACCTTTGAGACCAAGCGCTATCGAGCAGTGATCCGAGAGTGGGAAGCGTTTGCCGGCCAGCCTGAAGACAACGACTCCCATACCCCAGCCGTCAAAGAGTTCGTCCCCGACCGGGTGGTCGAGAAATGCCGCGCCCTCGTCTCAATCGAGCCGGACAGCCTGCAACGCGCCGACAGCGAGCAACTCCACAGGCTGAGAATCGCATGTAAAAAACTCCGCTATCTGCTGGATTTTTTCATTACCGGCCTGCCCGAACTCCCGGTCCGAGACGTGCTCAAGCAGTTGAAGCGCGTCCAGCGGACCCTCGGTCGGATACAGGACATCAGTGTACAGAGTGCCCTGATCCAGGAGTTCAGCACGACCGGCGGAGGTTTTGCCTTTCACGAAAACGGCACACACTCTGCTCTGGGAGTCCTGCTTACTTCGCTGACTTCAGAGCGGCAGGCTCTGCAACAGCAGGTTGTGGAGGAGTTTCAGGTGTTGACCGCGGTGGTTGCTCCGATGATTCTGCCATTGAGCGATCCTGACCGGGTTGAGATTGCCGGGCCGCAAGGCCATCAGGATCAGCAAGAGCGGGCGGAGAGCCTGGCTGAGCCTGATTGAGCAGCGTTTCCACTGCTGTCCACAACCGTTCATACGCCTGGGATGCCCGGGACTGCGGAAGCGAGACGAGGACCGGTTCCCGGTGGATGCCCATGTTTTCGACATCGACGAGATATGGGATGGCCTGTGGCAGGGCTTCGGGGTGAGAAGCGGTCAGTTCCCGCATGACAGACCGATGCAGTTTTTTTTGCCGTTCCACCATGGAGAAAAACGTGCGGAGCTTGTCGGGGTTATAGCCGTGTTTGGTGTAAAACGTCCGGAGCTGCTGATAGGCATGGACCGACAGCGGTGAGGGGACAATGGGAATCAGAACGTAGTCCGCGGTATAGAAAACATTTTGCGCAACCAGGCTCACTCCGGACGGACAGTCGAGGATCACATACTGGTATTCGTCCTGAAGCACGGCCAAGCTGCGGTGCAGGCAGCGCGTCGGATGTTTGGCTTGCTGAAACACCTCTGTCAGGTGGCGATGAGACAATGCGCCGGGGAGCAGCTCCAGGCGGGCAAAATCGGTCGCCTTAATACTCTTTTCAAGCGGCTTTCCACTACGCGCAAACACTCTTTTCTTGGCTTTGAGCTTGGGTTGGACGCGAAAGTAATAGGTGGCCGAAGCCTGAGGATCGAGATCGCACAGCAAGGTCCGGGCTCCGGACTGTGCGGCCAGATAGGAAAGATTGACCGCCGCGGCCGTTTTACCTACCCCTCCTTTCATATGGTAGAGCGCCAATACCTGCATTTCACTCAAACCCAGGCTGGGCCCTCTCCCTGCGGTACAGCAAGCGGGCAATAGTGACAATGGCAGCGATGAAGCATAGGGTGTCTACACTAGCACGCGAAGGAGGGAAGCCAATGGCAGGCATGAGTATTGACAAGCTGAAACAGATTTTACGCGAAAAACAGCTCCCGGCGGATGTTGAACCGCCGATTGAGGCCATGCGCAAAAGCATGGAGAAGCTGGCCTTCCCGGCCGCGGACGATATTGAAACCGAGGCGGTCAGCGTGGCGGCCTGCGCCGCAGAGTGGGTCCGCGCGCCGGGTAGTCAGGCCGAGCGGGCTATCCTCTATCTGCACGGCGGAGGCTACGTCGTCGGCTCGATCAACACGCACCGGTCGCTGGCTGGAGAAATCTCCCGCTGCACCCAAGCCGCGGTGTTGCTCGTGGATTATCGGCTGGCACCGGAAGACCCCTTTCCGGCCGCGGTTGACGATGGCGTCGCCTCACTCAGATGGCTGATTGCGCAAGGGTTTTCACCAGAAAATCTGGCTATTGGCGGGGACTCAGCCGGGGGTGGCTTGACCCTGGCGACCTTGGTTGCGGCGCGTGACAAAGGGGTCCCTATGCCTGCGGCCGCGGTGGCGATCAGCCCGTGGTCGGATATGACCTGCTCGAATGAGTCGTATCAGACCCGAGCCGCAGTCGACCCCATGGTGACGGGCCACGGTCTCAAACGCATGGCGGGCCTCTATGTTGGTGACAGCGACCCCACGCATCCGTATGCGTCGCCCAATCTGGCCGATCTCAGCGGCTTACCACCGGTGTTGATCCATGCCGGTCGGGATGAGATTCTGCTGGATGACGCCATGATATTCGACGAAAAGGCAAAAGCGGCGGGTGTCGAGTGCAGTCTCGAAATCTGGGACAATATGATCCACGTCTGGCACGCCTTTCACCCTATGCTGGATGAGGGCAAAAGGGGCATTAAACGGGTAGGAGAGTTCCTGCGCGAACAATGGGCCGCAGCCTAGGAAAGCCAGAATACTCGTAGGGGCAGACCCCTGTGTCTGTCCTCACTCTCCCCAATACCCCGCATCCAAAACCTGCTCAACGGTAAACGGGCACTGCGCTGGAAACACCTCCTCGCTCAGTCCGGTCTCATCGACAGCGTCCGCCCGGGCCGCAGGATAGGCGTTCGCCAACATCTGGACCGGTTGGCTCGTCAGACTCGGACTGTCCTTTAGAAGGGTCTGAATCTCAAGGCGTTCGTTCCAAATAGATTTACGCCAGGAGGGCGTGCACCTGTCTGACTGATAGCGCCACTTGAGCAAACGCAGAGTCACGTTTCTGGTGTGGCTTTCCAGGGCCCAACGCTCGCGTTTCCCCATGTCTTCCAACTCCTCCGCAACATGTCCTGCGTCAATTTCAGCCAACCGCCCTTGTCGAAGGAGATCCGCAGTCTGAAAAATCCAGGCGTGGAAATTTTTGTCGTATAAGCTGAGAGCGGGCAACGGAGTGGATACCGCCGTACTCATGAGGACACTCCTCACTGTCAGATATTCCCCCAAGCACAGGCTTTTTCTCTCCCGCTGACCACAGTTCACCCGCAGTACTGCTTCCCCGGCTGTCAAGCCCGTGGTAAGTTCCCCGCCATGAACCCGGCGCGGAAACGAGCCACCTATGCGGACCTGCTCCAGGTCCCTGAGCGTTTTGTTGCGGAGATCATTGACGGCGAATTGACGACCGCGCCCCGGCCGTCCTTCCCCCACGCCCATGCTTCTTCCTCGATTATACAAGATATTGGTTCCTTCTCCCGGAGTCCCGATGGACCCGACGGTCCTGGGGGCTGGTGGATTCTTTTCGAGCCGGAAGTGCATCTTGGTGCAGATATTCTCGTTCCGGATATCGCCGGGTGGCGAAGAGAACGTATGCCCGTGCTGGAAGATGTGCCGTATAGCGAACTGGCTCCTGATTGGGTGTGTGAGGTGGTGTCGCCCAGCACGGGCCGTAGCGACCGGGTGCTCAAAATGCCGATCTATGCCCGAGAGCAGGTGGGTCATTTGTGGCTGGTCGATCCCGGTCTGCGCACCCTGGAAGTGTATCGTCTGGAATCGCAACGCTGGGTTGTGGCGAGTACATACGGCGGGAGTGGCCTGATACGGGCCGAACCCTTTGATGCCATTGAGATTGACCTGGGCCGCTGGTGGCCGGAGCAAGAAGGATAAGGAAAAACATGAACGATGAACAGATTGCCCAATTCAACGCAAAACAGCGCCAGGCGTTTGATAATGTGTACGACCGTTTTCTGGTCGAATTACCCCAGGATGTCTGCGCCCGCATGGAACGTATCGTTGCCGCGCCCGACATTCAGGCGGGAGAAAATGTGCTGGATGTCGGGACGGGGACGGGGGCACTCATGCCCGACATTCGGCAGTATCGGCCCGGCTGTATCTACGCCTGTGATCTGTCGAGCAAGATGCTGGAACAGGTCGCAAAGCGTTATCCTGAAGTCGAACGCCACCAATGTGACATCCGGGACCTGGACCTGCCCGACGCCTGTGTCGATGTGGTCTTCATGAATGGCATGTACGGCAATATCGCGGACAAGCCCGGAGCCTTGCGCAATATCATGCGCATGCTGCGACCGGGCGGGCGGGTCGTGATCAGTCACCCGGAGGGCCGGGAGTTTGTCGAAGGGCTCGTCCGCTCGGAGCCGTTTCCCATAACGGCGCTCCCCTCACAGGACGAAGCGCATGCCTTCCTCGGATCGTATGGCCTGACGGTGACGCAATATACGGACGAGGAAAAATTGTTGATCGTTGTCGCGGTCAAGCGACCGTAGGGATGTCGGGTTACGTCCCAGGGCTCATCCGACCTCCGGAACTTCTGAATCAAGCCCTCCCGTTTTTGGGAGGAGTCAATTGTAAGGGGGGTGAGCGTTACTGGTGGGCGGTCCGTTCGATCAGCGTCCGTAAGGCTTCTCCCTGCTGATGTAAGGCCAGCATGCTTTCCTCATGCCGTTTTTCGGCGAGGTCTGTTTGGCGTTGCCGGTCAGCATTGTTCCGCTGCATCAACCTTAAGCCGTAGGCAATCAAGAGGCATTGCACCAATCCCACCAGGCCCGCGACCCCCGCTTGGACATAGGTTGCCCAGTACGTCGCTGCTAGGGAAGCATTCTGGAAGGCAAGCGTCGCTGTCTCAAACTCACTCATGCGATCGTTTTCTCCTATACGTAGTCTTTCGTCAAGACGAGGAATATTCAAGAAGAGCCCGCCAACCATGTCACAGGTGCCTTTAATCCTGTGCTCATATTCCCCGATTTGGCCGTTCGTTAGGTAAGTACGAAAGCAGTGGAAATGTCGGATTCCGCTTATGAAAAGTTTGGAAAGCCAAGATGTTGTACATGACCGCGGCCCAGCGTAGGGTAGACTTCACGCACGTTATTCTACCCGGAGGACGACCATGAGCCTCAATATCAAGAACGATGAAACCTACCGGCTGGCCGGTGAGTTGGCGCGATTGACTGGCGAGACCATGACTGGCGCGATTACCGTAGCGTTGCGTGAACGCCGCGACGGCTTCGCCCTGCCGCATATCGGTCGCCAACGCGCTGGAGACATCCATGGTTGTGGAAAGCCGCGGTAGCCTGATCGAGAAAACAAGCTAAGGTTTTTATGGAAGCCTGCGGGTCGGATTAACTGGATGCGTAAGTTGACGGTCCGGCGCTTTACTTTCGCTTTATATTCGCCTATGAATTGACACCAACGCTGAGGCAACCAAGTAGCACGTGCTGTGTATATAACGTAACGTAGTGCCACCATGAGCTATAAATCTGCAATTGAGTGGACGGATGCAACCTGGAACCCGGTGACAGGCTGCACCAAGATCACGCGGGGCTGTGACCATTGTTACGCTGAGCGCTTCTCCGAGCGCTTTCGTAGTGTTCCCGGACACCCTTTTGAGCACGGGTTCGATTTAACGCTCCGACCTGAGCGCCTGAGCCAGCCACTGACGTGGAAACGACCACGCATGATCTTTGTAAATTCCATGAGTGACCTGTTCCACAAGCAAGTTCCCACGGCGTTCATCGACCAAGTGTTCGACATAATGGAAGTGGCGGATCGGCATATTTTCCAGATATTGACGAAGCGTAGTACACTCATGAAAAGATATGTTCAGCGCCGCTATCAATCGTGTCCTGCCCCACGACATATCTGGTGCGGCGTGTCTGTTGAAGACCACACGGCGACCGCCAGGGTTCGGCATCTCCAGCAGGCTCCCATCTCCACGCGCTTTCTTTCCATCGAGCCATTGCTCGGCCCCATAGGGGACCTAGACCTCAAGGGAATCGCCTGGGTTATTGTTGGCGGGGAGAGTGGCCCGAAGGCCCGGCCCATGCGGCCCGAGTGGGCCATTGAGGTGCGGGACCGTTGCGAGCAGGAGGGCGTGCCCTTCTTTTTCAAGCAGTGGGGTGGTCCGACGCCGAAAGCAAAGGGGCGCATACTAGAGGGAATCGAGTACAACGGGGTGCCCAGGTATTTGGGGGCGGAGGAAGATGGCGGACTTCAAATGGCATCCTAATGAACCCCCCCCTTCGATAGAAGAACACAGCAAGGCGAAACTAGATGTCTTGCGCAGTTACCTTCGGGCTTACTTCGACAGGCTGAGCATCAACCCTTCTCGCGACCAATTCAAGCTCGACCTTATTGATGGCTTTGCGGGTGGAGGTACGTTTCTGGCCGGCGACGAGATCGTATCCGGTACGCCTTTAATCATGCTTGAGGAATCTGAAGCCGCGATAGACAGGCTGAACCAGAGCCGTACCAAAACTCTTCATTTCGACTTCAAATACTATTTTGTTGATATTGAAGCCGCCCACACAAATCACCTCCGAAAAGTTTTGGACGAACGTGGCTATCAAGTGGACAGTGAAAGAATCGTCGTTCATAACAGTCGGTTTGAAGACGTGGTGGACGACATCATCGCCGAAATTCGCCGCCGTCAACCAAGAGCCGGTCGTTCACTCTTTCTTCTGGACCAGTGCGGCTTTTCACAGGTGGAAATCAGTCTCATCGCTCGGATTTTCAGTGAGCTACCCGCTGCAGAAATTATTCTGACGTTCGCGGCGGATGCCCTCACCAACTTTCTTGCGGAGACGCCAGAATTCGTCCGAATGGTCACTCCGCTCGAACTGACGGAACAACGAATATCCGACTTGATCCAACTTCGTAATGGCGATGGCGGAAGAGCCCTCGTTCAAAGGATACTCCGGGGACACATTCGTAACGCAACGAAAGCGACCTATGATACGCCTTTTTTCATTCGACCCAGGCAGTCGCGGCGCGCCCTATGGTTCCTTCATCTTTCAAGACATCCCACGGCGCGTGACGTGATGATCCAATGTCACTGGAACAATTACAACAAATTTGAACATTACGGTCCTGGCGGCTTCGACATGCTGGGATGGGACGCCTTGAACTCAGAAACACTCCCACTGTTCCATTTTGAAGAATTGGATGCCGAGGCCATGCGCAGGCAACTGCTCAACTCAATGCCCAACGAACTTTTCAGTTTGGCGTCCGAAGAACCTGTTACCATAGACACGATGCGACATATGTTTGCGAACAGAACTGCCGCTCGATTCTCGGACCTTGATTCCGTCGTCCTCGAACTTTTTCGAGAAAGAGAAATTGAGATTCTGCGCCCAGATGGCACGGTCCGCTCGCGCGCGCTGAGGCGGGTCACTCCCACAGACCGGATTGCATTTCCCCAACAGCTATTACTGCCGGGAACTTCACGCCGACGCTGACTGTTGTTCGTGCAAGCGAGAATGTCGAATTACGCCTACGGCTAATCCGCCCTGCGGGGCTGGCGGAGTTGTGTCTGTACAATGAGTACAACTCAATATCCAGTGTTCACGATCGGCCATTCCAACCATTCGCCGGAGACGTTCATCCAACTGCTGCACCGGCACGACGTGGCTGAAGTCGTTGATGTTCGCTCAACCCCATACAGCCGACATATTACGCACTTCAACTCAGAAAGTTTGAACCAGATGCTGGATGGGATGGGAATCGGGTATACGTTTCTGGGCCGCGAACTAGGCGGGCGACCTTCCGACCGCTCGTGCTACGACGCCAACGGGAGAGTCCGGTACGACCGGGTAGCGAATACGGCCTTGTTTGATGATGGTCTCAGGCGTGTCATGCGTGATGCCAATGAACGCCGTATTGCCCTGATGTGTACCGAGAAAGAACCCTTGGAATGCCACCGCACCTTACTGGTTGCTCGGACACTCTCAGAACGCGGCGTTGCAGTTGAGCACATCCTCGCCGACGGCAGCCTAGAAAACCACTCCGCTGCTATGGACCGACTGCTGGACATGTTCAAACTGCCCCATGATGGCGATATGTTCACCTCCAGAGCGGAGGTCATTGCTGATGCCCTCACCCGTCAGGCGCGGAAAGTGGCCTATAGGGGCGAAAAACCCCAGGCCCGTGCCAACCAGCGAGAGAGTGTATTTTGAAAGTCTATACTATTGGTTTCACGAAAAAATCCGCTGCCACCTTCTTTGAACTCCTCCGCGAGTCCGGCGCGAAACGTTTAGTTGATGTCCGACTGAACAATATCTCCCAACTGGCGGGATTCGCCAAAAAAGATGATCTTGAATACTTTCTAAAAAAGATTTGCCGGATGAAGTACATTCATTTGTCGGACCTTGCCCCCACCAAAGAGATGCTGGACGCCTATCGTAAAGAGCACAAGGACTGGGAAACATATGAGCGCCAGTTTTTGGCCCTTATGGACGAGAGGCGTATCGGTAAAAAGGGCATAAAAAGGACAATCTCCAACGGATGCCTGTTATGCAGTGAGGACAAACCCGAACATTGCCACCGCCGGCTGGTTGCAGAGTACCTCGAAAGGCAATGGGGCGATGTTGAGATTGTCCATCTGGGGTAATCGGTAGCTCCGTAGGGCGCATGAGCCGGAAACGTCATACGCCAGCAAATAATCACGGTATGTCAAAGATTCAGAAAAGCCCTTGGGGCCGTCGCTGGGATTTCAGGGTTTGTGTCGCGCCCGATTGTGACGAGCGCATCCGATGAACGTTCAGAGGGTGATTTTCACCTCTATACAACCTATGTTGAGATCCTTCACCAATTTTCACGACTGGATTGTGATGTTCTTGGGTTTATCGTCCGGAATGGAGTGGAAAGCGAAGACAAAGACGGTATGCAGTTAAGGCTAATTGATCCTGATGAGATTGAAAAAGCACTCTCACATCAGCATTGGCACATATCGTTGGAAAAGCTAATTTCGTTGGGTTGCGTGTCTCGTGATCCAAAGCTTCCCTTGAAACCCGGAGGTTTCCGGGGACTGGTAGAAGGCATTACTCCAACCATTATCGGAATAAATTTATATGTTGCAGCGTCCGGGGAAAAGCCGGACTGGTTTTTCTACGAGGACGAATGAAGCCATTAAATCCTCTCAAAGCAACCCGGTACGAAAAATGACAGTCTCGTAGATCGGATTAGCCGGAGGCGTAATCCGACATCTCAGCTAGGCCCTCGCGTGGAGTGTTGGCTCGTTCGCCAGCTTGTGTGTCAGGTTATCAACGGCGGAAGGATCAACGTCCAACACTTCACGGCAGAGGCGGGTATTCAACTCAGCCCGGACCGGATCGTTTGCAATATCAGTGAACCCTCTCAATTCTTTTGCTTTCAAGTCTTCATAGAGAGCAACGGCGGCTTCAAGCTGACTTTCCGAGAGCGTGTTCACATCTAATACCGGTAAAACCCGCGCAAGTTCATGGGGCAGCCTAGACCGCCCTAAATAGGGGCGGTTGCTATTGAGGATTCGCAATAAAAGGCCCAGTGTAGAGTTGAGCCACAAGCAAAGGGCCTCTTCTTTTCCGTGAGCAGGCTCTTTGAATACAAGTGTGATCCATGAGCTAACCCCGAGCATGGGGGGTTGTGTCAGGACAGCGGCGACTCGTTGTGGTGCCATGCCGAGATCGCATACCAAATGTAGTCTCCCCTGTCGTGCAAGCATTTTATCCTGTGCAACCCGGTCCGTATCACTCCGGCGCTCCAAACGGGCATCGGCCTTTGATTCAAGGGTAGTATTCCGTGTTGCCTTATGGTGCCAAAGGGCCGGAATTCCTGCCCGCAGAACATCCTCTGTCTCAGCAATCGTAAACAGTCCATGCTTCGGGTTTTTCACCTGCATGTGGTATGGCCCCAAATGAGCGATATCTCCTAACTCGGATATCCCTGTTGCTCCCAAAGCCGGACTTCTGCCAGCGCTTATTTTTTCTGCTACAAGGACAAGCTCGGGCTGGGCCAGCGCGGTGTATTCCCACGGCTCATCTGTGAGTTCCTTTTGTGGAACGACTACGAGGCTTCCCCAATTCGTTCCACCAACAGCAACCGCTTGGGGCTCAAAGGGAGAGGCCTCTCCATCCATCGCAAGCAGCTTGCGGGTGAGTGCCATAGCCTGCACAGGTTCGTCAGGATTGTTGACCAAATTGACAAACCGGACATGGTTTTGTGATGCTGCAAACTCACGACTTTTTGTTGCCACGATGAGGACCTCGGCAATACGAGTGGACTCTGAAAAAGAGACCAAACGACGACCAGGCAAGCCTTGAACACTATGTCTATTCCGATTGTCATGACTGACGATTATCCAATCAATGCAGTATTTTTCCAGCAACATCTTCCGAATGCTTTTCCAACGGCTTCCAGTCAGCACGGTTGCGGGAAGCACGAAAGCAAAACGCCCACCCAAAGACAAATTTTCGTCTGCCAGCACGACAAAGGCTGAGCCAAGACCAGCGTAGAGGCTGGCAGGAGTTTTTTTCAGCGTATTTTGCAAGGCGGCGTTCATGGTCTTTGCGTCAGCAGCGTCTAAAAGGGACCCAAATATCGGGTTCCACAGCGTATTCTTCTCGTCTCCCGGCCCCCCTGCCCGCGTAAAGGGGGGATTGGCAATGACTAAGTGGCAGTGATTCGGCATCGTCACATCGTCTGGAACCTCACCCGCCCCTGTGACACGGAGCGACGCTCCATCCGTGAAAACCGGCAACCACGCTGCATTGCCACGACTCGGAGAGTCCGGAAGAAAATCGAGGCTACCGAGCCGAGGGGTTTTATCGAGTATTTCATGACGCACCCGCCACAGATTCATGTCTCGAATAACCTGCCGCGACTCTGCCATGCACAACGTAGAGGCGGCCAAATGAATCGCAGCAGGGACGACATCAAATCCGTACACTGCGTCCTCCAGGGTAGCGCGCATGAGTTCTTGTTCGTCTGACCCTCTCAGGCCGTCTCGCCGTGCCCGTTTGATAACCTCTTGCACCGCCGCCATGAGCAAGGTCCCGCTACCACAGGCCGGGTCTACAACCCGCATACCGGCAACCGATTTCGGGTCGGTAAAGTCAAAGTCCGCCCAGCACGTACTGCGCTCGTCAAAGGCAAGTCCCGCAAGGAGAATAGCTGCGGGTATGGTGGTGTAGTTTGTCGCCAGAAACTTTCTTGAATCGAGCAAACGGTGGAATATCCGCCCGGCAACATCATGGCGTCGTATCGTTCCGGTCTCGGCAATCTCCGCCGCCGCCCGTTTGAGGATGCGTATCGCTTCCTGGTTCGTTGGGCTGGGCGTCGTCTTTAAGGTTTCTCTGGCAATATGGAAAATCGGCCACCAGTTGATTTCCAGTATCTCGCGCCATTGCTGAAGCAAATGAGAAGGGCCACCATCAGGGTCGGGACGAAGGATGCGTTTACCGCGATGTTCTTCAGGAAGTAAAGTGGGGTCTAGGTGTAAGGCCAGGAGTTCGTGAAAGAGCAAGGCATTCAGCCAGATCAGCGCTTTTGTGGCGGGTCCGTCCTGCTCGCTCCGATCCTGCAATTCTATCCGTGTCAGAACGTTGCTCGCTGCCTGAATAGCCGCGTCTGCACGGCTGACGGTCTCCTCGATTCCAGTGCCATTGTCACTCTGTATCCAGTAGTTCCGCAGGACCTCGGCAAGATCGGTAACGCTGCCTGTTGTTTCTTCGCCCCACGGCTCCCCGAAATACCGATAGGCAATACGCAGGTCGGGACAGGCCGCCAGGTTTTCGTCTGTCTTGCTCTCCGGCAAGTCTGCAAGGTTTTGGGGGTAGCCAATAGCAACGCCAAGCCTGACTGGCAATCCATTCACGATGGCCGGAGCGTCTTGAGGAAGCCTCCTATCTGCGTCTGCCTTTGCCGGAGAGCCGAACTCGGCCTCAAGAACGACGGCATACTCATCGAAGTCAAGCAGCACATCAGCCTGCCCACGGGAGCTACCAAAAACACGGCGTTGCTCTCCTTCTGCACTCAGCCCCTCATGGCGCAGCAATCGTGCCAGGGACAGGTTGTAGGCAACCTCCGTTGCGTTTGCCATATTGCTTTACTTCCTTGTTCTAGGGATTCCAGCAACCATTTCCTCTTGGGGGGCCTGCCGCGTCAGTGGCGGGGTGGGTTCTCCCCGTCCCTTTGACTGGCCAAGGTAGGGGCAATTCATGAATTGCCCCTATGGAACTACCCGTGCTTGTCCAGAAAATAATCGATCAACCGGCGGGAGATGCTGATACGGCCGGGGATGGCGGGCATGGCATCCGGGCTGAACCAGGCCGCCTCGGCGATTTCCACGCCGTCCACTTCAATCTCGCCTCCCGCATACTCGGCGGTAAAACCGAGCATGAGCGAATTCGGAAACGGCCACGGCTGGCTGGCAAAATACCGGATATTATCGACTGTAATGCCGACCTCTTCCTTGATTTCTCTGGCCACGCATTCCTCTATGGTTTCGCCGGGCTCCACAAAGCCGGCCAGCACACTATACATCTTGGTCGGGAAGTGGGGCGAACGGGCGAGCAGGATTTTTCCGTCGCGCTCGACCATCACAATAATGGCGGGCGACAAGCGGGGAAAGCTCAAGAGCTGGCACTTGGGACAGCACTTGGCCCGCTCGTCCGATTTGGTTTCGTTGCGGGTGCCGCACCGCCCGCAGTACTGATGGGTGCGGTCCCACTCGACGATCTGAACTGCGCGGCCACCCAGGACAAACAAATCTTCGTCAATTCCGCTGTGTGCCTGGCGGAGGTCCTGGAAGTCCAGGTGGTCGGGCAGCGAGGCGTCCAGCACATCAATGGCATAACACGCCCGCCCGTCGTAGCGTCCGAGATAATGTCGATTGCCCGCGGAGACCCCCAGTTCTTCAAAGCGCTTCAGACAGGGGACTCGAAACGTCTTGCCATGCTTCTGAAGCAGAAGCCGGTTACGGTGAAAGCCGAACCACCAGGCCGGGCCGGACAGGTCGTGGGGCGGTGCGACTTCGGAAATAAACGTCCTCCGCATGCCAAAGATCGGCTGTCCGTGGGAGTGTGGTGCATTGCGGGCAGGCATACCCAAATCCTCCAGTCTTGGTATGGTCAGCGGTACGGCGTCAGCAAAGCATAGCAAACCCGCCCCCGACTGTATCCCCCAGGCCCTTCGACTGCGTTCTCCGTTCGCCCCGAGCGTGCTTCGACTTCGCCCCTGTGGAGCTACGCTCAGCATGAACGGTTCGGGTTGCGTCGGGTCGTTCCTCCCCACCGTTCGCCCTGAGCGGAGCGGAGCGAAGTCGAAGGGTAGGGGCTGGGTGAACGGCGGGCAAAAGCCTGATACATAGGGCAGACCGACGAGAGGAGTTGCCGTATGGATCTCAACTATTCTCCTGAAGAAATGGCCTTCCGCGATGAAGTCCGCGCCTGGCTCAAGGACAACCTGCCGGACGAACTGCGCGACAAAGTCGTCCACTACGAAGAGCTGACCAAAGAAGACCTGCTGCGCTGGCAGAAAATTACGGCCGAGCGAGGCTGGGGCGCGCCCGACTGGCCGGAAGAGTGGGGCGGGACAAACTGGACCATCGTGCAGCGGCATATTTTTGAAGAAGAGTGCGGCTATGCCGGCTGCCCGCCGCGTATTCCCTTTGGCGTGTCCATGTGTGCGCCCGTCCTGCATAAATTTGGCACCGAAGAGCAGAAACAGCGCTTTCTGCCCGGCATGTATAATGGCGACATATTCTGGTGCCAGGGCTACTCCGAGCCGGGCTCAGGTTCGGACCTGGCTTCGCTCAAGACGAGCGCGGTCCGGGAGGGGGACAGCTTCGTCGTCAACGGCCAGAAAATCTGGACCACCTGGGCCCAGCACGCGGACTGGATATTCTGTCTGGTGCGAACCAGCGCCGATTTTCCAAAAAGACAACAGGGCATTTCCTTTTTGCTCATGGACATGAACACGCCGGGCATCAGCGTCCGGCCGCTGATGCTCATGGATGGCGGCCATGAAGTGAACGAGGTGTTCTTTGACGATGTGCGCGTCCCGGCGGAAAACCTCGTCCACGAAGAAAATGATGGCTGGACGGTCGCCAAATATCTGTTGGGCTACGAGCGCCTCGGTACGGGCAACACCGGTGCGTCAAAGCGAGAGGTGCTGCGCCTGAAAGAACTGGCGGCCCAGCAGTCCAAAAACGGCAAACCGCTCATCGACGACCCACGCTTCCGCGACCGGCTGTCGCGGGTGGAGGTCGAGTTGATGGCTCTGGAGATCACCAATCTGCGTTTTCTGGACCAGATGCGCGGCGGACGAGCCCCTGGCGCGGAAGTCTCTTTGCTCAAAATTCGCGGCACGGAAATCCAACAGGCGCTCACGGAACTCATGCTGGAAGCGGTCGGGCCGCTTGCCCAGCCGTTCCGGTCGCTGCTCGCCACGGACTTTGACCAGCAAACGGCCAGCATCGCCCCGCGCTACTGCAATTACCGCAAGACCTCGATCTATGCGGGTTCCAACGAGATCCAGCGCAATATTATCGCCAAGGCGTCCCTTGGGCTGTAAACCGGATGGGTAAACAGGAGAGCGCAGCGTGAATTTCGACTACAGCCAAGAACAACAACTGCTGACGCAGAGCGTCCGGCAGTTTCTGACCAAAGAATACACCTTTGCCGCGCGCCAGGCGATCATCGAGTCAGACCAGGGCTATAGCGAGCAGGTCTGGACCACGTTTGCCGAAATGGGCCTGTTGGGTCTGCCCTTTGCGAGCGAGGTTGGGGGCTTTGGGGGAAACGCGGTAGACCTGATGCCGGTCATGGAAGCAATAGGCGACGGGCTTATTGTCGAGCCCTACCTGGCCAGCGTCGGTCTGGGTGGACAGTTCATTGCCAGGGGCGGCAGCCAGACCCAGCAGCAGGAGATTCTGCCGGCGCTCATCGCCGGTCGGTGCAAGCTGGCGTTCGCCCAAACCGAACGCCAGGCGCGCTATAATCTGGCCCATGTCGCCTGCCGGGCGGAGAAGACCGCTGACGGCTATCGGCTGGAGGGCGAGAAATGCGTCGTCCTGCACGCGCCCTGCGCCGATACACTCATTGTGTCGGCGCGCACCGCCGGTTCTCCTACCGACGCGGACGGTATCAGCCTGCTCATAGTAGACCCGAGCGCGCCGGGTGTGACGCTCACGCCCTATCGGACGATTGATAATTTACGCGCCGCGGATGTGCGTTTCGCCGGGACGGTTGTTCCTGTCGATGCGCTGCTCGGCCCGGAAGGGCAGGCCCGGCCGCTGATCGAAGTCGTGGTGGACTATGCCACCGCCCTGGTCTGCGCCGAGGCGGTCGGGGCTATGCAGTTTGCGAACGACACCACGCTTGAGTACCTCAAGACCCGTCAGCAGTTCGGGGTGCCGATCGGTTCGTTTCAGGCCCTGCAACACCGTATGGTGGAGATGACGATCATCGCCGAGCAGGCCAGATCCATGGCCTGTCTGGCTTGCGTGAAGGCCGACAGCGCGGATGCCGACGAACGCCGCCGGACCATATCCGCAGCAAAAATCCATATTGCCGACGCCTGCCGCCACATCAGCCAGGAGGCTGTTCAGTTGCACGGGGGGATGGGTATGACTGAGGAATTGAAAGTCAGTCATACCTTCCGTCGCCTGACCATGCTCGCCCAAACCTTTGGCGACGCCGATCACCATCTGGAGCGTTTTGCCGCGTGTGGATAGGGGGGAAGGGATTGTCCTTTTAGCCGACCGACAGGGATGGTCGGTTGTTCAATATCTCCGGGTCGAAGCCGGCCGTGCGTTTATACGAACGGGATATTTCTTCCAGTTCGCGTTGGCTGATGACGGCGTCAAGATCGGTAAACCCATTTGGCGCGCGTTGCTCGACAAGCTCCATGCACTGTTCCGGTCCGACTTGACGATTAGCCTGCACGACCGCCGCGGTAGCCGGACGGCGCGCGGCATCATAGGCGGCCACGGCGCGCTCAATCGACGGCTGGAGCGCGAGTTCCCGAGCCAATACGCGCGCGTCAATAATGGCCTGGGAGGCTCCGTTCGAGCCGACCGGATACATGGGATGGGCCGCGTCGCCCAGCAACGTGACCCGGCCGAAATCCCAGGTCGGCAGCGGGTCACGATCGACCATCGGGTATTGGTAAATGGTCTCCGCCTGCCGCATGAGTTCCGGTACATCGAGAAAGTCAAAGCTAAACGACGCAAAGGGGGCCAGCGCTTCTTCAAGACGCGCCGCGTGTGCCCAGTCTTGCGGGGGCATGGGTTGATTGTCGGCGACCTTGAATTCCGCTACCCAGTTGATGAGCGCCTGTCCCCGGTCTTCGTGGCGCTTTGAAATCGGATAGATCACCACCCGCCGCCGAAAATAGCCGGCCATCAGCATCGTGCGGCCCGACAGAAACGGCTCGCCCTCGGTGACCCCGCGCCACATGGTAATCCCGTTCCATTTGGGCGGCCCCTCGTCAGGATAGAGTTGCTGACGGACAACCGAATGGACGCCGTCACAGGCGACAAGCAAGTCGGCATTGACCCGCCGCACAGCCGTATTCTTTGCTCTATCGACGAACTCGCCCCAGGCCCTTCCCGCTGCCTGTCCGAAGCGGACCAAATGGTGGCCAGTGTGGACACGCGCCTGGCCGAGCCGCTCTGCTACGGCCTGGTGGAGCACCTTTAATAGCTCGCCACGATGAATGGAGAACTGGGGCCAGTGATAGCCCGCGGCGTGGCCGCGCGGCTCACCCCAGATGCGCTGGCCATGTTTGGAGTAGAAGACCAACTCACCGGTGGGAATGCCGACCGCGGCGAGGCCGTTCAGCAGGCCGAGTTCGGTCAGCTCGCGCACCGCGTGGGGCAGGACGTTAATGCCGACGCCCAGCTCGCTGATCGTGTGAGCGGACTCATAGATATTGACATCGGTGAGGCCGGCGTCGTGGAGCGACAGGGCCAGCGTCATACCCCCGATACCGCCACCGATAATGGCGATTTTCACAAGCTGCCTCCCTCAGCGAGCGCAGACTAGACGTCGCGCACGTGCGGTAGCACTTCCTTGCCAAAACGTTCCAGCGAGCGCAATACCTTGTCGTGAGCCATGCCGCCGAAATTGACCTCGAACAGCATATGGGTAATGCCCAAGCCTGCCTTGATGTTCTTGATGCGCTGAATACAACGCTCGGGAGTGCCGAACATCAGGCCGTCGCCCTTGTCCAGAACGTCGTAGCTGAGCTGAGAGAAGATAGCGCCGAGGCCCTTGCCGTAGGCTTTGTACTCGTCCGACTGCCAGGGCTTGTCCAGGCTGGCGAAGAACTTGAAATAGCGCTCCAACTCCGTTGCGGCTTCGCGCCGGGCCTGCTCGTCATCCTCGGCAACGTACAGATGGTAGGTGCCCTGGACTTCTTTTTGGGCCGGGTCGTGGCCGTTGTCGATCAAGGTCTGGCGATACAGATCAACGCGCTCGCGCAGCGGTCCGAAGGTTGGATAGGCGAATGGGACGAGCATGATGTTA
The DNA here is from genome assembly GCA_022824615.1 of Candidatus Binatia bacterium. GTDB lineage: Bacteria > Desulfobacterota > Binatia > Bin18 > Bin18 > Bin18. Next base: position 9,326 of record JAJDZM010000002.1, on the reverse strand, counting down.
TAGCCCCGCTCACCCGTCCAGATAAACGACTCCTGGGAAGCCACCGCGGCGGCCCAGACAGGAGGGTGGGGTTGCTGAACCGGCTTGGGCAGGGTTTTGACATGATCGACGGTGAAGTAGTCGCCCGTGCACGTGACCTCGTCCTGGGTCCAGGCCTGGAGGATAACCTCGAGCGCCTCGTGATAACGGCCCTGGCTCTCGTCCGGGTTGATTCCAAACAGGTCGTACTCGTGGCGCAGAATGCCCCGGCCGATCCCGAAATCGAGCCGTCCGTCGCTGAGGACGTCCAGCATGGCATATTCCTCGGCCGTCTTGATCGGGTTGGTCAATGGCAACAAGGTCACCGCGGTGCCGAAGCGAACGCGCTTCGTGCGCTGCGCCACCGCAGCGGCAAAAATCGGTGGGGAAGGAAACGCATAGCCGCCGACGTAGTGCTCGGCAAACCAGATGCTGTCCAGACCGATTTCTTCACACAGGTCGATCTGCTCCAGCATTTCGCCGTAGTAATGGCTGGACGATTTGTGGCGCTCTTCGTAATAGTCAGGAATATACAACACGCCGAATTTCATGCGCTCCTCCTTCTGATTACAGCTCGATCGGATAGGGTGAGAGCTCACCGCTGTCGTATTTCTCGGGCAGACCCGGCGTCGCGTTTTCCCAGACCAGCAGCATGGCGCGCTTGGGCGAAAAGCCCTGGTGTCGAATATCGGCCGGCATGGCCGCCACATCGCCGGGCTTCATGACCACCCTGGCCCGCGGATGGCCGGTTTCCTTGTCGCTGACCTGCCAGGTGATCTGATCGCTGACCTGGATAAACCACTCGACCCGGTCGTTGCCGTGAATGACCGGCAGGATGTGTTCCTCGGTAGTCGGACAGAACAGGCTGTTACGACATACGGATACGATGGAAGGATTCCAGGTCACGTCGGAGCGGGACAGGTATTTGAACAGGTTAAAGGCGTGGACCTCGTTTTCAAAGCCCGGCTCAGCATGAATTTCGGGCTCGTCCTGTTCGACATCGGTAAAGGCGCGATTGACCGGATAGCCGTTGGCGTCCGAGCGGAGCGAGGCATCGCCGGGGAGACCCGGCATGCGCCGACAGGTCTCCCGGTTGCGTTCAATGGCCGCGGTATTGCTCCCGTTCTTTTTACCGAAGACCGCGGTACCGGTCTCCGCGGGCGCAGCAAATGGGTCAAAGCCGGCGTTCGTCCAGTCACTCAGCATGGTCTTGAAGGTGGCCAGAATCTCCGGTGTGTCAAAGGTTTCGACATAGTCGAGGCTGGAGTCCCGATAGCTGTCGTTATAGCGTCCGGCGTACAGCTCCACCTGTCCGTAGCGGTTGCGGGTGCCGAGCACGCTATCGAAATTGACCCAGCCGTAAAAAAATCCCCAGGCTACATCGCGCACCAGGGCCCTGAGAAAGGCATCGACCGGTAGCGTGTGGGAGAGCTGGGCCTCCCTGGCTGGCCAGCGGACGGTGACGAAATACTCGTCGCGTGAAAAAGAGAACCGTCCCAGCTCAAAACTCTTATACCCGGTCTTCGTGTCGGGAGCCGAGGCTTTGATGCTGCTCATCGTCTGTCTCCTTCTTCCCCTCTCCCCCTGGGAGAGGGCTAGGGTGAGGGTAGGTATGCTAGCCCGCGCAAATATCCGCCCATTTTTCGACCGTGAGCGGGCCTTTCAGCGTTTGCAGCAGTATGACGCACGGCTGTTCGGCAAGGAACTGATAGGCCGCACCGGCCGGCAGCAGGGCCTGATGCCCGCGCCGGAGTTTCAGCCAGCCCATCGGTTTGCCGACGGGTGGCCCTTGTAGGCGCACGGACCCTTGCGTGTCCGGCGACACAACGGAGGCCGGGTCGTCGAGTTTGACCAGATGAAGCTCCAGGTGTCCGTCCATTACCACCGCGAATTCATCGTGCGTAGCGGTAAACCAGTCTGAGCGGCCTTCCGCGCGCAGGACTTCGACCACGTACTCCAGGTTTTTCGCCACGGCAATCTTTTCGTACGGCTGGGCCTGAGAGGCGACTTCGAAGATATTGGAAAAGGCATAATGCTGGGCCTGGTCATTAATGATCTCGACCCGGCCTTTCTCATACCGTTCCAGGGAACCAAACACGGTCGTGTATTCCGGCATACTGCTCCCTCCTGATACTGCCGACCTGTTCGGCCGTGAACATAGCCTGTGTCAGCTGCGCTTTGCTACCTCAACCATGCGTGAGACTTTGCCCATGGCAATGTCCGCTGTGCGGCGGCCCAGGCCGCAGGACGGCGCAATCCACAGCCGGTCTGCTTCGACATATTTGAGCACCTCACGAATGCGCTCCTCAATCTGCACATTGGTTTCGACCGGCGCTTTGACATCGACAATGCCGGCAATGACCTGCATGCCCGTAGGAATATCGCGCAGACAGGCCCGGTCGGCCCACTGTCCGGGATGGGAGCATTCCAGGTGGACCTTGTCGATCACACCGGCCAGGCGCTCAATATAGGGTAGCAGGGCGTGGAGATTATGGGTGGTGACGGCCGACTGCGAACCGAGATCACCCAGGCAACAGTGGATGGTCTTGAGCGCGTCCACCCCTTCAAAGCTCCGGGCGATGACATCGGCCGCCTCTTCGGGAGCGAGACGGCCCAGGACGGAGCGGATGGCGACCGTGGGAATATCGAGTTGAATCTCCCGGACCTTGGCTGCCGCGAGCCCGCGTAGCTCCCGATTGACGATCTCGATGGCCCGCGGAAGCTGGGCCCGGATCGCGTCCGTCCACTTGAGGTGTCCGAGCACTTCCAAGGGGCCGGGCACGGCAACTTTGCCCAGGCTCGGTTCAATATGAGATTCGCGGCGGAATGCCTCGACATAACCCAGCCCGCGGGGCGCCTCAATATCGCCGGTCAGTTCGTAGCGAGCCACATCCCTATACGTCCGCAATTCGTCGGCCTGGGGTTTCACCAGGCGGATGCCGGTCAGTTGGCGGGGAATGTGCTGAATGAAGACCTCGGCGAAAAACTCGCCGCCCATGAACTGGGTCACGCCGGTCGCCTGCTGCTCGCGGATGGCGACTTCTGCCGCACCGCTCAGTGTCGGTTTGACGAGCATGTCGGGCAACTGCCCTCGGTGATACTGCAATAAGCGGTGCCGGTATTGTTCAGGCAGCGGCCAACTTCCTACGACCGTTGTTCGGATCATGGCGACTCCCGTCTTGCTCCAGTGTCTTCCTGATATTCGTCCCAAGTCAGATTCGGGCCGTCAAGCAGAAGGGAACAACGTTTCAAGACATTCCATTCCTGGGTGAATGGACCGTCACCAAGGCCATTGGTGCCGGTGGGTCAAACTGCGATGCGTCATATTTGGGCATCGCTCACATCTTCGACTTCCATTTCGAAATGTTGAGCGTGTTCCGGATGAACGAGACGGGGACTGTGGATTCTTGCAGGCGGACGTGTGGCCTCCTCGTGTACCGTCAGCCACACGCGGCAGTTTTCCGGCAAATGTATGCCCGCAGGTGGCACGACTTGGCCATTTGCTATAGTGCATTCATAGATCTTGTCAGCCATGACCTCGGCCTCCATTTTCATTATTTCTCTATAGCGCCGTCAGGCAAAGATCAACGCGCCGGAATCAAACGGGAGTAATCAGCCATGTCACCACAGGAGGGAAATATGATTCACGTCACAGAGTTGGGCTATATGGGTGTTGGCGTCAAGGATATCGACACCTGGAAGCATTTTGCGGCCAATATCATTGGCTGGGAAATTGCGGATGAAGGAGAAGGCGACCGCTGCTACGCGCGCATGGACTATTGGCATCATCGGATTGTCCTGCATGACGACCCGAGCGACGATCTGCTCTATCTGGGCTTTCGGGTTGCCGGGCCCGAAGAGTTCGGGCAGATGCAGCAGCAGTTGTCCGAGGCGGATATTGCCTACCGCCTGGGGTCGCCGGACGAGGCTGCCGAGCGCCGCGTGCTGGAAGTGCTGAAACTCGCCGACCCCAACGGCAATCCGGTTGAAATTTTTCACGGTCCGCAGGTCCAGTTCAGCCAGCCGTTTTATCCCGGACGCCGCATGCACGGCCGCTTCAAGACCGGCGCGGGCGGCTTGGGACACTGTATCGTCGGCCAACAGGATACGGAGGCGGCCTACCGCTTTTACCGTGCCCTGGGCATGCGCGGCAGCGTGGAATACAAGATTCAAAGAGGCAAGCAGGTCATCGCGCCAGTCTTTATGCACTGCAATGAGCGAGACCACTCCGTGGCCTTTGGGATCGGCCCGTCCAAGCAGCGCCTCAACCATATTATGGTCGAGGTCGACAATCTGGACGACGTGGGCCTGACCCATGAGATCGTCCGTGAGCATAAGGTGCCGGTCGCCATTACACCCGGCAAACACTCCAACGACCACATGTATTCCTTCTATTTCCGCACGCCCTCGGGCTGGCTGATCGAGTATGGCTGGGGCGGGCGGCCCGCGACTCATCAGTCCGAATACTATGTGCGCGACGTCTATGGCCACGCGCCCGAAGAAGGCGGCTTTGACGTGCGGAGTGAAGCCCGCAAGGCTGGATAAAGCTGGCGTAAAGAGAGAGGAGGGCGAGCATGAAAATCGATGTTCACACTCATTTCTTATCTGAGCACATCGCCCGCACGCTCGAAAAACGGAGCGACTTCCCCTACACCCGGCTGGTGGACGGCACGTACCATTTTCACTGCTGTCAGGGCCTGACTATTCCCATGCTGCCGCCCCTGCACGATATGCCGACCAAGCTGGCGCATATGGATAAGGCCGGTATCGACATCTCCGTCCTGAGTCTTGCCGTGCCCGGCCCGGACCGGGTCGGGGGCGCTCAGGCTGATGAGTTGGCCCGGATTGCGAATGATCTCCTGGCCGACCTCATTGCTGCTCACCCGGATCGCTTCTGGGGCTATGCGACTTTGGGTTTTGGGGACCCTGAGGCGACGCTCAGGGAACTCGATCGCTGTCTCTCGGAACTCAACTTTCGGGGCCTTCAACTGTATTCCAATATCAACGACAAACCGCTCGACTCTCCCGAGTTCCGCCCCGTTTTCGCGCGTATGGCCGAACTCGGCCGGCCCATTTTTATCCATCCCACTGTTCCCTTGAATCAGCGCTATTTGATGGACCTGGTGCCGGTGCCGGTGCTGGCGTTCATGGTCGATAATACGCTGGCCGCCATGCGTCTGGCCCTGTCCGGGGTACTGGCAGACTATGCGGACGCGCCGATCATCATCCCCCACGTTGGCGCGACCGTGCCGTATCTGATGGGTCGGCTGGACGGCATGCTGGGGGCTTTTGGCGGGGAGGACGTAGTGCAGGAACCGAGTCGGTTTCTGAAAAAGCTGTATATGGATACGGTGGCCTATGAGCCGGAACCGCTGGAATGGTGCCTGTCGATGATGGGAGCCCAGCAACTCGTGCTGGGTACGGATCATCCCTACGGCTCCTGGCAGCGGCCCATTGAGTTGGTGGAGCAACTGGCCTGCTCGGATGCCGAACGCGAACAGATATTGCACGGAAACGCTGAACGTTTGTTTGCGGTGTGAACGGAAGTCTCGATTGCGGTGCGGAGTTGCAACCTATATCACCGTACAGTTCTGCTAGACACAGGTGAACCATGAGTCCTCCCATCCAGTCGCGCCGGTTGACGCTGCACGACGTACAACTTGACGTCTATGAGCAGGGACAGGGCCGTCCGATATTCGTCCTGCACGGTGAGGACGGGCCGTATCCTCAGGCTCCGTTTTCTGCTCTGTTGGCGAATCAGGGTCGAGTGATCCTGCCGACCCATCCCGGCTTTGGTCATGCGCCCGACATGGCCGATATCGACACGGTGGACGACCTGGCCTATCTCTATCTCGATCTGCTCGATGAGTATGATCTCCGCGATGCGGTTGTCATCGGCTGCTCGCTCGGTGGCTGGATAGCCGCCGAAATGGCGGTGAAGTCTACGGCTCGCCTCAGCCGGCTGGTCTTGGTTGCGCCGCTCGGTATCAAGGTCGGTGACCGGGAGACGCGGGATATCCCGGATATTTTTGCCCTGCCACCAGAAGAGGTCGCGCGGCTGCAATACCACGACCCCGCCCAGGCCGCGCTTGATTATACCGGCCTGTCCGATGACGAACTCCTTGTGATTGCCCGCAACCGGGAAGCAACCGCCCTGTATGCCTGGGAGCCGTATTTTCATAATCCGAAATTGCGTCAGCGTTTGCACCGGATCGCTATTCCGACGCTGCTCATCTGGGGGGCGAGTGATCGTTTTGTGACCCCCGGCTATTATGGTGCGGCCTATCGTGACGCTATTCCCGGTGCGCAGCTTGCCGTTATTGACCGAGCCGGCCACTGGCCGCACGTGGAACAGCCGGAAGTCTTCGTCGAGCGGGTCGGTGCGTTTCTTGCCTCAACATAGATGATAAAGGAGCCGTGTTCATGCGTGCCTGGCATTTCAGCGAAAACGCCTACCATCTGCTGCCCGATGCGAAAGAGTACGACTCGATCCGTGTGACTCTCCCGAATCGTTACTACGACCCGAAAATCGGGGCCGACCTGTATCACCGCTTTATCGACGAATGGCTGATTGCCGAGGAGTTGGGGCTCGACATCATGGTGAACGAGCACCATCAGACCGCGACCAATCTCAACCCAGGCGGGCCCATCGTCATGGGTATCCTCGCCCGTGAAACCAAAACGGCCCGCTTGCTGATTCTCGGCAACCCGATTGCCAACCGGCGCGAGCCCGTGCGGGTGGCAGAAGAGATGGCTATGGTCGATGTCTACTCCCGCGGACGCCTGGAGGTCGGCTTTGTGCGCGGAGTGCCGTACGAGATGTCGGCCGGCAACCATCGACCCACGCGCATGATGGAGCGCTTTTGGGAAGCGTACGACTTGATTCTCAAGGCCTGGACCAGTCACGACGGGCCATTTAATTGGGAGGGCAAATATTTTCACCATCGTCAGGTCAATATCTGGCCCCGACCTTATCAGGAGCCGCATCCGCCCGTCTGGATCACGGCGCTCAGTCCGGGCTCGGCGCAGGCGGTTGGGGAGCGCGGCACGATTGTGGCCTGCTTTTTGACCGGCTTCGACGGGTCGAAACAGGTGTTTGATGCTTATCGGACGCGCCGGGCCGAACTCGGCCTTCCCCCCGCCGGCCTGGATCGTTTTGCCTATGCCGCCCTGGTCTACACGGGCGAGACGGATGAGGAAGGCTATGCCGGGGCGCGCAAGCTGATGTGGTATGTGGAGGCCAATAAGGTGCCGTTCCAGTTTACCAGCCCGCCAGGCTATCATCCTCCACAGGCGATGGCCGGCGCGATGAAAGGACCGGCCTCGGGCGTGTTCAAGATGTTCCAGAATCCGCAACTGGAGAGCTTTATGGAGCACGGGCTGGTCTTTGCCGGCAACCCGGACTCCGTTTACCGTCAAATCATCAAGTTTTACGAACACGTCGGCGGCTTTGGTCACATTCTCCTGATGGGACAGGCTGGCTTTCTCGACCATCAAGAGACGGTCAAGGGCATGAAACTTTTTGCCCGAGAAGTGTACCCACGTCTGAAAGAGCTACATCCCGCGGTTGCGGCCTGACAAGGAGTTCTACTGCCAGAATTTTATTCTCGATACTGCTGAAGGAGGTTGCATATGAAGACACCATTTTCCGGTGGCTGTGCGTGTGGTGCGGTCCGCTATACCTGTACTGCTGAACCGCTCTATATGGGAAACTGCCATTGTCGGGACTGCCAGCGCGCAACCGGCAGCGCCTATTTTGCGGCGGTCATTGTCAAAAAATCCAACTTTTCTCTCACGGGCGATCTGGCTTGGTATGAGAAGTCGGCTGACCGTGGTCACACTATGGGCCGTTCGTTCTGCCCCTCCTGCGGCTCTCCCGTCCTGTTAACCAACGGGGCTGCGCCGGACTTCAGGGTGCTGTACGCGGGCAGCCTGGACGACCCAAGCTGGTATCAGCCTCAGCGGGATATTTATGTGGCCAGTGCCCAGCCGTGGGATGTGATGCACCCGGATGTGCCAAAAGTAGGCGGTATGCCGGAGTCGTTTTAACGGGCAGGGAAGGGCCGCTCTCGCCCTTGCTACCCTTGTCCTATCTGCTGTCGAATGCCCGTTCTTGACGCTCTTGGGAGGAAGAAAATAGGCTCGCGCGTATGAAAACGATGCTGGCGACGAGATGGCGGTACGGGTGGTTGATCGTGAGTCTGCTGGCCCTGTTCGGCACTTCCCTATTCGTCTTCACCGCGTGGGGAGAAAATGATCCTGCCCCCGAGCCGGAGATACCGTGGGAGGTAGAAGTATACCGGGAATACTGCCCGGAATTGACCTACGAAGCCTATGTGGCCGACTGCTGGACCGGCTATGCCGACGAGGAATTGCACATCGTTGCCGTCACCGACACCCCGACCCTTATCCCAGCCGAGATGGACCTGATTCCCATCCTGACTGTTGCCCCGCCCGCTCCACCTCCGGCCCCGCTCGCCGCCTTACCCCAGGCCATAGAAGTCTACCGGGCTGTCTGTCCCACATTACTGGACGAAGTGTACATTGAAGATTGTTGGACAGGATATGTGGACGAAACATTACACATCGTCGTCCTGACCGACACGCCTGCGCTTATCCCCGCTCAGATTGGAACCATTCCCACCCTCACCATTGCTCCGCCCTCTGACCCACAGTCTGAATCTGACCCTGACTCGTCCGAGTTGGACACCTCGGGGCCTGATACTGCCCAGTCTGGCGAGTCTGGCCAAGAGAGTGCGGACTCGGACGGGACCGATCAGGATACGCAAGATACCGAGGCGTCGGACACGAATCAGCCTACCACTGAGACACCGGCGTCCGCAGAGTCGTCCCAGAACCCACCGATAGCAGGGATTCCTTACGCCAAGGCAGTGGAGATATTTGAAAGCCAAAATCTCATATCCCTAGACGGGGTCTGGGATGTCCGGCTTGGAGTGGAGGGTTTAGTCGTGCGCACCACACAGCCGGCCCTCATCCCTGCTGCCCTTGAGGGTCTACCTGTGCGGGCCGAGCCCGTACGCGTAGGAAGCCGTCTCGGAGTACCACACACTCGTTGGGGGGCACAGTAGTGGTTATTTCGACCTCTGGATTTAGAAAAAACAATGCAATGCTTCTCCTCTCGCTACGTCTTGGATATTGTTCTCGGGGCTCTGTGTCTACTCGCGGTTTGTGGTGTCCTACATCAGCCTACCGTCACGTCTCTCCGTCTGACCGACGCGCAAACGATGGCCATTCTCACAACGCACTGCCCCGCCCTGCGGCAGCAACCCGATGTGCTCGGTTGTCTC
>JAJDZM010000070.1 GCA_022824615.1 Candidatus Binatia bacterium | reverse complement strand
CCATTCCGTCGGCCATTAAGACCTTCAATTGGCTCGGTACCCTGTGGGGCGGGACCATCCGGTTTACCAGCCCGATGCTGTTTGCCCTCGGCTTTGTGTCCAATTTTGTGATTGGCGGCCTGAGCGGCATCTACATGGCGGTCACGCCGGTGGATATCTTCATCCACGACACCTATTTCATTGTCGCCCATTTCCACTATGTGGTGGCCGGCATCATCTTCGGCATGTTTGCCGCCCTGTACTACTGGTTCCCCAAGATATTCGGTCGGATGATGAACGAGACCCTGGGCAAGGTGCATTTTGCCCTGACCTATATCTTCTTCAACTGTGCCTTTTTCCCCATGCATTTCCTGGGTGTGGGCGGCCATATGCGGCGTATCTACAACCCGCTGCAGTATGAATTTCTGCACGACATGCAGTGGTGGAATGTGTTCATCACTATGAGTGCCTTCTGTCTGGGCCTCTCGCAACTGATCTTTTTCGTCAACTTTATTTGGAGTCTGATTGCCGGGAAGAAGGCGGACAAGAATCCATGGGAGGCCAACACTCTCGAATGGACTGCCCCCTCTCCTCCGGGCCACGGCAACTTTGAGACAACACCAACGGTCTATCGCGGCCCGTATGAATATAGTTCGCCCCTGGTCCAGGAAGACTGGTTGCCCCAGGACCGTAAACTCGGACCCGAAGCTGTTACGGCCTCGCAGTAGCGCAGTGTGAGGCCATGCGTCTGGCCCCAGGCCTGGTCGTTGTGGCCGTCCTCGGGAGGATGGCCGGGCTTGAGAGACAGCGCACGCCCGTGTTTTCGCACAGGAGACTGTCTTGGCTGCTCTTGATCACGATTCTGTTTGGTCTCACCGGATCGCCATACTGACAGCAGCGATGACCCTCCCGCTGTTGTTTTTTGGTGGTCTGGTCACCAGCCTCAAGGTCGGCATGGTAGTCCCGGATTGGCCGACAACCTTCGGCCATAATATGTTCTTGTATCCCTGGTCAAAGATGGTGGGCGGGATATTCTACGAACATAGCCATCGGCTGTTGGGGGCGACAGTGGGTTTGCTCACGATTGTGCTGGCGATTGTCCTCTGGCTCACAGAGCAACGGCAGTGGCTCCGCCGGTTGGGTCTTATTGCCTTGGGTGCGGTGATACTCCAAGGTGTCCTGGGGGGACTGCGCGTGGTACTGATTGAGCAAAAGATCGCTATTATTCACGCCTGCCTGGCCCAGGCGTTCTTTGCGCTCATTGCCAGTATTAGCTTGTTTACTTCTGCGGAATGGCGGGCGGACCGACCCGAGTCGCCCTCAAGCGACGCGAAGAATATCCAGCAGCTTGGCCTTCTCACCGTCGGCCTGATCTACGGCCAACTGATTCTGGGCGCCCTCTTCCGCCATACCGGGGCCGGCCTCAGCCTGCACATCCTGGGGGCCGTTGCGGTCTTTATCGTAACCTTTCTCCTCGTTGACCATGTCCAGCACTATTACGCCACCCAGCGTCCTTTGCTGCGCTCAGGAATTCTCTTGCGACGGCTTCTCCTTCTCCAGGTCGGGCTGGGCGTCTTTACCTATGTCATGAAATATCTGGCCCCGAGTGGCCCCTTGACTCCTCAGGCGGTTCTCCTCGCAACCAGTCACGTCATCGTCGGGGCATTCATGCTGGTCACCAGTGTCCGGTTCACCCTCCGGGCCTATCGTATCGGGCGCAGTCCTGAGGAGGCAGCGTCACCCATTTTTTCGGAGCAGGTCACCGTATGATACAGCGAACACAAACAGTCGCCTACGATCTGCCGCGCCTACGGCGGCTGGCCGCCTTTGTCGAGCTGACCAAGCCGCGCCTGGTCAGTATGATCCTGGTCACGACAACCGTGGGCTTTTATCTGGGCTCCTGGCTCGTCCTCGATTACACGCTGCTCTTGCACACATTGATTGGGACGGCCCTGGCTGGCGGTGGCACCCTGGCACTCAACCAGCTTATGGAATGTGAGGCCGACGCCCTGATGGAACGGACCAGGACCCGTCCGTTGCCCGACGGCAGGCTGCAACCTCTGGACGCTCTGGTCTTTGGTGCGGCTCTTACGATGATCGGTCTCCTCTATCTTATGCTGTGGGTGAATCCATTGAGCGCCTTGGTGACCGCCTTTATCACCATCAGCTATTTATTCGCCTACACCCCGCTGAAGAAGAAGACTTCCTTGTGCGGCATTGTGGGCGCCGTCCCTGGTGCCCTTCCCCCGGTCATTGGCTGGGCCGCGGTCAATGAGACGCTGGGGATCGAGGCCTGGATTTTGTTTACCATTATGTTTTTGTGGCAAATGCCCCACTCGCTCGCCATTGCGTGGCTGTACCGAGAAGATTATACCCGGGCCGGCTTCCAGCTTTTACCCGTGATTGAGCCGGACGGGAAAAGTACGGGCCGTCAGGTCGTGCTCAACTGTCTGGCCTTATTAGCAGTCGGCCTCCTTCCGACCCTGGTCGGTATGGCCGGCCCGCGCTATTTTGTCATCGCGTTTGGGCTGGGCTGTCTATTTCTGTGGTACGGTCTCCGTCTGGCCCGCACGCGTTCGCGCGACTCGGCCCGCCAGCTCATGTTTGCTTCCCTCGTCTATTTGCCAGTCTTGCTGACGGCCATGGCTCTCGATAAGTTGCCCCTATAAGCAAATACCAGCATATTCTGAAAACGGGATAGGCGAATGCCATTAGTAACCCGCGCCGAGCGGCAGGAAGAAAATTCTTCACTCGGTAGAAAACTCGCGTTTTTTATTGTGCTGTACATTGCTGCAGCAACCTGTTTCATTATCTTTGCGTAGCCTGTTCTTACGAGAGGCAGCGTCTATGCCACGCGGATCAGCCGTTGCAGCCGGAACTCCGGATTCTCAGCCATCGACGCACGAAACCACAGAAGCGCTGGTGGCCGTGCCCGGCTATGGCGGTGGCCCTCCCCCACCCAGCATCCCGCGACCGCCGGTCAGTAATGCCCGCATGGGCATGCTGATGCTGATTGGGGCAGAGACCATGTTTTTTGCCGGACTGATTGGCGCCTACGTGGTCTTTCGTTTTGGCAGTCCGGTTTGGCCCTCCGGCCATTTATACCTCCCCGTGGGCATCACCTGGGTGAATACCGCTTTCCTGCTGTTCAGTTGTTACACCATGTGGAGGGCAATACGCTGTATTCAAGCCGACCAACAGCAGCCGTTTGTGCGGTGGTTGGCTGTGACAGCACTCCTGGGAAGTCTTTTTCTTGGGGTGCAAGGCTTTGAGTGGGTGAGGCTGGTTCACGACGGACTCACCATTTCAGCCGGCATGTATGGCGCGACCTTTTATACGCTCATCGGCTGCCACGGCCTGCACGTTCTTGCCGCCGTCCTCTGGCTCGGCATTGTGCTATGGCAAGCCAGACGCGGAAAATTCTCTCCGCAGCACCTTATCGGTGTCGAGATATGTGGCATGTATTGGTATTACGTTGGCGCGGTCTGGGTCGTCCTTTTTCCGTTGGTGTATTTGAATTAAACAGGGCATATGCACGCTCGACTTTCCTCTTTTATCTCTCGCCTGCTTGGCATTGCAGCGCCGTCTCTCTTGGTAGCCGGTTACGTTGGCGGCATGCCTCAGGAGGCTCTAGCACAAGGCTGCGCAATGTGTCAGACTCTCTTATCCGGCGCGAATGAGCAGGTGACGCAAGGCATGTTGCGCAGTGCCTTTTTTCTGATGACCATGCCTTTCGTCGTTTTTGGTTCTATTGGCGGCTGGATTTTTTACCGCTATTGGAAAACGAATCGTTCGCATCGAGCACAGGGAACGTCACAATCCCTTCGGGAAGTGACGGCCCCAAAGGAGGAGCAACCTTGAGCGAAGCCGTTGTTGATTCTCACGCCCCTGTCCAGCAGCCGGCAGAGTCGCCCGTTACCCCGGAGAGTTGGGGCAAACTCGGCATGTGGGTTTTTCTGGCGGGTGATGCCATGTCGTTTGGTGGACTGTTAGCCGGGTATGGAGCCATGCGCGCCAGCAGCCCGGACTGGCCCAACCCGCTCGACGCCCTGGGTATCGAGCTCACCGCGTTCATGACTTTTCTGCTCATTGTCAGCAGCTTCACCATGGTCAAAGCCTTGTCCGCGGCGAAACACAGTGACCTGCCGAATTTTCGGAAGTACCTCCTCCTGACCATTGTTGGCGGGACCGTATTTTTGGGACTTCAGGCCTACGAGTGGACTCACCTCACCCATGTCGGCATGACCATGAGCGGCAACCCCTGGGGCGCTCCGCTGTTTGGCACGACCTTCTATATTCTGACCGGCTTCCACGGCTGTCACGTCTTTGGCGGTGTGGTCTATCTGACGTGCGTACTCTTTGCCGGTATGAATGGGAGGTTCTTAGGCGAAAACTCCAGCCCGGTGGAAATTGTCGGTCTGTACTGGCACTTTGTGGATTTGGTCTGGATCTTGGTTTTTACTTTCGTATACCTGCTGTAGAGGAAGACACGATGGCAAACGAAGCTGCCGCACACGCTGACCACGTCGAACCGAATTATCTCGCCATTATGGTGTTTCTCACCATTTTGACCATTCTTGAGCTGATGGTCCCGCCCCTGGTCTCCGACAAGCTCACCGCTGGCTCTCTGCTGGTCATCCTCGCGGTTGCCAAAGCGCTCCTCGTCGCGCTGTATTTCATGCATCTGCGCTTTGAGCGCACAACGCTTAGTGTGATTGCGCTGACACCCATGGCCATTTGTGTCTTTTTGATTATCATGCTCCTGCCGGACCTGACCTCAACCACCAGGACGTATACGCCAGTCGAGCCGACCGCGATGAGCGAAACGGCTGACCATTAGTCTGTTGTGCCTGACAGACTTTCAAGCGCCCCCCCAGAACCCACCTCACAACGCCTTATCTGGGGCGCGCTTGGTCTTGTTCTTACCTTTGTTGTCGGCTACGGAATTTTCTCTCTCTTCTCAGACGCCGCTAAGCCGGCCCCGCCCGGGCGGCTTCCCATCCTGGGAATAGTCCCCACCTTTTCGCTGACCGAGCGAACGCACGAGCCCTTTGGTCACTCCGACCTGACCGGGTCCGTCTGGGTCGCCAACTTCATCTTCACCCACTGTCCAGGCAGGTGCCCACTCCTCAGCCAGCGGATGGCCCACTTGCACACGACCCTGCGCACCAAACCGGTCCGCTTTATTTCCTTTAGTGTCGATCCGGAGCGAGATACGCCCGAGGTGCTGCAAGTCTATGCGCGGCGCTACCGCGCGGACGACCAGCGCTGGCTCTTCCTGACCGGTGAACGCTCCGCCATGTATGCCTTAATCCGCAACGGCTTTCGGCTTGGCGTGGAAGCCCTTGCACCGGACGATCCTCGCCTGACGACCCACGAGCCCATCGTACACAGCAACCGTTTCGTGCTGATTGACCCGCAGCGACGCATCCGCGGCTATTATCGGGGAGATGACACGGAATCTGTGGCCCGGCTTCTCCAGGACATTGAAATACTCACGGCAACAGAGCCAGCCGGCTGACGCACTACTCCAGCCTGTTTCGGGGCACGCCATCGCTCCCGCCTCTCTTGACCCAGCCGCCAGGAATGTCTTACTTTTGAGAAGCTTGAGTGAAGCGTATGCGATTTATAGCGATTCCCGTCCTCCTCCTTATCGTTATCCTGTTTTTCCGCACGACGGGCCAGCAAACCGTTGAACTCGAACAAAAGCCTGAGTTCAGAACCTCAGCCACATTCCTCTACCAGACTTTCCGCTCCGATCATGCGGTCGCGGATAAAAAATATCGGGATAAGGTCATCCAGGTATCGGGTCAGGTCACGCGCATTGAACAAGATGATTCAGGACAGGTCGCCCTTATTTTACAAGGGGACCCGTCGCGCCTGAGTGGTGTTGAGTGCCTCATTCATCGGTCCCAGATTCCGGACCTCCGACAACTCCAATACGGTCAGCGCGTTATTGTCAAAGGCTATGGCGCGGGGAAAAAGGTGCATGTCCGGCTGAAAGGCTGCCTGCTCGTCCACGCACCTCCAGCGTCCGCAGTCGAGGCGTCCGCGTCTCGGTTCTCCGCCATGCGTGTCGCCCTTTGCCCTGGACAGAATGTCATACGGAGGATTCTGACATGAAGACACTGATCAGTGCGCTTACTCTGCTACTCTTCTTTACGTCGAACGGACTGTCCCAGTCCCTCTATTCTATTCGCCCGGACTCTTCAGGTTCGCTCCTGGACGAAGACTTCGGGTTAGAGAGCGGCGATGAAGAAGCAGAAAATACAACCGACAGTGTAGACGAGGAGCTGGAACTCCGTATGCGCTACCCCGAGCTGTACGGAGGCGATCTGGCGACAGGTAGCGCTGCCGAGAATGACGCGGATGAAACCGCAATCGGCGTAGACGAGAGTCTGGAAACGCAGGCTCGCTATCCCGAATTATACCTCGACAACCGGTTGTACGATGAAGACTCAATGTTGACGATTGAGAGAGGAGAACAGTAGCCTCCTCTCTCGGCCATTGCACCCACCGCTGAGACCACCTGCCTACCGCGCTCCCTGCCCTGCGTACGGAACCGCTCTCCCCAAAACATTGCTTCTGCGCTGGTATATGATACGGTACCGACCGTGCCCCCGTGGTGAAATGGATATCACACAGGTCTCCGGAACCTGGGGTCTGGGTTCGATTCCCGGCGGGGGTAGTCCTTTCCTCTCATCACCCTCCATAAAAAGCGCAAAACGGTTTGTAATCTGGAGCAAAGTGGGCTAGAAGCGGGGCAAAGTCTACGCCAGTGTGCAAGGAGGGACGTGCAATGCAACTCGGAAGAATTATTGACGCCGATGGTCATATTTTAGAGCCGCCCAATCTGTGGAAGGAGAACCTTGAGTCGAAATACAAAGAACGCGCCTTGCACCTCGTCAAAGATGAAGAAGGCTGGGAGGCACTGGTCATTGACGGCAAGATTTCTCCGACCATCAGAGGGATGGGCGTTGCCTCCGGTTTTGGCAAGCCCGGTGAGCTCGTCTTCTCCAAAGACCAGCTGTATATGGATGGTCCCAAGGGGGCCTACGACCCGCATGAGCGGATCAAGCAGTTGGACGCTGACGGTATTGACGCGGCCGTACTCTTTCCTACCATCGGCCTGCTGTGGGAAGGTGAAGTCAATGACCCTGGACTCGCCCTGGCGTATAACCGCGTGTATAACGACTGGATTGCCGATTTCTGCCACCACTACCCCAACCGTTTATACGGCGTCGCGCACATCTCCCTCATGGACCCCGAGGCCGCCATTGTTGAGCTGAAACGCGCAGCCAAGTTAGGTTTGAAGGCCGTCATGCTGACCCCCTATCCCGCAAACGGGAAAGCCTATGGCGATACGACCTACGATCCGTTCTGGGCCGTTGCCGAGGATATTCAGATGCCGGTCGGTCTGCACGTGATTGCGCGGCCCGACTTTCACGGCAGCTCCTGGTATGACCATACCACCTTTCACGGCTCCCCCTTCTATTTCCTGTCGGTCACCCTGGGCTTTGATATCCAGGCGTCCTTTGTCAGCATGTTTGAGGGCGGCACCCTGGAACGCTTTCCGAATCTCAAACTGCTGGTTCTGGAAGTCGGAGCCGGCTGGGTGCCACATTTTGTCGAGCGGATGGATAGCAAGTGGGAACACAGCGGCTTCATGACGGCCTGCAAGCGTCCACCGAGCGAGTATTTCCGCCGTCAGTGCTGGGTTGGCTGTGATGTGGACGAAAGCATGATTCCACCGGCTGCCGCGCGCTGGGGATCGGACAAGTTCTTCTGGTCCACCGACTTCCCCCATTTTGACGGCTTCCCGGACGCCCTCAACACCTTACAGAATGGGATTAAGGAACTCCCACCGCCCGACCGGCAGAACATCCTGGGCGACAACGCGACCCGGGCGTATGATCTGTAGGAAACCGTAGACAAACGCAGAGACACGGGGCAGCCAGACGGCTGTCCCGTTTTTTTGTCGGGAGTCTACCTTCTCCCTATCCGCAGACCAATTTTTTGAGGCCGGTGGAAAACGGCTCGCAATAGCCCGCCTCGGCAGGATAGACTGCGCGGCTGAGAACCGCGTGCAGCCGGGGAAGATTATAGAAAGGCACGGAAGGATACAGGTGATGCTCCAGGTGGTAGTTCACCTGCTTGGGCGCAAAGAAAAAGCGCAAGACCCCGGGCATGAAATAGGTCCGCGTCTGTTGATAGGCGTTCTCAGGGTCGGGCACATTGCCGTGCTCAATCGCCCCCCGAATACGAAAGAAGACCTGCGTCAGTGTGCAGTACGGGACGAGCCAGTACAACGCCAAGCATTGCCCGAATTCCCACCCCCACAGGAGAAAACCAGTGCTGAACACCACCGCCCAGAAGGTCGTGAACAGACCCATGTCAGCAATCTGCCGATAGCGATCGGCGCGCTCCTCACCCAGAAACTTCCGATTAAAGTCCCACGTCACACAGGGCAGATCAATAAAATACTTCAACGTCGAGACGACGTTCAGACCACTCACATCCCGAGCCAGAAGCCGCCAGAACGGTCCGCTACCTAGCGGATAGCGGGCATAAATGGCCCGGTCCGGATCGTCCTTGGTATGGGTATACTGGTGGTGATAGAGGTGGATGAAGCGCCATTTCGAGAGCGAAATAAAGATCGGAAACGCCGCAGCTACACGGGTCAGAGTATCGTTGAGCCATCCTGTTCTCGATATCCGTTTATGAATCGCCTCGTGTACGAGGACCATCAGGGCGTGCTGCCGCGCGGCAATCACGACGACCGCGCCGATATAAACACACGCTCCCCAGATGCCCGTCAACGGAGGCAACACCCAGCCGCTCAGCCAGATCGCCAGTCCAATCACGGCCCAGACTTCAGCCAGATGGTAGACAACTCGTAGCGTCGATATATGGGACAGCTCCTTCACTGTCTGGCGGACAGCGGGAATCTCGGAGACAGCCGTTTGCATATGCTATGGACCTATACCAAACCGCACGCATCGGCAAATAGCGCCCTCTCCCTGGTTTGCGCTTCTGCCAGCAACTGGATAAGACGTTCACACAAAGGAGGAAGAGTATGTCATACGCACAAGTGAACGGGATCAATCTGCACTATACGATTCAGGGTCAGGGTCAACCGCTGTTGCTTATTATGGGGCTGGGCGGGCCGGCGGCGGCCTGGGACCGTGAGTTTGTTGCCCGCATGGCCGACGACTATCAGGTCATTACCTATGATAATCGTGGCACCGGTCAGTCGGATAAACCGGACGAGCCCTACTCCATTGCCCTGTTTGCGAGTGATGCCGTAGGCTTGCTCGGCGCGCTCGACATTCCGCGCGCGCACATTTTCGGCATTTCAATGGGGGGTATGATTGCCCAGGAAATCGGCATTCACCACCAGCAGCACATCGCGAGTCTGACCCTGGGCTGTACCACCCCAGGCGGCAAACATTCCGTCCCGGCCCCGCCGGAATCCATGGAGGCGCTCAAAGGCCGCGCCGGACAGACACCGGAAGAAGCCGTTCGGGAGGGCTGGAAGTTGTCCTACTCCCAAGACTATATCGCCGCCCACCGGGACGAACTCGAAGCCACCATGCGCCGCGTTCTGGAACATGCCACGCCTTTCTTTGCTTACAAGCGTCACTTGGATGCGACCATGACGCTGCGCGTGTACCGGCAGCTCAAGGAAATCACCGCCCCCACCCTGGTCTCCACCGGGCGTGACGACATGCTGATTCCGGCGGCCAATTCGGAGATTCTGGCCCGAGAGATTCCGAACGCGCAACTGGCCATTTTCGACAACGCCGGACACGGTTTTGTATCCTCGGCGCGCGAGCCGTTTCTCACCGTCTTCAAGGAGTTCCTGTCCCAGCACCCGCTGTAAGCGGCGAATATGTCCCAACTCGAACATATCGAGGCCATCGAACGCCGGCTTTGGAGCGCGGCCGACACCCTGCGGGCCAACTCCGAGTACGCCAGCAATGAATATTTTCTGCCCGTCATGGGGCTGGTATTCCTGCGTCACGCCTACAGCCGCTATCTCACGGCCAGGCAGGAGATCGAACCCACCCTGCCGAGTCGGGGCGGCAAGCGGCGGGCGCTCACCAAGGAAGATTTCTCCCAGCGGAGCGCCATCTTCCTGAACCCTGAAGCCCAGTTCGATCATCTCGTGGCTCTACCCGACGGCGCGGACCGAGCCAAGGCCCTCGTGGACGCGATGGAATCCATTGAGTCGAACTACAAAAGCCTGCGCGGCGTCCTGCCCAAGAACGAGTATCAAAAGCTGGACAAGGACACCCTCGGAGATATCCTGCGCCTCCTCAACCCGGACGAACTGAAGCAGGTGTCCGGCGATGTCTTTGGCCGTATCTACGAATATTTTTTGACCCAGTTCGCCGACCAGAAGGCCCACGACAACGGCGAGTTCTTCACACCGGTCTCATTGGTCTCGCTCATCGCCCATGTGCTCGACCCCCAGCGCGGCACCGTACTCGACCCGGCCTGCGGCTCGGGCGGCATGTTCGTCCAGAGCGCACGCACGGTCGAAGAGCACGGCCAGAGCCCGACCGAGCAGCTTACCTTTCGTGGCCTGGAGAAGAACGCCACCACCATCCGGCTGGCCAAGATGAACCTGGCCGTCCACGGTCTCGAAGGGAACGTTCAGCAGGCCATCACCTATTACGAAGATCCGCACGAGTTGGCCGGCAAGGCCGATTACGTGATGGCCAATCCGCCTTTCAACGTAGACGAGATTGACGCCGGTAAGATCGAGAATGACCCGCGCCTGCCCTTCGGCCTGCCCGGTGTGAACAAGAAGGACAAGGTCTCCAACGGTAATTATGTCTGGATCAGCTATTTCTACGGCTATCTGAACGAGACGGGCCGGGCCGGTTTTGTCATGTCCTCACAGGCATCAAGCGCCGGCGGCGGTGAGGCCAAGGTCCGCCGGAAGCTGGTCGAGACCGGCGACGTGGACATCATGATCGCCATCCGCTCCAATTTCTTCTACACCCGCACCGTTCCCTGCGAGCTCTGGTTCCTGAACCGCGCCAAGCCCGAGGAGCATCGCGCCAAGGTGCTGATGATCGACGCCCGCAATGTGTACCGCAAGGTCACGCGCAAGATATACGACTTCAGCCCCGAGCAGCAGCAAAACCTCCTGGCCATTATCTGGCTGTATCGCGGCCAGACCGACAAGTTTCTCAACCTGGTATCCGACTACTGCCGCCGCGCCCTTGACCACGCCGCCGCCTGTTTCAACCCTCAAGCCCAAAACGGCCAAACGCTGCCAGCCCTGCCCGACTTCACCGCTGCACTCGACGCACTGAACGAGGCCCTGCACCCTTGCCTTACCACCCTGGCCGATGACGCCGCCCTCGCCGACCTTCGGAAAGAGCAGGACGCAACGCTGACCACATTTCATACCGATGTCCAGGCGTTTCAACGCATCAGCAAAGAATTGGCGTGTGAAGAACTATCTGTTAGCGCCCCCCAACTCATTGTCGAACGCCTCACCCCGCTGGCCGAAGCCAGCCGCGACCTGGCCCGGCAGGCTGATCTGATATACAAGCTGGCCTCCCGTCTGAGCGAGACGTGCGAAAACGCGGCTGACGCCAAGGCACGCCGCGCCCTCAGCCGCGCCCGCAAAGCCGTGGATGAGGCGCGCCAGCGCGCAGTCGAACAGCTCCAGCAGGTCCGCTATTTCTGGCGGCAGGCCCACTGGCTGACCGAGCGTTTCCCCAATGCCGAGCTGTGCGACGTAGACGGGCTGGTCAAGCTGGTGGACCTAGCTGAGATCAAGGCCAACGACTGGAGCCTGACCCCAGGCCGCTACGTCGGCGTCGCGCCCGAAGAAGAAGACGAGGACTTCGACTTCAGAGAAGCCCTGCGCGAGATTCACACCGAGTTGGAAGACCTCAACGCCGAGGCCGTCAGTCTGGCCGCGACGATCAAGAAGAATTTCGAGGAGTTGGGGCTATAATGCCAGCGTGGAAGGTATTAGCATAAGGAGATTAGAGCGTTTCACGGTGAGTTGTAGCTGTGCCAGTACGTTCTCGTCATGCCGGACTTGATCCGGCATCCAGTCCTTCGACTTCGCTTTGCTACGCTCAGGACGAACGGGTGGCTACACAGCATCGTTATTTGCTCTAACACTTGGCAATCGAGAAGATACTATACAGCATAGGGACGACGCCGGGAGAAATGCAATGACGGAAGAAGTGCGCTGGCACTACCGGTTCAGGAACTTTTCCCGCGCTTTCAGCCTGCTGCGCGAGAGGCGATGAACCCATGAGAGCGCCGGACCTTCCTCCCGCAGTCAGGGCAAAGCTCACCCGCATCTTCGCCACCTATCCCGAACTGACAGAGGTGAGGCTTTTCGGCTCACGCGCGACCGGCAAGGCCAAGGCGTATTCCGACATTGACCTGGCCACACGCGGCATTGTGGACGACAGCCGACTCGGGCGACTGGCCCTTGATCTGGAAGACCTCGACATTCCACAGACCTGCGACCTCAAAGCCTACGACAGCATCCGTTCCGCCCTTCTCAGACATCACATCGACACTTTCGGGATCACCATTTACTCAAAGCAGGCTTGAAGACTCGGCCCCACCGATTCTCGCAGC
>JAJDZM010000041.1 GCA_022824615.1 Candidatus Binatia bacterium | reverse complement strand
GCTGCGATACGCCCAGTCGGTCGCCAGGATCAAGGCTGCGCCGCCGGGTAATACACGCGTATAGCTCAGGTTCAGGTTGGCGATCCAGCGGGGGGCTTGAGGCAGACGGTTGCCGTCAATGGAGACCGTGCCCGGAACCGGGCCGGGCGGGTCAAGGACCGTACAGTCCGAGCCGCACGGCTGAACGAACAGACCGGTATCGTCGAGCCGGGTGTAGTTATAGCTCAGACCGGCCGTCAGGTGCAGGCCATAGCCCAGGGCCACGGCCCCCTCCGCTTCGATGCCCCGTCCGATGGTGCGGTCGGCGTTCAGCAGCCGGTTGGCGTTGTCCACGCCGCTCCCTGCGGTGAGCTGCTGATCGTGCATCCAGAAGTGGTAGGCCGCCAGGTCCAGATGGACACGCTGCTGCCACACACGCAGCTTCAGACCAACCTCGACCGAGATGATGTCCTCAGTGTCGGCCACGGTCACCTCGTCGCCGAACAGCAACCGGCCCTGAATGCTGGGCGCACGAAAGCTGCTGGCCACGCGCACATAGGGCTGAACACCGGGCCGCATCTGGTAACGCAGGCTCAGGTCCCAACTCGGCACCAGGTCGCGGGGAGCCCTACGGATCGGGCCGAGCGGACCGGCACCAATGGGCGACTGAAGACGCTCGCTCGCGTACTCCTTGTCATCCTCGGAGACGCGCACACCCGCGGCCACTTCGATGTTCTCGGTCAGGGTGAAGGTGGCGGCGGCAAATACGGCCCAGGCTTCGGTGCGTTGATCCTGGCGGATGCGGCCGTTCAGTACACTCCCGGCCAGGGTGTCATAGCTGAAACCCTCGATGTCGAGTTCCTCGTGGAAGTAAAAGAAGCCCACCCGCCAGTCCAGGCGCTGCCAGGCCGTGTGTTCCAGGCGGAATTCCTGGCTCAACTGGCGCAGAGCCGAGAGGCCGTCGGCCGTCTCGGTTGGAAACGGAATCAGACCCGGCCCGCTGGGCGGACTCCAGACCGCACCAAAGCCACCGTCCACGTCGCCGCGCGATCTGCCGTCCAGCCAGTCCCCACCGGTCAGCGAGATCAGGCGGAACTCACCCAGGGTATAGTGCAGCTCGGTGGCGAAGCCGTGGCTCGCCAGGTACTGCGGGTTGCCGGCGTCCTGAGCAGTTTTGTCGCGCCGTAGCCCTGGGCGTAGACCGGTGCGGCCCGACCTGAATATATTCGCCCGGAAGACCCGGGCATTACCGTCGAAGTCCCGGACATGCACCTTGAATCGCCCGGAAAAATTCTCCACCGGTGTCCACACAAACTGGATACGCCCGGCAATATCATCGTAGCCACCCAGGGCGTTGTCCTTACCGGTGTAGGTATTGTCTATCCAGTCGCTCCGGCGCTGGACCAGCAAAGAGGCGCGCGCCGCCAGGACGGACGGGATCAGCGGTCCGGACAGCGCCCCCTCAAAATTCACGCTGTCGAAACGCCCGTAGGACAATCGGCCGTAACCCTCCCACTCCCAGGTCGGCCGGGCCGATTCGACCTTCACGATGCCGGCCGGCGTATTCCGCCCAAACAGCGTGCCCTGTGGACCGCGCAGTACCTCGACCCGCTCGACATCAAAGATGGGATGACCCTTGAGCCACGGATTTTCCAGCACAATGCCGTCGTGCATGATCGACACCGGCTGGGAGGCATTCATGTCGAAGTCCGTATTGCCCAGACCACGGATAAAGAAATACGGATAGACACGTCCGAAGCCTGACATGACCTGGAGGCTGGGCGTCCGATTGGTCAGGAAACGCACATCCATACCCGAGGCACGCAGCCGGTCAAGCCCTTCGCCCTGGAGCACGGACAGCGACAACGGCACGTCAAAGGCGCGTTGTTCCTGCTTGCGGGCGGTGACCGTAATATCTTCGAGCGCGTGCTGCGGCTGAGCGATTACGAGGGACGGCAGCAGCACGCCCCACAGTACCACGACCCAGCCGCCAAGCCGGTGTAGTGGAGCCAGCGTACGCCCGTTCATGTCCGTGTGCGATGCAGGATGCCAGATAGAGCCGTGTGGTGGCATCGTCTTCTGCCCCAGTGTCACGTGTCCCATTGTTCCGATGGTGATGGTTTCCCGTTGCCTTTTCTGTCTGCCGAACGTCCCCCTCCCTGGCCCTCCCCTCCAGGAGGAGGGAATGGTTGCTCCCTCTCCCCTTGAGGGAGAGGGCTGGGGTGAGGGGAAGATGCAAACTGAATCACAACCATTGTTCCGGTGGTATGACGGCTCCAGCCCGGTCCATCCCTCTCATCAGAAACGCACGACCCCTTCAACACCCCAGTAGGACGGTTGGTTGATGTAGGCGGTCAGGTTGTTGAAGTCGATGCCGCCGGCGGGAGAGGTATCGTTCAGAATATTACGACCAAAGGCCGCGACTTCCAGGATACCGGAAGGCGATACCCAGGCCACGCGAGCCCCACCCTCAAGCCGGTGATCGTCACGGAATTCTCGCGAATCGTACAGAAAAAAGTTGATACGGCTGCGGTAGGCCCAATCGGTGGACGCTATCAGGGTCGAGCCACCGGCAAGTACGTAGGTATAGTCCAGACTGAAATTGACAATCCAGCGTGGAGCCTGGTACAGCCGGTTGCCGTCAATCGATACGGTACCGGGAACCGGTCCGGGCGGGTCAAGGACCGTGCAGTCCGCGCCACACGGGGGGATGAACAGACCCGAGTCGTCAAGCCGCGTATAATTGTAACTTGCGCCCGCGGTAAAGCGCAGGCCACGGGCCAGGACCAGCGCCAGCTCAGCCTCAACCCCCCGTCCGATGGTGCGGTCGGCATTCACCAGGCGGGCGACATTGGCATCGCCGCCCACCGCGGTCAGTTGTTGATCGTTCATCCAGAAATGATAAGCCGCCAGATCAAGGTGGAGCCGCTGCTGCCACAGCCGCATCTTCAGGCCGACCTCGACCGAGATGATGTCTTCAGTGTCGGCCACCGTTACCTCGTCGCTGAACAGCAACCGGCCCTGAATGCTGGGCGCGCGAAAGCTGCTGGCAACGCGCACATAGGGCTGGACGCCGGGCCGCAGCTGGTAGCGCAGGCTCAGGTCCCAGCTTGGCACCAGGTCGCGGGGAGCCTTGCGGAGCGGACCCAGCGGACCGGCACCGATGGGCGACTGGAGACGTTCGATACGGTATTCCTTATCGTCCTCGGAGACGCGCACACCGGCGGTGACTTCGAGATTGTCGGTGACGCTCAACGTCGCCCCGGCAAACACGGCCCACGCCTCTGTCCGTTGCTCATGGCGGATACGGCCATTCACGACATTCCCGGCCAGGGTATCGTAGTTGCGGCCGAACATGTCGAGTTCCTCGTGGAAGTAAAAGAGGCCCACCCGCCAGTCCAGGCGCTGCCAGGCCGTGTGTTCCAGACGCACCTCCTGGCTTAATTGACGCAGAGCCGATATCCCGTCCTCAGTCTCGGCCGGAAATGGAATCAGGCCCGGCCCGCTGGGCGGACTCCAGACCGCACCATAGCCACCGTCGATATCGCCTCTTGCGAAGCTGTCGAGCCATTCCCCACCAGTCAGCGAGATCAACTGGACAGGCCCAAGCGTGTAGTGCAACTCGGAAGCGAAGCCGTGGCCGCTCACCCCGGCGTCACTGTCAGCGTCATGGGCGATTTTGTCGCGTCGGAAGCCCGCAACCAGGTCGGCATGGCCCGGCTTAAGCACATTCGCCCGGAAGAGGCGGGGCGTGCCGCCGAAGTCGCGAATATGCACCTTGAACCGCCCGGACAGATTCTCGGTCGGCGTCAATAAAAACTGAAGCCGCCCGGCCACATCGCGATAACCGCCCAGGGCGTTGTCCTCGCCAGTGTGGGTGTTGTCTACCCAGTCGCTCCGACGCTGGACCAGCACCGAGGCCCGTGCCGCCAGGACGGACGGGAGCAGCGGCCCGGACAGCGCTCCCTCAAAATTCACGCTGTTGAAGCGTCCATAAGACAGCCGGCCATAGCCCTCCCAGTCCCAGGTCGGACGGGCAGACTCGATCTTGATGACGCCAGCGGTGGTGTTGCGCCCAAAGAGCGTACCCTGCGGTCCGCGCAACACCTCGATGCGCTCTATATCAAAAACCGGGGTACTCTTGAGTTGGGAGTTTTCCAACACAATCCCGTCGTACATCACCGAGACCGGCTGGGACGCATTCATATCAAAGTCGGTATTGCCCAAGCCGCGTATGTAGAATCGGGGAAAGAAGCGCCCAAAGGACGATTCGGCTTGCAGGCTGGGCACACGGTTGTTCAGAAAACGCGCATCCATGCCCGACGAGCGCAGCCGGTCGAGCCCTTCGCCCTGGAGCACGGATAATGACAGCGGCACGTCAAAGGCGCGTTGCTCCTGCTTGCGGGCGGTGACGGTAATATCTTCAAGTGTGTGCTGCGGCTGGGCAAGCACGACAGAGGGCACCAGAGTGACGGCGCACAGCAACACAACCCAGGACAGCACTCCTCCACGCCGACTTCGATGGAATTTCATACCAGGGTTATTCATTTTTTCTCAGAAGAATGGAAGGCCCGTAGGCCCCCTGAGCTTGCTCTTGTATGAACAGAGCATCGAACCGGGTGAGGCTTTCTGGACAGCGCTCCCCGAGCCGTTTATCATTCCAACTTCCTACGGGGTATTTTGTATCAACAGGAGGAAAAGGTCATGAAAGCTGCCGTGTTATATGAGCCGAACAAACCGCTCGTGATTGAAGATTTACATATCGATCCGCCAAAAGCCGGAGAGGTCAAGGTCAAGGTGGCGGCAAACGGTGCCTGTCATAGTGATTTGCACGTCATGACTGGCGATATGCGGATGCCGCTGCCCATGGTGCTGGGTCATGAGGGTGCCGGGGTGGTGGCCGAGGTTGGCGCCGGCGTGACCTCGGTCAAAGAGGGCGACCATGTCGTGCTGTCTTTCAATCCTGTCTGTGGCACCTGCCACTATTGTACCCAGGGGCAGCCGCATCTGTGTGAAACTCGACCCAGAGCACTCGGCACGCTCCTGGACGGGACAACGCGCCTGCGCAGGAACAACGAGGAGGTTTTCCACTTTGCGTACACGGCCTCGTTCGCGGAAGAGGCCGTTGTCCATGAGAGCTGCGCCATCAAAATCCGGGAAGATATTCCGCTTGACCGGGCGTGTTTTGTGGGCTGCGGAACCATGACCGGGGTTGGCGCGGCAATCAATACCGCCAACGTCCAGCCCGGCTCCTCCACGGTGGTCATTGGCTGTGGCGGCGTGGGCCTCAACGTCATTCAGGGCTGTGCCCTGGCAGGCGCGCGGCAGGTTATTGCGGTCGATCTGCTCGACTCGAAACTGGAATTTGCCAAGACCTTTGGCGCGACCCATACCATCAACCCCGGCCAGGACGACGCCTTCAAGGCGGTTATGGAACTGACCGGCGGACGCGGAGCCGACTATGCCTTCGAGGTCATCAGCTCGCCCAAGACGATCGAGCTGGCGTTCAAGATGACGGGCCGCGGGGGCGTATGTACGGTGGTTGGCGTATCGCCCGACGGTTCGCGCATCTCGATCAACCCGAACATTTTTTGTTTGATGGAAAAGCGGCTTCAGGGCTCATATTACGGTTCGACCCGTCCCCGCGTGGACATGCCCCGCCTGCTCGATATGTATATGGATAAAAAGATCAAGATCGACGAGTTGGTCTCTAAGACGTTTTCGCTCGAACAGGTCAACGAAGCCTACGATCTACTGAAAACAGGCGGTGGAGTGGCCCGCAGCGTCATCAAGTTCTTTTAGTCCGGTCCCAGAGCCGTTCGATGAACCGAGGGCGACACGGTGTCGGTATGAAAGTAAAGGTAAAAAATCTTGGCGTATTGAAGCAGGCCGAGTTCAGCCTGGGCGATCTCACCATTATCTGCGGTGGCAACAATACTGGTAAGACGTATGCAACTTACGCTCTATATGGTTTCCTGTCCACGTGGCGGCGGAATATCGCGCCCATCCCACTAACTCGAATTCCCGACCGGGTCATGAGAGCTTTGTGGAACGACGGTGTTACACGAATCGACCTGAGAGATTATGTTCGGAAAGCGGATCAAATTCTTGATGATATATGCAGACGGTATACCCAAGACTTATCGGACATTTTTGCAGCGTCTGAGGAAAAATTCAAAGACACTGAATTCCATGTCTCCTTGGAGAATGACAAATTAGAGGAATTGGTAAAATCAACAGCTTTTGAGCGCCTAATCGGGGCTCCAAATCGCCAACTTGTCTCCATTGCTACCACAAAGGGAAGTACCGAATTAGAAATTTCCTTATTTGTGGATAAGCAGAATAAAAAAATTCCTAGCATAATCATTAAGAACGCGATCAGAAAGACAATATCAACGATTGTTTTCGCCCAATTTTTCCCCGATCCTTTCATCTCTAGTGCTGAGCGTACCGGTACCGCGATTTTTCGTAGGGAGTTGAACTTCGCACGAGAACGATTGTTGAAAGAAATGACCGAAACGGAAGACGAAATAGACCCACGAGAATTGCTGTCTCAATCCTATCAAGACTATGCCTTGCCTGTTGAAGACAATTTAGACTTCGCTCTCCTACTTGAGAACATTGCAAGGAAAAAGAGTTTCCTCGCCGAAGAATATCCCGATGTGCTAAAGCAGTTCGCCGACATCATCGGCGGGTCATACCGCACTCGCAACAACGAGCTGTACTTTATACCGAAAGGCACAAAAATCAGACTCAGCATGGGAGAAAGTTCCAGTGGGGTGCGCTCCATGGTCGATATTGGCTTTTATTTACGCCATACCGCTGAGCGTGGCGATTTGCTGATGGTAGACGAGCCGGAACTTAATCTGCACCCTGAGAACCAGCGTCGCATAGCGCAACTTTTCGCGCGGCTAGCGAATCTCGGAATCAAGGTCTTCATTACCACGCACAGCGATTACATTGTTAAAGAACTGAACACTCTCATAATGCTGAGCCAGGACAAACCGTACTTGAAGCGCATCGCCCAACAGGAAGGATACGAAAGTTCTGAACTTATCGCTCCCGAGAAAATCAAGGCGTACATAGCAGAAGAGGCTCTCGTTCTCTTGGACGGCAATAAAGAGAAGAGTCCCTGCCTAACGCTGATAGAAGCAAAGATAGACCCGGAATTAGGGATTGAAATGGGCAGTTTCGACAAAACAATTAATAAGATGAACGAGATTCAGGAAGCCATCGTATGGGGAGATGATGAGTAATGTCCGATCTCGATGTATTACGCGCTTTGATCAAGGAAGAATCGCTGACCCCTCTTGAAGAGACGAGTTACGACAAAAAATCTGTCACTTTGAGAGAGTCTGGAAACTCTCAAAACTCTGGATATTCTGTACAAATTAAAGGTGTTCCAGAAGACACCGTAGTAATCAAAGCTGACGATTTTCCACCTCCAGATAAGATTTTCAAGTGTGAAGAAGGTGAATGTAAACGAGCTGACTTCGTTATGATCACCAATACCGATCAAGCAAACTGGATTCTTTATATTGAAATGACAAACAAGAGAAAAACTAAGAAAGAGATTATTCAGCAGTTAAAAGGCGCTCAATGTTTTATCGCCTATTGCCAAGAGATTGTCCGTACATTCTGGCAGCAACCCACCTTCCTCGAAACAAATTATCGAAACCGTTTTGTCAGTATCAAGAAAATTGGTCTTGATAAACGTCCAACGATCATTGAACCCCAGCAGGGTTTGAACGATAGTCCAGAAAATATGAGAATCATCTCTGGGGAGGGGAACCTGCGTTTCAAAAAGCTGGTTCTTAGGAACAGATAATAATAGCCCTCCATCCCAACTTCCCCGATTCTTCACACACGATTCTTGACTCTGAGATTCGCTGGTTTCCCGCAGACGAGACGCTGCGCGACCTCACTCTTCACTCTGCCTCAACGGCATCGGTATTCACGGGTCGGAGCGGTTCGACTTCCAGCTTGCCCGGCGCTCCGACCAGCAACAACCAACATGCGATGATCAGGCCGAGGTTGATCAGCCCCCCGGCCCAGAACACCCAGGCCAGACTCAGTTGATCCGCGATTGCGCCGAACAGCAGCGGCCCGACCATCATGCCGGCACTGTGCGCCATCATGAGCAGGCTCATGACGGTGGCCATGCCGTATGGACCGGCGTTCTCCATGCCGACCGCGGTATGGGCCGGGAAGGCCAAGCCGTAACAGGCACCTATACAGACGTTGAGGGCCAGCACCTGCCAGAACACGGTCGCAAATGGAACGGCGGCCAGGGCAAGCGCGCTGCCGACTCCGCCCAGGGCAATCAGCACGGCCTTTCGCTTGCGGTCGGCCAGCCGGCCGCAGGGGGCTTGCAGCACAGTGCTGACCATCACATTGACAGAGATTAACACCCCGATCTGCGTCGTGGATAAGGTCCACAGCCGGGCGGCCAGAACCGGCAGGAATATCCAGATCAAGGCATTCGTGCAGGCATAGGCGAAACGAAAACTCGCCACCCCGACGACCGGACGACAGGAGAGTAATTGCCAGGGCGTGGTAGAAGCTGGCTTGGGGTTTTTCGGTCCGGTCCGGATTGATTCGACGGGAGGCAGCAGGACCGCCAGCAAGAAAAGGGATACCCCGCTCAGGATGCTCATCACCAGAAAATTGACCGACATGGAAGAGAGGTCGCGGATGACTCCTCCCAAAACAGGTCCGCTGGCAATTCCACCCAGGAGGGCGGTATTCATATAGCCGCTATAGTGGCCCTCCTCACCCCGGGGTGCCAGGTCGCCGACATAGGCCATGGAAACCAGATGAACGATGGCCATGCCCGTGCCGTGGACCGCCATAATGCCGACAAAGGCTGCAACCCGGTCGGCCAGAGGATAGGCCAGGGAGGCCAGGGCGTAGAACAGCACCCCGACCAGCAGAAAGCCACGTCTGCCCCAGCGGTCGGACGCGCGTCCGATGAACGGCAGCAACACGGTTCGGGTTGCCGCATGGACGCTGAACAGCAAGCCCGCCCCCAGGCCGCCCAGGCCGAATTGTGCGACATACACGGGAATGAAGGGCATCACCAGGCCGTTTCCCAGCATGGTGGCAAACACCGCCCCAGCCAGAATGAAGATCGCGCGTTTGTGCGTTCGGTCTGACACGATACTCTCTCAGCACCGCTGGTGGTGGATTGCCCTCTTGTTGGCTCTGCTGGACTCAGCCGACTCCGTGAGCAGCAGGGTGGCCCGGAGTGTTATCAGGGCTCATCGCGCTGCGCAACAAAGAACAACCGGCGAAAGGGAAACAGCGTCCCGTTCGGACCGGCCGGATACGCCTGAGCGAGCTTCTGGCCGTACATATCCAGAAATGCGGTCTGCCCGCCCTGACCGAGGCGCTGACCCAAGCGCTCAAGCGTCGGTCGCAGGGCCGTGCCTTTCATCCATTCCAGAACCGCGTTCTCACCGGACAAGAGGTGGTAATAAATCGTCTCCCACACCTGGACTGTACACCCGAGACTCTGGAGCGTTTGGGCATACCAGCGGGGGGTCTGTAGCGTGAAACGCTCCTCCGAGCCGGCCAGCAGCGACCTCCACGGCTCTTGCTGCGTTGACTCACGCAGAATCCGGTGGGCGGCTTCGGCATGATTGTTCGGCATCTGCACCGCCAGCACGCCGTGTGGAGTCAGCAGACCGACCAGGCCCTGTAAAACGGCCTGATGCTCGGGCACCCAGTGCAGAGCCGCGTTCGAGATGATGCGGTCCAGCCGTTGTGGCGGGGACCACTCGGCAATATCCGCTTCCACAAAATGCAGCCGTGGCTGAGCCGGCAGCGCCCTGGCCTTGGCCAACATCTGAGGCGAATTATCCACCCCCCATACGGTTGCGTGGGGCCAGCGTTCGGTCAGCGTCGCCGTGAGCGTACCCGGTCCGCAGCCCAGATCGGCGGCGGTTGTCACCTCGCCATCGGGAAGACGGTTCACTAAATCGAAGAACGGCTGGGCGCGCTCCTTTTGAAAGCGCTGATATTGTTGCGGGTCCCACGTAGGCATAAAAACACGGCATCAGGATAGTTGGAACAAACCCGACTTTCTTTTTCCCTTCAGAATTTCCTGGCTTAAGGTCTTAGCCACAATCGCTCACCAAGTCTGCCCCCATCCGGTCGTGCCCCACCTTGAAGACATACTATTTGTATCTTGACATTCTTGTGAGGTTCGGGCGTAGTGCTGCCCGTCTACTTGCAAAGTCGGCCCTGAGTCGGGTCGCCTGCGGAATATAACAGCCACATGAAGGCGTGGGAGTAGCTACCCGCGCCGTGGCGAATATGTAGGGCCTCACACTCAAATCGACTTTGTGAAGTAGACACGACCCGGCACCTTCGTGCTGTGTGTCGTTTGTCATGGATGGTGAACGTGCCCGGCGCTAAAGTACCAGTTCAGCGCCGGGACCAACACTGCTCAGAGGGTGAGCGTGCCGGAAATGCACCGCACGACCGTACACCCGAGGGCAGAGAAAGGTCAAGGTGTGCGGAATGTCCAGGATAGGAACGAAAGCGTGGCGGTGGCTGCGGGATTCCAAGGCGGTCTCGGCCCTGGAGTATGCCATTCTGGTGGGCGTCATTGCGGTGGCGATTGCGGCTGCCCTAACAACCTTTAGTAGCAATCTCACCACCGCGATAACCGATGTCGGTACTGCGATCACTGCTTCGACGCCGCAAACGCCTGACTTGGGCACCCCCTCTGGCCCCTAACCATGTCCGCATTACGCGAGCGACTAGGGGAAACCCAGGCACGGCTCGAACGTAAACGGGAGGCGGCTCAACGGCTCCGGGCCGCTCCCGATTATGCCGCCGGGCCGCTGCTCTTCTTCCTCGTCCCCATTGTCGGCTTCATCTGGGGAGCGGCCTGGTGGTTGGCGGATATGAGCCTGTGGATCACCGGACCGTTTGGCACGGCCTGCACGGCGTTTCTGTTCCGGCAACTGCCGGGGCAGGTCATCTCGCTGCATCCTCGGGTGGTGCCGAATATGGCAGGCTGGGTGATGGCGGGGTGGTTACTGCTGGGCTGGGTAGGGATGTTGTGGTTATTGGCAGGGTGAGGATCCTCTAGGGGAACAGCCGGACAACAGCCAGCGCGAGTGAGGCCGCTAGAACCATCCCGCCAACGACGCCACCAAGAACCCAACTTTTCGTGGCCAGATGAGTCAACTCCGTCTCGACGACCAATACCCGGTCCTCAACTGTGCGGAGACGATTCTCCAGGTCTTCCATAGGTTCTCCTTTTCCCTGTGAACAAATGCTCACTGCACCAACAAATGTTGATATCGTCTAATAGGGCTATAATTCCCGCCGAAAAAGTCAAGGTGGGTTAGCTGGTAATTCCCAATTATTTATCATGAACGAGATCGTCTTCGACGTTCCGAATGTCCTCTTTGTTCTGGGCAAAATTGCTCTTCACCAACTTGTTGTCGTGCTCGGCTATCCCTTTAACCCGGAGCAAAGAATTTTCATTGTGTGGCTCTTCACCTCTCTCCTCTTCGCGCTGTTCGTCTTTATCCAATCCTTCTCCAGCGTGAGCAACACAAATACCGGGGTGCCGGGCGCGTTCTTTCGTTTCCTCTTCCCGAAAGAGGTGTGGAGTCATACATCGGCCTGGCTTGATGTCCGCTATTTCTTCTTTCATCAGTTTTTCAGAGTCTATCTGGACGGCGCTTTAATGACCGCTGTCTCCGCAATGGTTTTTCAGTAGAGTTCCACCCTGCTGCTCAGCCTGAACGGTCAGAGCCCCAGGCTTGCGTCTGAATTGGTCTGGGGTCTGGAATGGGCCTACATCCTTTGTACTGTTCTCCTGAGCGATTTTGTGGCCTATGGCCTGCATCGATGGCAACATACCAATCCGCTGCTGTGGGAATTTCATAAAGTGTATCACTCTGCGCCGGTCATGCACCCCTTAACAAACTATCGGGAACATCCGGTAGACAATATCTTCTACGCCCTGGGTCATGGCCTCACCATAGGACTCTCAGGAGGATGTATTTCCTATTGTCTCGGCTATGTTCCTGACATGCCGACGCTGTACGGCGTCGTTCTCTTTTCTTTGCTGTACAACGCTCTGGGCTATAATTTGCGCCACTCTCATCTCTGGCTCAGATGGCCCGGGAAATGGGCCTATGTGTTCGGTTGTCCGGCCCATCATCATATCCACCACAGTTGCCACCCGGAGCATATCAATAAAAACTTTGCCTTTATGTTTCCTATTTGGGATGTCGTATTTGGGACGTTCTGTCTGCCGGACGATAACGGCAAAGTAAAATTCGGCTTGGGCGATGGCCAAGAGGCAGTCTACACCAGTTGCCTGGGTCTTTATTTTTACCCGCTGAAAAAAGGGCTCTTCCATCTCAAAGAGACGTTCTTCCCTTTGAGATGATACCCTTGACAAAGGTGGACCAAGCAACGAATCGGTACAGCATCCGCGTCTCCTGCTTGGGCGGCCGCAGGTCTTCAGACCTAGACCACAGGACGTGAGATCACATCCCCCCCAACCTTGCGCTTCAGCCAGCGCCCGTCCGTCGAGTGGCCGACCAGCTTACCGTCTTCGACAATTACCTTGCCACGCAAGAGCGTCATCACCGGATAGCCCTGGCAGGTAAACCCTTCCCAAATGCTGTAGTCAGAGTCGGCGTGCAGATCCTCTACGGCCAGCGTTTTGGTCAACTGAGGATCGAGCAGGACAATATCCGCATCGCTGCCCGGCTGAATGGCGCCCTTTTGCGGATACAGACCCAGAATCTTGGCCGCGTTAGTGGCGATGATGGCGGCAAAGCGCTGGAGCGGCATCCCCCGTTCGACCACACATTTCGTGAACGCCACCGGAATGCGCGTCTCGATACCGTTATGTCCGCCGCAGATGGATTCGATACGATCGCTGAACAGCTTGGGGCCTTTATAGGTCGTATACTCATCCGTGGCCGTGGTGCACAGCCGTCCGTCGAGCAACCCGTCCACCAGAGCATCTCGGTCGTCGGCGAATTTCAGCGCCGGATAGGTATGAACCGCCATGCCGTCCGGCTTCCTGTAATCTTCACAGGTGAAGTGCAGATAGTGATGCAGGGCCTCGCCGTATACGGGTTGTCCGGACTGGCGCGCTTCGGCAATGGCGCGCACGCCTTCCTTGGCCGTGGTATGGACGAAATACACCCCGGTGCCGGTGTGCTCGGCCAGACGAATGATCGTCCGAAAAGCCAAGTCTTCGGACAGATTGTTGTGGACGAGATGCATATTATAGGCCTGGTCGCGTCCCTCGCGTTTGAGCTTCTCCAGCATATAATTCACGATCTCGTCCTCTTCCGCGTGGACGGCCATCATGCCGCCGTGTTTGGCCACTTCGGCAAAAATCTCCCACAGATGTCCGTACGGAATGCGCACCTCCGTGGTGGTAAAAATCTTGAAGCTGCCCACGCCCTCCTGTAATGCCTCGGCAATCTGACCCGCGGCCTGATGGCCGCATTCCCCGGCAAGCATGTAGTGAAAGGCGAAGTCGGTGTAGCAGTGGTCGCGAAAGACGGCCCGGCGGCGCTCAAGCACCTCAAGCAGCGGGCGGCGTCGTTCTCCGCGCAGCGCCTTGCGGGACAGGTCGCCGGCAAAATCAATGATGGTCGTCACCCCACCGAACGCGGCCGCCCGACTGGCCGCCTCAGGTGGCTGAGTCATCACGTCCGGCTGGCCGGTCCAGTCCGGCGGGACGGGAATGCCGATATGGGCATGGGGCTCAATCCCACCCGGCAGGGCGATTTTTCCCGTCGCGTCGATCACCCGTCCGGCTGCGGCATTCAGGGTTCCGGGTTGGCCCACGGCAACGATATGCTCCCCGGCAATGCCCACATCCAATTCCGCCGCGGTGTGGGGCGTCACAACGGTTCCTCCGCTAATGATGAGATCGAGCATAGTCCACCTCCTGGGTGTTTTCCCTCCTCTTTGTACTCCTTTCTTCTCCTTTCAGAAAATCCCCTGCGCTTGCTTGCCTTTCCCCGCCTCGACTGATAGCTGACCGCTGGTGAGGGGGAATGCCTATGCGAGCACTCGATGATATCCGCGTTCTTGATCTCACCCACGTCTTTAACGGCCCCTATGCCGCCCAGGTGTTAGGGCTGCTCGGAGCCGAGGTCATTAAGATCGAGCCGCGTCCCTACGGTGAGCGCGCACGCAGTATTTTTCCCATTCCGGACACCGAAAAGCAGAGTTATCCCTTTGTGATGCTCAACTCGAACAAAAAGGGCATTACGCTCAATCTCAAATCCGAACGCGGCAAAGCGCTGTTCAAACAGTTTGTGACACACGCCGATATTGTCGTCGAGAACTTTACCGCCGGAACCATGGACAAGCTGGGGCTGGGCTATCAGGACTTGAAGCGCCTCAACCCGCGCATTATTTACGCGTCGAGCTCGGGCTACGGCAAGACCGGCCCATACAGCGCCTATCCCGCGTTTGACTCCATTGTCCAAGCCCTGTCCGGCATCATGAGCACGACAGGCGATCCGGCTGGCCCGCCGATGAAGGCCGGGCCGCCGATTATGGACATTATGGCCGGTATCCATTTTGCGGCCGGCATACTGGCCGCCCTGCATCAACGCGACCGCACCGGAGAGGGGCTCGAAGTAGAGACCTCACTGTTTGAGTCAGCCATTGGACCGCTGACCGCCCAGATATCAGCCTACCACGCCCAAGGCGGTGTCTATGAGCGCGCCGGTAACCGGGCTCCGAACCGTGCCTTCTCTCCGTATAACTGCTATCCGGCCAGTGACGGCTATGTCTTACTCCTGACCTCAGACAATCAGCGCTGGCAGGCGTTGTGTACCCTCATGGGACGCGAGGATATCGCCCAGGACGAAAATTTCGCGACCAATAGAGCTCGCTCCAAACACGCGGACGAAGTGGATGAGATTGTCAGCGCCTGGACCACCCGTCATCCAAAACATGAAATCATGCGCCTGTGTGGCGAGGCGGATATCACCTGTGGGGCGGTCCAGACCGTCGAAGAAGTCCTCAACGACCCCCACCTGCGCGAACGCGGCATCCTCAAGGATATCGATCATCCCACCGCCGGTCCTGTCACCGTACTCGGTGCGCCCTGGCGATTCAACGACCAGCAGCCTCCCAACGACACGCCGAGTCCGAATCTGGGCGAGCATAACGAACTGGTTTACAGCAAGTTGCTGGGCTTGTCTGAGGCCGAGATTCGGACGCTGAAAGAAGACGGGGTGATTTAGTAGTCTTTCTAGAAATTACAGAAGCCTCTTAATAGGCATATCATGCATTTGATCTACATCATTTCTAAATCTTTTATTTCTTTGTAGGTTCTCCCTAATACGTTTTCTATGTTTCTTTATAGCCTTGCTCTTCGCCGCTTCTTCCCCGCCTTCGTAATATAGCGCAAGTGAAACGTCCAGCGGGAGCTGGGCAGCGTCCTCTTCAATCAGAAATTCGAAAGATCGTTGATCACCACAATCCAATGAGGCAACGGAGAGTAGAAAGATTGCATGCGCTCTAAATGCCGTGCTGTCAGTCTCTTCCATGAGACGCAGCGCTGCGTTCTCCAATGCTCGGGCTAGAAAATCGTAGGCATAGTTGTCTCGAACCATAAGCTGTAAAAAATATAGTAGAGACATCTTCGGAATTTCCACCATACGAGAATCCGTTCTTCCCTCTACGATATCAAGATAGAGCTGTGCCGCTTCCACCGCCATCTCGAAAATCCCATCTTCAATTATCTTGTACGGAGTCGAGTATGCCGCAAGGAAGAAATTCGGCATATTGAGGACCTTCATCCATCGTTGACCTTCCGTTTCCGGTTTCTGCGCGACCAAAGTCTTTAACTGATTTGGTGCATCCTTCAACAGACCCAGGGCGAAAAAATAGGAGTTCATCCAATAGTAGTCAAAGGCCCTCTCATTAAACTCAAGATCGCCATTCCTTATACTTTTCTTCGCATAAAGGAACTCAGCAAAAGAGCGGTGCTTGAATGAGAGAGTATGCCCATCTCTTGATGGTATTAGGATGTCTGATCGGCCTAACGTTCTTTTTACCAATTCATCAAGATTCACTTTTAAATTGCGTTCTCTCAGGTAAGACTGAAATCTATTCCTTACTTCCTCAACGCTGATCTTCTCTAAATCATGGTCGAGAAGGTAGACAGCAAGATTCATCAGAAGATTTTCGATAGTCTCGAATTCTTGTTGAGACTGGAGCCCCTTGCTTATATCCCATCTACCCAAAGCTAATTCTAAATATTTTTGGTAGAGCTCAGTGATAGTCGAGGGAAGATCCTGTTGGGAATCCTTTAATAATTCCCCTAGTAAGATTGCTGCAATTGGCGTCTTTGGTAACTTTTCGAACAGAGATGACTGCGACAGATCTTCTATTATCCTAGATCGCAGGTTCAACCTCTCACATACCTTTTCTAGGCTCAGGACGCATAACCAGAAGAGCACGGTAGCCGCCAGGCAGATGGCACTGAAGAAGGTGTGGGCGCACCGGTCGTAACGGGTGGCGATGCGGCGTCAGTCCTTCAGGCGGCCGAACATGCGTTCAATGCGGT
>JAJDZM010000228.1 GCA_022824615.1 Candidatus Binatia bacterium | reverse complement strand
CCTCTTGACTTTCCCCGAACTGCCGGATTTAACACCTTGTGGCGGCGTAGCTCAGGAGGCTAGAGCGAGGGTCTCATAATCCCTAGGTCGGCGGTTCAAGTCCGCCCGCCGCTAGGCTGGAATAATCTCACCGGGGTGGTCAAAACTGCCGTTGATGATAAAGGAGCAGACTATGGATCCACTCGCGATATTTATGCAGATAGTGGCCGGGATTGCCGTGCTCTGTACGCTCGTTTCTGTCGTCGCCGTCATGATGCGGAACGCAAAAGGCGACGAGTAGGGAAGGATCAAGCGTAGCGACCGTGACCCGGAGACCCGTACACCAAGGGCGTTCCTCAGGAGCGCCTTTTTTATTTCAGGCGTATGTTGCCCCTTGAGCACAAGCTTTGGGCCGCTCTGCACAAACTGCTGCCGGACACGTCCGGCCTGCGTATCGGCGTGGCCTGCTCCGGCGGTCCCGACTCGGTGGCCCTGCTCTCCGCCCTGCTGGCGATTACGCCGCTACGGGACTATCGGTTGAAGGCGCTCCACGTCAATCACGGCTTGCGCCCCGAGTCCGGCCAGGAACAGGACATGTTGCAAACCCTGTGTCAGCAGTGGCGGGTGCCGCTCTCGGTCAAAAAACTCCAGCCTCCTCCCGGTCTGAAAGGAATCGAAGCCTGGGCGCGAGAAGCGCGCTATGCGTTTTTTCAGGAGAGTCTGGCCGCGGCTCCGCTCGATTATATTGCCACTGCCCATACGCAGGATGACCAGGCCGAGACCGTTCTGTTTCGCCTCATGCGCGGCAGCGCCCGGCGTGGAATAGCCGGTATTCCGCCGCTGAGGGACAACTGGCTGCTTCGGCCTTTCCTGCACTGTTCGCGCCAGGAAATCGCCGCCTACGCAAAAGAAAAAAAGCTGCCCTATGTCACAGACCCGAGTAACGCCGACCTGCGTTTTGCCCGGAATAAGATCCGGCACGTGCTCCTGCCTTTTTTGGAACAGGAATTTTCTCCGCAAGTTCGGCGTCATCTGGCCTCTCTGGCTGAAACGACCCGGGAAGAGGAGGACTGGCTCGAAAAGCTGGCGACGAGTGCGCGGGCGCGTATCATCGGACATGACCATAGTGTATCTCTCCCCGCCTTAGACAGACAGCCTGTGGCCTTACGGTCTCGCATTCTCCGTCAGTGGGTGGAGGGGCGGGTGCAAGGTTTGAAAGCGGTTCATGTGCGTCGGTTGAGGGAGCTTGGCGAAGGAAAAATCCGGGGCAGGGTAGAGTTGCCGGGCAGGTGGGCCGTTGTTCGCCAGGGAACGCGGCTGATGCTCCAAACCCGGCGCTCCCCTGTCACGGAGCGGGACTATTCCTGTGTTGTACAGGCCGGTCAGAACTGGCGGTTAGCCTTACGGTGGGACCTGAGCGTTTCTGCTGTTATTGAATGGCAAGGCGACCCGAGTGCGGCTCGGTGTGCGGACCGCTGGTCGGCCCTCTTTGACTGCGGCCTTGCCGGCCCTGCGGATACCTGTCTTGTCCGCAACGCCCGTACCGGGGACCGTATTCGCCCTTTTGGCATGCGAGGCCACAGGAAAGTTCAGGACGTCTTGGTTGATGCAAAAATTCCGCCCGCGCTCCGTCCCGGATTTCCGGTGGTTGAAATGAACGGGGAGATTGCCTGGGTTCCGGGCTGTGTCAGAGGCCAGAATGCGCTGGTGACGGCGGCGACCCGCCAGGTCTATCGCATGCAGGTCAACCCGTTGCCGGTTGATGAAGAACTGTGGTAGGCTGGCGACGGCTACATGAAAGGTGACGGAGTGAATAAGGTTTCTTCTAATCTCGCACTGTGGTTGGTCCTCGGGGTGATCTTCCTGTTCATGTTCAACCTGTTCAATCGCCAACAACCGAGAGAACCTGAAATTGTCTTTAGCGATTTCTTCACGGCCGTAGAAAAAGGTGAGGTCTCTGAGGTCGTCATTCAGGGGCAGATCATTCGTGGAAAATTCCGCAATGATGACCGCTTCAAGACCTACGCTCCCACCGACGACCCCGACCTCATGCGGACCTTGCGCGACCGGGGGGTCCGCGTGGCCGCGCGGCCGGAAGAAGGCGATCCCTGGTATATCACCATCCTGATTCAATGGTTCCCGATGCTGCTCCTTATCGGCGTCTGGATCTTCTTTATGCGCCAGATGCAAATGGGCGGTGGCAAGGCCATGTCTTTTGGCAAGAGCCGGGCCAAACTGCTGACGGAAAACCAGCAGCGCATCACCTTCAGCGATGTTGCTGGCGTGGAAGAACCCAAACAGGAGTTGGAAGAAATCATCGCCTTTCTCAAAGATCCGAAAAAGTTCACGCGCCTGGGGGGGCGCATCCCCAAGGGGGTCTTGCTGGTGGGCTCTCCCGGCACTGGAAAGACCCTGCTCGCCCGGGCGATTGCCGGGGAAGCCGGGGTGCCGTTCTTCTCTATCAGCGGTTCCGACTTTGTTGAGATGTTTGTCGGAGTCGGAGCCTCGCGTGTCCGCGACCTCTTCATTCAGGGGAAAAAGCAAGCGCCGTGCATTATCTTTATTGATGAGATTGACGCGGTCGGACGCCATCGCGGTGCTGGCCTCGGCGGTGGGCATGATGAGCGTGAGCAGACCTTAAACCAACTCCTGGTGGAGATGGATGGCTTTGAAGCAAACGAGGGTGTCATTCTGATTGCGGCGACCAACCGCCCGGACGTCCTGGACCCGGCCTTGCTGCGCCCTGGGCGGTTTGACCGGCGGGTTGTTGTGCCCTCGCCCGATGTCCGCGGTCGAGAGGAAATCCTCAACGTCCATACGCGCCGGGTGCCACTGGACGACAAGGTTGACGTCTCTCAGCTTGCCCGAGGTACACCGGGCTTTTCCGGGGCTGACCTGGAAAACCTGGTCAACGAGGCGGCCCTCCTGGCGGCGCGCAAAAACAAGGACAAAGTCGAAATGGACGACTTCGAGCTGTCCAAGGACAAGGTTCTCATGGGGGCCGAGCGTCGCAGTATGATTCTCAGCCTTGATGAGCGCCGCAATACGGCCTACCACGAGGCCGGCCACGCCCTGGTTGCCCGATTGATTCCGGGGACGGACCCAGTCCATAAGGTGACCATCATTCCGCGCGGCATGGCCTTGGGGGTGACTCAGCAGTTGCCCGTTGACGATCGCCATACCTTTTCCAAAGACTATATTCTGAAACGTCTCGCCATCATGTTCGGCGGCCGCGTGGCCGAAGAACTCGTCCTTGGCCACACCACAACCGGCGCTGGAGACGATCTCGAAAAAGCGACCGACCTGGCTCGCCGCATGGTCTGCGAGTGGGG
Source organism: Candidatus Binatia bacterium (assembly GCA_022824615.1). Taxonomy (GTDB): domain Bacteria; phylum Desulfobacterota; class Binatia; order Bin18; family Bin18; genus Bin18. The sequence continues at coordinate 18,914 of JAJDZM010000228.1, read as the reverse complement.
TATGAGCGAGCGCCTCGGCCCCATGACCTTTGGAAAAAAGGAAGAACAGATCTTCCTGGGCCGGGATATCACCCAGACCAAGGACTACTCTGAAAAGACGGCCATTGAGATCGACACCGAGGTGCGCAACATTATCAAGGACGCCTTTAACCGGGCGCAGGACCTTCTCCAGACGCATATTGAAATCCTGCACAAGATGGCCGAAGTCCTGCTGGAAAAAGAAGCCCTGGACGGACCTGAGATTGACGGCATACTGAAACAATTCAACGTTGAAGTTGACCCGGAGCCGACCGGTGCGTAGTCCGGCATAGGCCGTCGTTGTCCCTTCCGTATTCCAGCGCAGTCGGTGCTCGATGGATGGTCGTATGAAGGGCGGGTGCAAGAAGGATTCCTCTGTTTTGCATCCGCCTCTTTTTTTGTCTGTTGACCGCAGACTTGCCAGTCTTTTGGCGGAGAGGGCTATCTGAATGTCGTTCGACGGAGTGCCCGGCACGAAGTTATTCGGCACCGACGGGATTCGCGGGGTGGCCAATATCGAGCCGATAACGCCGGAGACCGCCCTGCGCGTTGGCCGAGCCTTGGTTTCCGTTTGCCACAAGCGTTCCGGTCACCCCAGCATCGTTATTGGCACAGATACCCGTTTATCGGGCTATATGCTGGAGGCTGCGCTCGCATCCGGTGCATGTTCCATGGGCGGAGATGTCTTCCTCGTCGGTCCCATGCCGACACCCGGCATTGCCTTTCTCACCCGCCGCCTCAACGCGGACGCCGGGGTGGTCATCTCCGCCTCGCATAATCCCTTCCAGGATAACGGCATTAAAATTTTCTCACGCGACGGGTTCAAGCTGCCCGACGCGGTGGAGGACGAGATAGCGGAAGTGGTGCTGAATCACACGATCGATGACGAGCGTCCCACAGCCGAATCCATTGGAAAAGCGGTCCGCATTGACGATGCCCTGGACCGTTACCAGGAGTTTGTCAAAAATGCCTTTCCCCGCCATCTCAGGCTGGACGGAATAAAAGTGGTGATCGATTGTGCCAATGGCGCCGCCTCTACCATAGCGCCGGCCGTGTTGACCGAGCTTGGCGCCGAGATCGTTCCGATAGGGACGGCGCCGAATGGCACGAATATCAACCTCGACTGCGGGGCGTTATATCCACAGCGGGTGCAACAGCTTGTCCGTGAGCATGGCGCTCAGGTCGGCATTACCCTGGACGGAGATGCCGACCGAGTCATTCTGGTTGACGAGACCGGAGAAATCGTTGACGGCGACGCCATACTGGCCATTGCCGCCCAGGAGCACCTCCAGCGGGGCACGCTGCCCCACAAGACGATAGTAGCGACCGTGATGAGTAATCTGGGCCTGGAGGTCGCGCTGCGTCAGATGGGCGGCAAACTGGTCCGGACTCCGGTTGGTGATCGCTATGTTGTCGAGGAGATGCGCCGCGGGGGATATCGCATTGGTGGCGAACAATCCGGCCATATTATTTTCCTGAATCTGAACACAACGGGCGACGGCATTGCCACCTCTCTTTCGCTGCTGGCGATCCTCGTCCAGAGACAGCAGCCGCTCTCTGAACTGCGCCAACTCGTGCGACGCTACCCGCAAACGCTTATCAACGTTCGCGTCCGAGAACGACAGGATTTGCAGACCGTCGAACCGGTGTCACACGTCATCCGGCAGGTCAGCGACAAACTGGGCGAGACCGGACGGCTCCTCGTGCGCTATTCCGGGACTGAGCCCCTGCTGCGGATCATGGTCGAGGGCGAAGACGAAAGCCTCGTCCGCACCTATGGTGAGGAAGTCGCTGAGGTCGTGCGGACCCACCTTGGGGCAGGGGAAGCTGCCTGAAGGATCGTCTCATGTATCTTGTTTCCGCCGCCCAGATGCGTGAGCTTGATCGGCTCACCATTGAGGAATATGGCACCCCCGGTCATGTCCTGATGGAACGGGCCGGCAGCGGCGCGACGCAGGCCCTGCTCGACTTTTTTGAGCAGCGGCCCAAACGCGTGGTTGTGGTCGCCGGCAGAGGCAATAACGGTGGCGACGGCTTTGTCATGGCCCGCCTGCTGAAACAGCAGGGCATCGCCTGTGAGGTGATTCTTGCGGCCAAAAAAAGGGAGGTCGCTGGCGATGCCCGGCGCAATTTGCAGGCGTTCTTGCGCCTCAGAGGCCGAGTCGAAGAGGTGACCACACTGGAGCAGGTCCCTGCCGCCGAGAAGCGACTCGACCGCTGCGATGTGATCGTTGACGCCCTGCTCGGGACGGGGCTGAATACCGCGGTGCGAGGTGTCCAGGCTGCGCTCATCGCTGGCATGAACGCCCGTGACGTACCCATTGTGTCGGTCGATATACCATCCGGTTTGCACGCCGATTCCGGACAACCCGTAGGCAGCGCCGTTGAGGCGGCGCTGACGGTGACCTTCGGCTACCCCAAGCTCGGCCAGGTGCTCTATCCTGGGACGGCTCAGGTCGGAAAACTTGCCTGGGTTGATATCGGGATTGCCCCGCAAGCGTTGGTCGAGGTTGCACCTCACCTGTACGTCCTGACCCGCCGTGAGGTGGGTGGACAGATACGCGCCCGTCGTCCCGAATCGCATAAGGGCGATTTCGGTCACCTACTGGTCCTTGCCGGCGCGCGCGGGAAAAGCGGAGCGGCCGTGTTAAGTGCCTCTGCCGCCCTACGGGCCGGAACCGGTCTGGTCACCTTAGCCGGTCCACAAGGGCTCATACCCATATTCTCTTCGGTCTTGCTCGAAGCCATGACCGCCCCTCAGCCCGAGCGCGCAGACGGTAGTCTCCGGCTGAACGCACGCGTATTAAGCCAGGCGCTACACGGAAAAAGCGCTCTCGTTTTCGGGCCCGGCATCGGTGTGTCTGCTGAAACCAGGCGTATGGCGCGCTGGCTTCTCAAAAACAGCCCGGTCCCCCTGCTTATCGATGCCGACGGGCTGAACTGTGTGGCGTCTCAGGTGGCCATGCTGAAAACGGCCAAGATGCCAGTCGTGCTCACCCCCCATCCCGGAGAAATGTCTCGGCTGGCCGCACTGTCAACCGCAGACATCCAGGCCCGGCGACTGGAGGTTGCGCGTCAGTTCGCCACCGGATACGGCTGCTATCTCGTTCTCAAGGGTGCCCGCAGCGTTATCGCTGCCCCCGACGGTCGGGCCTGGATCAATCCGACCGGGAATCCGGGGATGGCCAGTGGTGGCATGGGCGACGTCCTGTCCGGCATTATTGGCGGCCTGCTCGCCCAAGGTTATGCGCCCGATGAGGCGTGTTGCCTGGGCGTGTTTCTGCACGGGGCTGCCGCGGATACTTTTGCCCACCAGCATGGCCAGGCCGGGCTGCTGGCACGCGACGTGATTGACAACCTGCCGGACACCCTGCACGCCCTCTCTCGGGCCGGTCAGAGCGATACGCAGGCCGCATATGATTCAGACATTCTCGGCTGAAGAGACCCTGTCCCTCGGGCGCCAGATTGGGCACCTCCTGACCCCCGGTATGATCCTCGGGCTGTGTGGCGACTTGGGCACGGGCAAGACCTGCCTGGTAAAAGGCATAGCGGAGGGACTCGGGATTGCCTCTGAAACCATTACCAGCCCCACCTTTACTCTTGTGGCCGAGCATTATAGAGGAAGGGTGCCGCTCTACCATATTGACCTCTACCGGCTTGAAGGGGTCGAAGACGAAGAACTGGGCTATGAGGAATATCTCTTTGGGCAGGGTGTAGCCGTTATCGAGTGGTTTCCGTTTCTGCCGAACGATGTGCGTGATTCGCTAGCAGAATACCTGCTGATTGCGGTCGAGTACGGAGAGGGGGACAGGCGTACGCTGACCCTGACTCCGTACGGGGAACGCTACGAGCGAGTGGTTGCCCAGATATGTAGAGCCCAAATATGTAGAGAGAGTTAAGAAGCGCGGATGTTGATTGTCCAGAAATACGGTGGCACTTCGGTCGGCTCGATTGACCGAATCCGGGAAGTTGCCGAACGGGTGGCTGCCACGCGTGACGCCGGCCATCAGGTTGCCGTCGTGCTGTCCGCGATGAGCGGTGAAACCAACCGTCTGCTCGCCCTGGCGCAGCAGATTGCCGAGCAGCCCGATGCGCGCGAGAGCGATGTGCTCGTCTCAACGGGTGAACAAGTCTCGATCTCCCTGCTTGCCATGGCCCTCAAGGCGAGAGGGGTGTCGGCGCTCTCACTCCTGGGCCATCAGGTCCAGATCGAAACCGATGCTGCCTATGGTCGGGCACGGATTAAACAGGTCCGGACGCCACGCTTGTCGAACGCGCTGAAGGACGGCAATATCGTCGTGATTGCCGGCTTCCAGGGGGTGAATGCGCAGCAGGATATTACCACCCTGGGACGGGGTGGCTCGGATACGACTGCGGTGGCCATTGCCGCAGCGCTCCAGGCGGATGTGTGCGAGATCTACACCGATGTTGACGGCGTGTATAGCGCCGACCCGCGCATCTGTCCCCAGGCCCATAAGCTGGAGCGTATCTCCTATGACGAAATGCTCGAACTCGCCAGTTTGGGCGCAAAAGTACTCCAAATCCGCTCAGTAGAATTTGCCAAGCGCTACCAGGTCCCGGTGCATGTCCGCTCAAGTTTTTCGCCGGATGAAGGGACGTGGTTGGTGCCGGAGGATCAAAGCATGGAAGAGGTGACGGTCTCGGGTGTCACGTCGGATCTGGATCAGGCCAAAATCACCCTGATGCGAGTGCCTGACCGGCCGGGCCTGGCCGCCAAGCTGTTCGCGCCCATTGCGCAAGACAATATCGTCGTGGATATGATTATCCAGAATGCCAGCGCGGACGAAAAGACCGACGTCACGTTTACGGTCCCGCGCGGGGATGTGCACAAGGCGCTTGAGCGGGTCAAAAATGTGGCGCCGGAGATCGGGGCCGAGGATGTTGTCTACGACACCGAAGTCGTCAAGGTCTCGATTGTGGGGCTGGGCATGCGCAGCCACGCAGGGGTGGCTTCCCGCATGTTTGAAGTGCTGGCCGCAGAAGGGATCAACATCCAGATGATTTCAACCTCGGAGATTAAAATCTCTATTGTGATTGCCGCCAAGTACGCCGAGCTGGCCGTGCGGGTGCTGCACGCCGCCTTTATCTCCTCGGCCTAGCCGACGGGGCGGGTACGCAAGACGGTCGGAAAATATGTGAGAGAGTTATGAACAAGACGCCCACGATCACGCTCTATGACACAACCTTACGGGACGGGTGTCAGTCCGAGGATGTTTCACTTACCCTGGATGATAAATTGCGCATTGCCCAGGAGTTGGACGCCTTCGGGGTGCACTACATCGAGGGTGGCTGGCCGGGCTCGAACCCCCGCGACGAGGAATTTTTTGCGGCGGTCAAAAAACTCGATCTGAAGCAGGCCAGGATTGCCGCCTTTGGTTCCACCCGGCGGGTGAACAGCACGGCAGCGGACGACCTGAATATCCGTTTGCTCATACAGGCCGCTACTCCGGTGGTAACCATTGTGGGCAAGACCTGGGACCTCCACGTACGGGACGATCTGCGTATCTCGAAAGAGGCCAATATCGAAGTCATCGGCGATTCGATCGCCTATCTGAAACAGCGCGTCGATGAGGTCATTTTTGATGCCGAGCACTTCTTTGACGGTTTCAAGGCCAACCCAAGCTATGCGCTGGAATGCCTCACCGCCGCGGCGCAGGCCGGCGCGGACATCCTGGTGTTGTGCGACACGCGTGGCGGGAGTATGCCACACGACATTCGGGCCGGTATGCAGGCCGCCTTTCAAGCGGTCGAGGCGAAGCTGGGCATTCACTGTCACAACGACTGTGAACTGGCCGTGGCAAACTCGCTCGCCGGGGTGGAAAGCGGGGCCGTTCAGGTCCAGGGAACGATTAACGGCTTTGGCGAGCGGTGTGGTAACGCCAACCTGTGTTCCGTCATTCCCAACTTACAGCTCAAAATGGGCTACTATTGTGTCGGCCCCCAGCAGCTTAAGCAGTTGCCCCAGTTGTCTCGGCTGGTGTACGAGCTGGCCAACATCGAGCCGAATAAACGCCAGGCCTATGTCGGCGCGAGCGCCTTTGCGCACAAGGGCGGCCTGCATGTCGCCGCGGTCCAGAAAAACAGCGAGACCTATGAACATATTGACCCGGAACTGATTGGTAACACCCAGCGCGTGCTGGTCTCCGACCTGTCCGGGCGGAGCAATGTTCTGTATAAGGCCAAAGAGTTCGGCCTGGATATCGAGAGTGCCGATCCCGCAGTCAAGAATATCCTGAATGAAGTCAAGCAGCTTGAGCACTCCGGCTTTCAGTACGAAGGGGCCGAGGGCTCATTTGAGCTCTTAATGCGCAAGGCCCTGAATGGTACGGTTCGCCATTTTCGTCTCATCGGGTTTCGGGTGATAGACGAGAAACGGAAAGAGGATGAGCCGCCGCTGTCCGAAGCCACTATCATGTTGGAAGGACCGGACGGCCAGATAGAGCATACCGCGGCCCAGGGCAATGGGCCGGTCAATGCCCTGGACCAGGCATTGCGCAAAGCGCTGACCAAATTTTACCCCCAGCTCGAATCGGTCGAACTGCACGACTATAAAGTCCGGGTTCTGGGCGCGGGTGAGGGGACCAGCGCCACGGTTCGGGTTCTGATTGAATCCGGTGATGAAACCGACCGGTGGGGCACCGTGGGCGTGTCCCATAATGTCATCGAGGCAAGTTGGCAGGCCTTGGTGGACAGCATGGAGTTCAAGCTGCAAAAAGATACCGACTGATATGGCCGAGCAATTCAGGACGCCGGCGAGCCCGTTCGTCCACGCCGTCATTGGCGGAGCGCTGATGGGACTGGCCAATCTCGTTCCTGGCATCAGTGGCGGCACCATGCTGCTGATCACTGGTGTCTATCCTGGCTTTATCGGGGCCATTGCTGAAATCACGACATTGCGCTGGCGCTGGTCGTCTGTGGTGCTGCTGGGGACGATTGGCAGCGCCGCAGTCCTGGCCATTCTGCTCCTCGCCGGACCCACCAAAACACTGGTTATTACGCACCGCTGGCTCATGTACAGCCTGTTCATCGGCCTCACGCTGGGGAGTGTGCCGCTGCTGTGGCGTCTTGCTCAGCCGGTGTTGCCGCGTTTTTTCATCAGCGCCGGGGTCACTTTTCTGCTGATGGTCCTGCTCGCCTTTGGAACACCGATGCAAGCGGGATCAGAGGGCGAATCGTTCGGCTTACTCTTCCTTGCCGGTCTGGCTGGGGCCAGTGCCATGGTGCTCCCTGGAGTATCCGGAGGCTATCTTCTCCTCTTGCTCGGCCAGTATGTACCCATCCTCAGAAGTATAGAAAAACTGCGCCTGGGCCTGTTTGGCGCGAGCGAGCAGGCCGGACTGCACTGGCCCCTCATTCACGAGGCGCTATGGGTCGTCATCCCGGTCGGCCTTGGTGTGGTGGCGGGTATTGTCGGGGTCAGCAATCTCATCCGCTGGTTGTTGGAACATTATCGAACGGCCACACTCGGCGCCCTCATGGGCCTGGTGCTTGGGGCGATTATTGGTCTGTGGCCATTTCAGGCCGGCGTCCCGCCTCAGATTGGTGAGCGGGTGCACGGTCAAGCGATTACCTCGGAAACCCTGTCACAGATCGAGGCCGAAGACTGGCCGGTCCGGATATTTTCGCCCAGCGCTGGCCAGATAGGCGCTGGGCTGGGGTTGATCGTCCTTGGTGTGGGCATAACGCTCGGCCTGGACCGGCTCAAGAACCACCTTGCTCCGGCGGGCTGAGTCCTACCGGGCAACCGGTTGCCCCTGCATTTGTCATACCCACGCCCCTGCGTTTGTCATTCCCTCTCCCCTGGAGGGAGAGGGCCAGGGTGAAGGGGAAATGCAAACAGAACCACTACCTGCACCGGCCTTTCCTTGACAAAGCGGCGCGAGCGCCTGACAATAATTCATAGCGCGCATGAGAGCGGGCGAATAGTTTGCTCTGGGAGAGGGAAGAAGCAGTGCGGCGGTGGGGTGGAGTGGTTCTCGGTGTCTTCCTATGTGTACTGGTCGGCTTTTCAGCATGTGCCCGCACCCAGTACAGATATCACGTCGTTCGGCCTGGTGAGACATTGTCCGAGATCGGGTATGCGTACCGCATTCCGTATCAGGAATTGGCAGCGCTGAATGGGATTCGCAATCCTGACCATATAGAGGCTGGACGACGCCTGCGTATGCCGCCCGGAGCCAGATACAACCGGTCCAGAGCAGCAAAAGCCCGGTCTTCCCGCTCCAGGCAGGAGAAGAGGCATGCCCGGTCACGCTGGAGATCGAAAGCGCCCGCCGCCCACCAGCCTATCCCCGAGGATACGCAAAAGCTCTTCAGTTGGCCGCTCAACGGCAGGCTGACCTCCCGTTTCGGTCCACGTAAGGGGAGCTTTCACGATGGCATCGACATTGCCGCCCCGGTCGGCACCCCGGTCCGGGCGGCAGCCGCGGGTCGAGTCATCTTTAGCGACGCATTACGCGGCTATGGCAATGTTGTTATTCTGAAGCATGCGAACGGCTTTACCACCGTATACGCGCACCAGCGACGCAATCTTGTGAAAGACGGCCAGGTCGTCCAGCGGGGCGATATTATCGGTGAGGTTGGAGAAACCGGCCGGGTAACAGGCCCAAGCTTACACTTTGAGGTTCGCAGTGGTAAAAACGCCCGCAACCCGCTCCATTATCTGACCCCTGTCCACCACGCGACGCAGCGGAAGTAAAACCGGGCAAAAACAAACAAGGGATTGAGGAGACACGCATGCCAGACTTGAAAACATTGATTCGTGAGGTCCCGGATTTTCCCAAACCAGGCATCGTCTTTAAGGACATTACGCCCTTACTGACCAATGGGCCGGCCTGGCAACAGGTGATTGATCAACTCGTCGACCGGTATCGCAACAAAATTGACATCATCCTGGGAATTGAGTCGCGGGGGTTTGTTTTCGGCTCGGCACTGGCCTATGCCTTGGGCTGTGGCCATGCTCTGGTTCGAAAACCCGGCAAGCTGCCGGCAGCAACCTTTGCGGCAAGCTATGAGCTCGAGTATGGAACAGATACCCTGGAGATTCATCAGGATGCGTTTCCACCAGACAGCCGCGTCTTGCTGATCGATGACCTCTTGGCTACTGGCGGCACGGCACAGGCTGCCATTGCGCTGGCGGAAAAACTCCACGCTCACATCGTCGAAGCAGCCTTTCTGATAGAGCTGTCCTTTTTGGGCGGCCGAGAACGTCTTGCCCCACACGCAGTTTTCTCCTTTATCCAGTATGACGGGGAATGAGGGCGCCGGCCGGCAACGATAAACTCGTTGCCGCACCCCTGGCTGTGATTAAAGGATAAGGTATACGTGGCGGCCTATTTTCTTCTCTTTGGCGTGGTGTGTTTATGGGCAATGAATTTCCCGGCCGGGAAGTTCATGCTCGGCGCGGTCGGCCCGCTGACCTTGATCGCCCTCCGCACGGTCGTCGGTGCGGTGCTCTTGACGCTTATGGGCTGGAAGTCGCAGCCCGATTGGTGGGCTGAACTCCGAAAGGACCTGAAGAGTACGGCCGTCATGACCCTCACCGGCGTGATTGGAGCCGGAACGCTTTTTTATATTGGCCTCAAGACGACGTCCGCTTCGAATGCGGGTATTATCGCCGCCTCCACCCCGATGTGGGTTGCCCTTTTTTCCTGGGCCTTCCTGAAAGACCAGCTTTCCCTCGTCAATGTCTTGGGTATCCTGCTGTCCTTTGGGGGCCTCGTTGCCATTATTTGTCAGGGCTCCCTGGATATGCTCTTTGCGCTGTCTTTGAATTGGGGAGATTTATATATCCTGCTCGGCCAACTCAGCTGGTCGTCGTACACCGTCTATAGTCGGGTGGCGCTGGCACATCGTTCGGCGGCCGCGGCAACGGCGAGTTCGTACATTGCCGGGACCTTTATTTTGGTCCCGCTGTGTTTGGTCGAAGCCCCGTTCAGCGCAGGCTTTGATTTTTCTCCCCTCGTCCTGATCGCCCTCGGCTTTCTCTCGGTGCTGTCTCCGATGACGAATCTCCTGTACTACCAGGCCCTGACCAGGGTGAGTCCCCATCGCGCGGCGGTGTTCATGAACCTCATTCCGATCATCGTGATGATCTCGTCAGCCATTTTTCTCGGTGAACAGATCACTCGGGTACAGATCCTCGGGACTACCTGTGTGATCGGTGGTGTTGTGCTGACGACAAAGCAGTGATGCTCCATCCTCCTCTCCGGTTGCGCACCGCGACCTGTAGGGTTGCCGGCTGAGGTGCCAGCGAGACGCGGTTCAACACGGTGAAATATGCCGATGCGCTTGCGGGAGGAGGGACCTATCAGCTAAATCGATAGGGCCAAAAGGGTAATCCCCCTACGTAGGAGTACACTATGCAGGAGCCTTCTCGTCCAGTTGAAGTGCAAAAACTTCGTCGAGCGAAGCGTTCACGAGACAAGCTGATGAAGGGAACGGCGCTTCTCCTTCTGATCATCCTCGGAACGACAACCCTGCTGCGCTCCTTTGGTCCGAGTTCCATTTTGTGGCTGGCGGGTGGTGTTGGGGGCTGGTTGCTTATCAGTACTTTTACGCGTCGTCGCTCCAATGCGGCTGAGCGCTCTCAACACGCTGAAGCCTCCCGGTTGGTTGAGATCGATCAGATGGAGGGGACAGCATTCCTGGAACAGGCCATTCGCGTCCTTGAGGCGCAAGGCTATGAAACACAACTGCAGAACGTGTCCGATGACTCAGCCACCTATCTGCTGCTTGTCAGAGGGGAGGAACGGGTCTGGTGTCTGGTTGAATATACGAGTGTGGACGAGGCGGTGATTGACGCCGCTCTTGAGGCGTCGAAAAAAACCGAGTGTAACCAGGTCATGGTCCTGAGTCCGCACAAATCGCCAGCGCCAGTACAGGTAGCCGCATTGCAGCAGGGTGTGGTGCTGATCGACCAGGACGAATTTCTGAGATTGCGGTCCTTGCAGGAGAAGGGGCACCGCGTTCATGCCTTTCGTTCCGGAGATACACGCCAGGACCCCACTCGCATACCCCGCCGCAAACGATAGTCGGCTGCCGTGTGTGTCATGCTGACTTTTATCTCCGGAAATACACACAAAGTCCGGGAATGCGAACGTCTGCTTGGTGCGCCGCTGGCGTATGCGTCGCTGCCGCTCGACGAAATTCAGTCCATTGACCCACTGCCGGTCGTCGAACACAAGGCCCGTCTGGCCTACGCCGCGCTTAGCCGTCCCGTCCTGGTTGAAGACACGGGTTTGGCCTTTGCGGCCTGGAATGGGCTGCCCGGCGCGTTAATCAAATGGTTTCTCGGTAGTCTTGGCCCCGAGGGCCTATGCAGGATGATGCGGGCGGAGACGAATCGGGTGGCAACCGCCACAACGCTGCTTGGCTATTATGACGGTGAAAGCGTACGTACCTTTGCCGGAGCAGTCCAGGGTTCCATTCCCGATCAGCCGCGGGGCGCGCGGGGTTTTGGCTGGGATGCGATTTTTCAGCCAGAGGCGAGTGACCTCACTTTTGCCGAAATGAACGCTACGGAAAAAGATCGTTTCTCCATGCGGCGCAAGGCGCTTGAGGCATTCCGGGCATCAGGTCTGCTGGCTATCTGAGCCGTTGTGACCCGCATGAGTCTGACACGCATGGTGGGGAAGCGCTCCGTTGAAAACAGACTCCTGTTCGACATCCTGCCGCGGGTGAGTCGATCGTTTTACCTGAGCGTCCGGATTCTCCCCAAAGCGCTCCGGCGCCCGGTCGGGCTGGCCTATTTGTTCTGCCGGGCCGCGGACACCATAGCGGATACGCGCCTCGTGCCGCGAGCGGACCGCCTGGAGCGCCTGCTGGAGTATCGAGCCGCATTTGCAGAACGGAACCTGGCAGTCTGTCAGACCTTGGAGAGCGAGCTTGCCCCGCGCCAGGACAATCCCGCCGAGCGCACTTTACTCTCAAGCCTCAGACAGTGCTTCTCGTGTCTGGACGCGCTCGACCCGCACGACCAGACCCATATTCGTACCCTTGTCCTTACCCTGACGCAGGGGATGCAAATGGATTTGACGGTGTTCCCGGCTGAAGAGGAAGGGCAGGTTGGCATGCTTGAAACGCGGGCCGACCTGGACCGCTACACCTATTTTGTGGCTGGCTGTGTTGGCGAATTCTGGACAAAAATATCGCTGGACCATATTGCTTCGCTGCACCACTGGAACGCCGAGGAGATGCTGGCGCGGGCGGTACGGTTCGGCAAGGGCCTGCAACTCACCAATATCCTGCGCGACCTCGCACAAGACCTGCAGATTGGACGCTGCTATCTCCCCCGGACCGATCTCGTTGCCGTCGGGGTGGAACCGGAACAACTGCGCGGAGCGGGCCGGCGGGAAGCCCTGAAGACGATCCGGCCGCTGTTGAACGAGTTGCTGGAGGCGACTCTGAGCCATTATCAAGAGGGCTGGGTCTATACCCAGGCCATCTCAAGACGCGAATGGCAACTGCGCCTCGCCTGCGCCTGGCCCTTACTCATTGGCGCCGCAACCGTCCGTCTCCTGCGTGATGCGCCAGACCTGCTTGACCCGACCGTCCGGGTGAAGATTCCACGTGCACGCCTCTATCGACTCCTCCTCGGTTCCCTGGTGACGGTCTGGTCAAATCGAGCGTTGACCCGCCACTACCACGCGGTTCGCTTTTCAAGCCAGGAACTGGATTCAGTTGAGCACTCCCTATGAAAAAAGGAACACCAAAAACTCTCGGACAGAGCCGGCGTGGAAACGCTTGGCAAGAGCGGACCTTGCCCGACTATTTGCGAAAAAACCTGGATATCGTGTTTGTTGGTCTGAATCCCGGCCTCTATTCTGCTGAGGTCGGTCATTATTTTGCCAACAAGGTCAATCGTTTCTGGGAGGCGCTGTCCGCCTCGGGGCTGGTTCCCGATCCGGTCGGGCCGGAAGATGACGCCCGACTCATGGGCTGGGGCATAGGGCTGACCGATATCGTCAAGCGTCCGACCGGGGGCATTCATGAGGTCTCGCAGGCTGAGTTTCGTCGCGGCGCAAAAGCGCTCCGTGAAAAAATTGTTCACTATGCGCCGCGTATCGTGTGTTTTAACGGTCTGACCGGCTACCGCATCTGCTGCGGCAAAGATGCCGGGCTGGGCGACCGGGATCACCGCTTTGGGGGCGCTCATGTGTTTGCGGTGCCATCGACCAGCCCGCGGAACGCGCACTACTCACTGAGCGATATTGTCGCGGCGTTGCGCGATCTCAAGGAATTCAAGGAATCGCTCCAGGCCAAGGCGCGCTAGACCGGAGTCTCGCACCAAGTTCAGGAGTCGGTACGATACGGACGGGTCACCACCCGGGCGCCGTTATGAATAAAGAACGAGCGCACGATGTTCTCCAGATCGTGTCCGACGCGTGGATTCGAGGTCTGGGTTTTGACGAATCTCTTGAGACGCCGAATAAAGTCAACCTTCTCTCCTCTGTCCGCGAGAGCCTCGGCAATAACCGTATCCGGGTCCTTTTCCTCAGACCGGCAGAAATCAGCCAACGTCTGAATGCGGCTGTCCCACTCCTCATCGCTGAGATGGTAATAGCGATTGACGTTCTCGATCCATTTTTGGACGCTGGGGTAAGATTTCAGGTCGTTCATGGCTGATGTGTTTCCCTCCATTCGTCAGCTACCCTCTCCCATTGGGAGAGGGGCTGGGGGTGAGGGTGCCTATACCCCTACAGCGGAAACCCCAACATACGGGCCAGATGCTTGAGTTCTTCAAAACGTCCGGGCTTGGGCATTTGTTCCTGGAGCAGCTTTTCTTCTTTTAATTCTTCGACAACCTTGGAATCGCGCGCAAATGGCTTGCCATAGGTGCCGTCATAATAGAGCGTTTCAAAGGGCAGGCGCGGTCGTTGACCACCCCCATCCGGAGATTCGGCCGGATAGCCAACTAATTGACACCAGACCGGCACCCAGCCCTCGGGCGCGTTCAGGACGGCGTGAAGTTCTGGAGTTTTCTCGGCCGAGGCGGCCATGTGCAGGCAGGTTCCCAGTCCCTCGTTGACGGCGGCCAGGACGGCGACCGCGCACGCTCCGACCGTCTCCTGCCGGGCAACCGCTTCTGCTGCCTCACGCGGGAGGCCGTGAATCAGCGAATGGATGGCCGGCATGCCTTCGGGTGCGGTCTCGCCTTTGACAATGGCCGAATCAATCGTCTCATGCGTCCAGCCGTAGAAGGTCGGTAGCGCACCGAGGTCTACCAGGTCATGAACCCGGGTCCGAAAGGTGTCGGCGGTAGAACCCTCCACATCGGCAAACCAGTAGATCCAGACCGGCGCGTTGACGTGCGCCCCCTGATAGTTGTCACACGCCAGCAGAGTTTCCCGGTCTTCTTTTGACAGCTTGTCCCGTTCAACAACAATAGCGCGCCAGGGCTGGAGGTTGCCCGGACAAGTGGTCAAACGGACCACTTCGAGAATCCGCTGTATCTTCTCCTTTTCGACCTGCTCCCAGGGTTTGAAAATTCGAATGCTGCGCCGTGAACCAACAACTTCGAGAAAATCCATCGTCTCCTCCTTATTCCGTGGGCCAGCTTATGACAGTGGACTCGTTTGTAACAGGACGCCGTTATGGATCAAAAAGCTGCGGATATAATTCCCCATTTGTCGCTTTTCGCCCGCGCCTCCTCCGATGCTGGATTCAAACTCGGTGATCCGGTCTGCGTAAAAACGCCGACCCTTGACCCGAATTTTTTTCCCGCCCTCAACCTCGCGCAAGCACTCCGCAATGATCTGATCCGGCTCTTTGTCTACCAGGGCGCAGAAATCCTGTAAGACCGCCACGCGCTGCAATCCCTCGTCGCGGGACACACCGGACTGGTCTTCCAGGCCCTTCAGCCAGGCCTGAACCGTTTTGGTGTTTTCTATATCTGTCGTCATCGTGTGCGTGTCCTTCTATATCTTCCGGCTATTCTTCCGGCAGGCCCAGCATCCGGCTCACCGCCCGGACTTCCTCTTTGCGCCACGAGAAGGGCGCCGGGTCCTGAATCATTTTCTCGGCCCGCAGCCGGGCCGCGCCTTCCTCTGTGCCCCGAAACGGCTGGCCATATTTCCCCTCGTGGAACAGTTCACCCAGGGAGGGACGGGGGCGTTGGCCGCCGGCTTCCCAGCTCTCTGCCGGGTAACCGACAAACTGGACCCACAACGAAGTCCAGGAGTCCGGCACACCAAGCACCTGGCGGGCGGGTTCTTCAGGATAGGTACACAGCATGGTCCCCAGTCCTTCATCGACCGCGGCAAGGAGGGCCTGCGATATGGCCAGACCCGCTTCACAGCCCGTCACCTTGGCGCATAGGACATCGTCAGAACTGAAGGCCTGGACGACCTGGGGGTAGGCGACTTCGTTGATGAAGGTATGCGTCCAGCCATGACTGATATTGAGGATGCCCATATCGACCTGCTCCGCGGCTCGGGAGGGCATATCCCTGGCAAAGGCCTTGAGGTCGCCCCACCAGTAGATATGGATGGGTGCCATTTCGATCATGCCGGCATTGACCGGCAGCGTCAGCGACTCAAGGTCGGCCTTTGACAGGGCATCCCGCTCGACCACGATGGCCCGCGCAAAGTCGGCATTCCCGGCTCGGCTCGCCAACCGCGCCGCCTCAAGAATCGTCTGGACTTTGTCCCGTTCCACCGGACGCCACGGCAGGAAATACCGAATCGAGCGTCTACGACCAACAACCTCTTTGAATTCCACTGATCTGTCCTCCGAAAGATAAGCTGCGCTGTACGCAGCACGTGACAGGCGGGAGTGTACAGGCTTTTCTGACCCGCTGGAAGGGTAGGAATGAGGACCCTTCCAGTCGATCTCCCACCGACGCTATGGTAGGATGCCTGCCAACCAGACAAGACTGCAAGGAGCAATATCCATGAAGATGACTGTCCGTCCCGCTTACCTGATTGTGTGTGTCCTCTCGGTTTTTATCGTCAGTTGTGCCGCCTCAAAGACACCGCCTCGGGTGGTGCGGGAAAAGCCCAAGCTGACGGCGGCTTCCTGTGAAGAGGCGAACCGACTGGTTTACAAAGCTGTCCAGACCATGGGCTACACCATCGCCGAATACAACCTGGCGCGGCCGGGGCAGGCCGGGCGCATCTCGGCCACCAAGGAAGGCGCGACCGATGGCGTGGTCACGATTACGTGTACCGAGAGCAGCGCGACCATCGACGCCCGGAATGCGGTCAATGTACCGTCGCTGATCGGTGCGGCCGAGCGTCCCCACCATTTTGTGAACAGCTTCCCCATGACGTATCAGATGGTCCAGCGGCGCGAGGCGTATCAAACTGCCAACCCCGAAACCGGCACCCTCCAACTGACTATTGTGCCGCTCAACAGCTTTGAATCCCAGAACGTTCTGGGCTCGGATATGCAGGCGAGCGGGATTTTGCCCGTGCGGGTGACGGTCCTGAACAACACGCCCCGACCGTATGCCATAGAGGCCAGCAAGATTTTTCTGGTGCCCGAAGGTGGCGGGCGGGTGGCCCCGGTTTCCTCCCCGAGCGGAGGCAGCGCACTCCAGGATATGACGGTCGAGCCCGGCCAGAGCGCGTCCGGCTTTCTCTACTATCCGGCCGGCAACTATTCTTCCGCCCGCACGTCCGTCATTGACAAAGAAAACGACGAACGCGAGGGGTTTTCGGTTCAGTTCTGACCAAAAGTTATGAGGGGATTAGCGAGGTCGGCGTACACGGATCTTACGCTCCGTCGCCACTACGAAACATTGAGTCCAGCTCTCGACATCTTCGGTCGTAAACATTTGCCGGATACGATTTGCTAAAGCCTGTCGTCCTGGGAGACTCAGGCGGGCAAGCAGAATGCCGGCGTGCGATCCAGGCTTGAACTTCCGAATATCGGAGAAGTCAAGGTCTTGAGTAATGAGAAAGCGATGATCGTATTGAGCCGAACTCAATACAACGGAATCGAGTTGACCTTTCAGTCCTTCTTCAAGGACCGTATCACAGTCATGACCTAATCTTGTCAGATCATGAGCGAGTGTTGCAGGTAGGTTTTCGTCTAGCTTGATCTTCACAGATTATCTGGAACGCCGGGAACGGGAAGGTCTTCGTGGGCAGAAGCAGCGGCAAAAGCGATTGCTGCGCGAACATCTTCTTCTGTGAGCGAGGAAAAATCGGTCAGGATTTCCATGATGCTTGCTCCCTCAGCTAAGCTCGATAGCACCGTACTGAGCGTTACTCGCGTCCCTTTGATGACCGGTTGTCCACCACAGACTCGCGGGTCCCGAATAATCCGATCCTGATAATTCATAGCGCTCTTCTTCCCTATATACCGCCCCAAAGGCGAAATGCCTACCCTAATGCTCCACCTGCTCGCGTGCTTTATCAACATAACGCTGAATCAGCAGGCACATGGTTTCCGCCGGCTGGATGCCGATGAGCGGGAACTCGCCGAGCAGAAAGGTGGGATAGCCGACTATGCCAAACCTGGCGGCTTCCTGCTCGGTTACCCGGACCCGTTTGGTCAGTTCGCCGGACTGGAGCGATCGTTCCAATTCAGCCACGGGTAGGCCAACCTGTTCGGCCATGTCGAGCAAAACAGACAGGTCGCCAATATCCCGCTCTGCCTCAAACGCGGCCACAAAAACCGCTTCGTGATAGGCGGCAAACAGGTCGCGGTCTTTGGCGAATTCGGCCACTTCCAAGGCGTGGGCCGAGTCCAGCCATTTTGCCGGGATACGCAGCGGGACGCCGGTCTCACGCGAGATGCGGACAATTTTGCCTTTGGCCTCGTCTCCGATCATCTCGCCGTTTTTCCAGCCCTGGTGACGGCGGGCAATGTTTACGCCCTTCCACAACAGCTCGATCGCGAGCTGACCGTCGAGCTGTTCCATTATGCGCTTGGCGATATAGCTGAGCGAAGAGGCATAATCGTAGTAAACCGGGATTTTGACATTCGCCATGGCTTCATTCCTGGTGGCCGAAACTGTACCCGGCGTTCCATTGCACGGGCAAGAGGGTTGGATTAAAGTAACTACCAACGCCCGACTTTGGTTACATCAAGAGAAAGGAATAGCCGTCTTTTATATGGCCGATAAAGAGGCGGAACGGATAAAATTCGAGACGGAGTTGTTACGAATCTCTGCGTTATTCGCTCTTGCTATTGGTGGAGGATCAATCAGCTTATTTCTTGGAGAACCTACTTTTCCACGACTGATATTGGCCGTAGGCGGGCTATCCGTCACACTTTGTCTAGCGGTTGCGGGCTGGAGACAACGCACCCGGATTCAGCAACTCGTCGAGGAGATTAAGGAGGCACCATGACCGGGATGGAGATTGTTGCCACGGGTATCGGGCTGGCGATCTTGGCGACCCTTGGAGTGTTTGTCTGGAGACTCATAAGACCGTGAAATCATCGTAGGAGGTGCGTATGGGACAGATTGAAGTCCTCAGTCCGATTGGCGAAGCGCAAGCCGGTGATCTGCCGCTTGCCCGACGAGACGGCAGCCTGAGCGGGAAAACTATCGGCTTTCTGAATAACCGCAAGGCCAACGCCGGTCTGCTGCTCGAACAGGTGGAAGCACTGCTGCACGAACGCTGCGGAGATTTCGCCGTTATCAAGGGTGAAAAGAATGCCTCGCTCGGCGCACCCAAGGAGGTCATGGCCCGCCTGTCAACCTGTGATGCGGTTGTCGTGGCCATCGGTGATTGAGGCTCGTGCACGTCGTGGGGTCTCCACGACACCATTGAACTGGAAAAGCAGGGCGTTCCGACCGCCGTTATTTGCAGCGACGAGTTTGCTCCGCTCGGTCGGGCCGAGTCCCGCACCCTGGGTATGAGCGGTGTACCGATTGCCATAATTCCCCATCCCCTGGCCGGTAATACGCCGCAGGTGGTGCA
>JAJDZM010000154.1 GCA_022824615.1 Candidatus Binatia bacterium | reverse complement strand
GTGGGGTTCTGGTGGGCCTGTTACTCACTGGTTGGTTTTTGTCCGAACAGCGCTATGTCGCCTTCCTTGAACGGGAACTGGAACAGTTCTTACGCGCGGAGGTGGAGATTGCATCAAGTACGCTCTCCCTTCGGCAGGGGGTGGGAGTTCAGTTCGAGACGATCAGCGTGCAAGAGTATGGCAGTCCCGCTCCTTTTGTGACGGCCGAACGCATTGATCTCGTGCTTGATCTCGGAGCGCTCTTACGCGGACAACTCCTCTTTCGTCAGCTCTTTGTCTTGAAGCCGAGCATCCGGCTCGCGCAACCGCCCTCGAATGCCGAACCGGCCACACCAGTTGCACGCATGTTCTCCCGCCTGGTAAAGCCGCTTACCCAAGAAGCCGAGGCTGAGGAAACTCCGTCCGATACCAACCTCTGGTTTTCACCCCAACTGCTGGTCCACCAACTTGTCTTGGAAGATGCGACGCTTGTCTTTCAGCGGGAATCTACTGGAGTTCCCTTGGTCTTCACCCGCGCGCGGCTACGGCTTTCTTTGGAGCCGGGCGGTGGAGTCAGGGCACAGTTGAGTGCCGACCTGGGACAGAACGGGGAGGTGAGGCAGTTGACGCTCCACTCTCGCGCCGCCCACTGGGAACCAACTACGAACTCGTTTCCGGTAAAATGGCGAGGTGGTCTGCACCTCCAGAATGTTGCCGTCCAAGAGGTAGGGGCATGGTTTGGGGCAGATTGGCCCTCAGTACGCGCAGACTTCTCAGGGCACTATACCATTGATCTGTTGGTTCACCAACTTGTCCTGGAAGACGCGGAGCTTGTCTTTCAGCAAACATCCGACGGAGTTCCTATGGTCTTTAGCCACGCACGGCTACGGATTGCTTGGGATTCGGGGGGCGTCTATGGAGAGTTGAGTGCAGACTTGGGACAGAACGGAGAGGTGGGACAACTGGTTTTCCATTCTCACGCCACGCACGAGGGGCTGATACCGAATGCGTCTTTAGCAGAATGGCGAGGCGACATTCGCCTCCAGAACATTGCCGTCCGGGAGTTGGGGGAGTGGTTCGAGGCCGATTGGCCCTCTGCACGTGCAGACTTTGTGGGGAAGTATACCGGAAGGGCGGATGCGAGTACGGACGTCTCGGGGAGGATGAGCCTACGAGATATCCGTCTTGCGCCTATGACGATTGAGCATGTCAGCATCGGCCTGACGGACTTGCGCTGGGATAATCCTCTGTCCGCCTCCTCATGGCTGGCATCACTCACGTTTAGCGCCACGCTTGAAAAGGTGCAGGGCCAGCTTGGGAAGACTAATCTCCCGGTTCGTCTGGCCTCGGGCCAGCTTCGTTTGCAGAATGGTCAACTACACGCCTCGAAACTGAAGGGCTCGTACGGACGATCCTCTGTGCTAACGGAGCTAAATGCTGACTGGGGTCCGATGTTCTCAAAAGAGCCACCAACGCTCGGGGTCAGACTCGCCGCACGGATGAACCTAGCCGATGATCTGGAAGCTACGCTCTCCTTGGTGTCAAGCAAAGAACGAGAGGCACTCCTGTCAGCCGTGCACCAGCCGTCAGGACAGGCTGACCTTCGGCTGCGTGTGCAGTTCCCCCCTGGCAGTGGTACGCCGCTCTCGTATGCTACGACGGTGGAATGGCGTTCAGCCGGTCTGACTCTTCCCGAGTGGGGGTTGACCGTATCTGAGGTATATGGCGTCGTTCATCTCACGCCGGAGATTGCGACATTGCAGGATATTCGTTTTCATATTGGGACCTCTGCTGGGGTACTTGAGGGGACGATTGCGAGCCCTTTCACCTCCTCGCAGCAAGGGCAGATTTCTCTGTCCATTCCACAGGCGACCATCCAAGACATTGCTCCGCTGCTTAAGAGTGTGGAGGTGCAACCGCAGTACGGACAGATCAGTGGTCGGGTAGATGCCCGATTTGGTCCTGAAAGTCACCTCCTGGAAACTGAGGGAAACATTACTCTGAGTCAGGCCCGTATGGACGTGCTGTCGTTTCTTGAACCGCTCGACATCGTGCGTGGACAATTCTTCTGGCAGGGACAGCAGGGGCGATTTGTCATTGAGCAGGCCAGCCTGGACGGCGGGAGTGTGGCAGGTTCGGGTGAACTGCTGAGCCTTGAACCTCTGGAACTGCATGCCAGCCTAGAATGTGGTGAGCTAGATCTCGGATCGATCTTAGTTCCTAACTCCGTTCGACCGGGGCAAAAGCAGAAGACAGCGGAACAGAGCCCTAATGCCGCTCATCAGGAGAAGCAAAAGACAGAAGAACAGAGCAAGGTACGAATCGATGTCCACTGCGACCGAGTACAATATAAGACGTTTACTGCGGAACCAGTCCAAGTTTCTGTCTACAGGCATGATCGTCAGGTTGATTTTCGTCTCGAAGAAGCCAGTATCTCAGCCGGCCACGTTCGGGGAGAAGGGACATTTTGGCTTGACTCGTCCGCGCTCTCGTTCGCACCGCAGGTGAGTCAGGTTGATACGGCAGATTTTTTTGCCGCTCTTGGCCTTCCCCTCTCGGGCACCTTAGATGCCAACGGCAACATCAAGGTTGCCAGTTGGGCGTTCTGGAATGACCTAGAAGGGTGGGATGGTGAATTGACACTGTCCGTTCACGATGGTGTTGCTCAGCGACTCCCGATTCTCATTCGGCTCTGGACAGCCATCCAGTTGCCGCAGATCCCCCGAGAAGGACTTCCCTTTTCTTCGCTGACCGGAGATGTCATTGTGAGACATGGGGAACTCACCGCAAAGAATTTCTCCTTCGTCGGAGAGGCTGTGCGTCTGGACGCTCAAGGCCAAGTAAACTTACGGCAGAAAACGTTTGATATCACAGGAGATTTTATTCCGTTGCGCGGGATTACAAGCGTTGTTGAAAAGGTTCCATTATTGGGCAAGCTGCTCGCCCAGAGCACCGATCGACTCACGCTACTGCCCTTTCAGGTCAGTGGCCCTTACCACGACCCTCAAGTACGGCTCAAAAAGCCATTGCTTAAGATGAAGCTGGAATTCGGCCTGGATTAGAGTCAGAACTCAACGGCTTCAGTCTTTGGGTTGGTCTAACATATTTCTAATGAGGTTGCGTTGCTTGTAGAGAACGCCATCCTGCTTGACCGGCTGTTTACTTACGGTTGGCCCGGCTTACTCTCAGTACATATCTACGGGAAGTCCGTACCTGCAGAGCACTCGCGTGCAACCATCCTACCTCTCGTGCGCCCGGGACGCAGACCATTCATGACGCTCCGGGCTACCTCCAACCGTTATTCACGTCACCTCTACGACTCGTCAGACGTCTCAAGCGGATAAACTTTAAGGCTCTGCCAGCGGCGCAGGCGCACCTTTCCGGGGGGAAAACCGGGTGGCTGGGACACGTCCGTAGCCCGACAGAGATGCACTTCTACTTTGCCCTGGCTGCCGCGTGCCTTGGAATGCCAGGCCGCCAGCCGGGCCGCACGCTTCAAGACCGCGGGCGGCAGTTCTGCGAGTTGGTCGGGATTACGCACCACAACATGGCTGCCGGGAAAGTTGACCACATGCAGCCAGAAGTCTTCAGGCTCCGCAACCTCAAAGGTCAACCTGTCATTCTGGGCATCCCCTTTGCCTACCAGAATCTCAAAGCCCTCAAAAGAGACGGTTCGGAAAGGTCGGCCCTTGCTCGCCATTGTCGTTGGTTCCTACGCGTGGTGCTCCGTATTGTTGTCACCGAATGCCCTATGCCTTCGCTCCTATGACATATAACATACGCTACCGCATTCGAGACCACCGAGGCATTCAGGCCCGAGGAAGAAGAGTGGGCAATCAAGACGTACTCCGTGATACTGATTCAGGCCAACTCCGTCGCTTTATCGCCCATCTCCTGCGCGATATCCACGCGCTGGAGCATATGCTCGACAGTGGTTTGATCGAATCCGGGGTCCACCGGATTGGGGCTGAGCAAGAACTTTTTTTAGTGGATACCGCCTGGCGTCCGGCCCCGCGCGCCTTGGACATCCTTGAGCGGATCGATGACCCCCATTACACCACAGAGCTGGGGCTGTTTAACCTGGAGATCAATCTGGACCCCTTAGTATTTGAGGGGGACTGCCTGAGTCAGCTTGAGGACCAACTCGACCACTCACTCGCCACAGTGAGAGCCGCCGCTCACCAGTGTGGGGCCGAGGTGGTCCTGAGTGGAATTTTGCCAACGCTGCGCAAGTCCGACCTGGCGCTGACCAATATGACCCCCAAGCCGCGCTACCGGGCGTTGAATACCGTGCTTACCCAACTCCGTGGGGGCGATTACGAATTCCAGCTCAAGGGCGCGGATGAACTGAGCCTCAAGCACGACTCGGTCATGTTGGAAGCGGGCTGCACCAGTTTTCAGGTCCATTACCAGGTCGAGCCGGCCGAGTTTCCCCAGTGTTATAATATCGCCCAGGCCATGACGGCTCCGCTCCTGGCCGCGGCCGCCAACTCGCCACTCCTGTTTGGCCGCCGGCTGTGGCGCGAGACGCGGATTCCGCTGTTCCAACAATCTGTTGACACCCGCCGTGCCAGCTCCCATATGCGCGAGCGGGCGCCACGGGTGAGCTTCGGCCAGCAGTGGGTGGACCATTCGATACTCGAACTCATCCAGGAAGATTTGGCTCGTTTTCGGGTTCTGATCGGAACGCCATCAGAGGAAGATGCTTTGCGCTTGTTGGAGCAGGGCAGGCTGCCCGAATTACAGGCCCTGCGTCTCCATACCGGGACGGTGTACCGCTGGAACAGAGGCTGCTTTGGTATCGGAGGTGGGAAGGCCCATATCCGCATCGAGAACCGCGTCTTGCCAGCCGGTCCCAGTGTTGTTGATGAAGTCGCCAATGCTGCCTTCTTCCTGGGTCTGCTCCGGGGAGGGCAACACACCTATGGCGATATTACCCACAAAATGCCCTTCCATAATGCGGAGACCAACTTTCTAGCGGCGGCTCAGAGGGGGCTCGACGCCCAGTTTACCTGGCTCGGCGGACAGGTTGTGCTAGCCCGCGACTTGATTTGCCAGGACTTATTACCGCTGGCCCGGCACGGACTCCGTACTGCGGGGCTGAATCCGGCGGACATCGAGCGCTACCTGGGTGTGATCGCACAACGGGTGGCAACAGGCCGGACCGGTTCGTCCTGGCTCTTGCGCTCATTGGCAGACATGCGGGAGACTGACACCCAAGCGGTGCGGCTGAGTGCATTGACCGCAGCAACCGCCCTGAGGCAATGGGAAGGAAGCCCGGTGCACGAATGGCCATCGGCCCTAATTGAAGAAGGATGGAGCGATACATTGCACGCCCTGCGTATTGAAGAATGTATGACGACCGATCTGTTTACCGTCCATCCCAACGAACCAATGGACTTGGTAGCCAAGCTGATGGACTGGAAACGGATTCGGCATATCCCGGTTGAGGACGACCAGGGCAAGCTGGTTGGTCTGATCTCGTGCTTTGAGGTCCTGCGTCACTGTGCACCGTCGGTCCGGCAGGCTGAGAGCGAGCCGGTCCCGGTCGGGACTGTTATGCAACAGAATCCGCTGACGCTTCCACCCGAAACACCGGTCGTAGAAGCGGTGGCCCGGATGCAACAGGAAAAAAGCGAGTCTTTGCTGGTGGCCAAAGACGAGCGTCTGGTCGGAATCGTGACCGAGCATGACATCCTCAGGATAACGGCCCGTCTGCTTGAACAGTCGGCCCAGAACGACTGATGCCCGAACCTCTCGCTCAGTCTCCCAACTTTCCCCGTCTGCTCGGCAGCTATGGCGGCGATACGCCCGGGCCGCTTGTGATTGGCATTGGAGGAATGCACGGCAATGAGCCGGCTGGGGTGTTTGCTTTGCAGCAGGTGCTGCACAGTTTACACGCCCGGCGACTCCCTTTTCGGGGGAAGCTGCTCGCGTTCACCGGAAACCGCGCCGCTCTGGCGCGCGACTGTCGGTATATTGATGAGGATTTCAACCGGCTGTGGGGACCTGAGCACCTCGAAGGGATAGGGAAGCGATGCACTGAGCCGACCTCGGAGGAGCAGGAGCAGCGGGAGCTGCTGGCGGCAATAGAAACAGCGCTGGCGCAGCGCAAGGGACCGGCAGTTTTTCTCGATCTGCACACCACTTCTGCCGAGGGTCAGCCGTTTGTGGTGATTGGCGATAGCCTGCCCAACCGTCGCTTTGCGTTCGGTCTTCAGGCCCCGGTCATTCTCGGCCTGGAAGAACAGCTAGAGGGTACGCTGCTGAATTATCTGAGCGAGCAGGGACATGTCGTCATTGGTTTTGAAGGTGGACAGCACGCTTCGCCAAGCGCAGTGCAGAACCATATTGCGGCTATCTGGAGCGTCCTGACAACCGCCGGTTGTCTCCGGTCCCAAAACGCACCCGAAAAGACACTGCCCGAGCCGCCGGTCTATCCGGTCTTGGAGATCCGCTATCACCATCTGATCCAAGCCGGCGACGACTTTGCAATGGAGCCCGGCTTCACCAACTTCCAGCCGGTCAGGCGGGGCCAGCTCCTGGCCCGTGACCGTCACGGACAGATTCGGGCTCAGGAGTCCGGCCAGATTCTGATGCCCCTCTATCAGGGCCAGGGAGCGGACGGATTTTTCCTGGTCAGAACAGTCCGGCAGTTCTGGTTGCGCCTCGCGGTGTGGCTGCGCCACCTCCGGCTTGAGCGACTCTTACCGCTACTACCCGGAGTACGCAGACATCCGGACCAGGCCACGACCCTGATTGTCGAGCCACGCATCGCCCGCTGGTTTGTGATGGAGATTTTTCACCTGTTGGGCTTTCGCAAGAAACGGCCCCACGCCGGGAAACTGCTCGTCAGCCGCCGCTGGCATGAGCCGGGCGTGTTTGAGGACGGGGAGCCCAATCCGTAAGAGACAGAACTCAAAGCTCTGTTTGCATATTTTGGAGGATGTGTGGTACAGGGTTGGCATTCTATATGGGGGTACTGCTACCGTTTCAAGCTTGTTCAAGACACAGCCCCTGGTGCTGATCAATAGCGGGGAGGGACCTTCGATGGCAGCAACGTCTATATCAGCTTCGGTCGAAAGGCAGGCCGTCCAGATAGAGGAAGTGAAGCACGACAAAACAGCGCACGGCGAGATGCCGTTCGTGCGCTTTCTGGTCATAGGCGGCGGCCTGGGGCTGCTGTCGTTGTTGCTCATCAGGCTGTGGCAGGGTGAGTGGTGGTTCCCGGTTGGTATGGACGCGACGACACCCGAATTTGCGACCTATTGGCTGGGTCTGCTGTACGTCGAGTGGATCGTCCTTATCGCCGCCGCCATCATCGGCTTTACGGCCTATCGCAAACCCTGTCCGACCTGTGCCGTTCAGAGAAAAGAGTTGGGACGAATCGACCCCGAGCACGAGCTTAATCACATCGGCAAACTCTGGGCTACGGTCGCGGTGGCGGCCATGTTTGGCTTTGGGGTCAGCTATTTTGCCGAGCAAGACGCAGTATGGCACCAAATTGTGGTGCGCGATACAGCCTTTACGCCCAGCCACATTCCGCTCTTCTTCTATACCTTTCCCATGTTGATCATCATGACTGGCGTCAGCTCCTGGTACGCCTATAACCGCTTGCATCATCTGTATGTCGGTGAGGGGGGCAAAGGCATACCCATCTGCTATCTGCTGTTTCCGGCCGGCGGCTGGTTCTTGTTCGCCAATGTGGCGTTTAATGAACTGGGACACTCAAGCTGGATTACTGAAGAACTGTTTGTGCAGCCCTACCATTGGCCGTTTGCCTGGGCGACGTATTTCTTTTTTGCCGGGTTTGCGCTGCTCTTTAAGACCGTGCCACGCATCTTTGAAAACCTGGGAGAAATAGCCCAGCAGGCGTCAACCGAGGCGAAGGCGTCATCGTAGGCTACCGACTCGTCTACCGGCGGACTCATGAGTAAACGCGCCGATATTTACATGTCTGTTGAGGGCACGTTTACTCATCGTCGCACTGCACGGCGTTCAGGAAGGGGCGGGCCTCAGGAGAGGTTAAAAAAATGAAGGCCGAAGAGCTTGCTGTGCTTGGCCAGCACAAGATGGCCAAGGTCTTTGATGTCATCCTGCTCCTGGCCCTGATCGGCTTCTTCACCGTGATCCCCCACGTCAGTCGTATGCTCTATATGGGTGACTGGGATTTCTGGGTGGACTGGAAAGACAAGCTGTGGTGGCCGATCGCCGGCCCGAGCTCCGCTCTGTTGGTGACTGCGGTGGGCCACTATCTGGCCTGGTACTATCTGCGCCTGCCGCTGGGGGCCACGTTTACCGCGGTGTTTGTCTTGATCGGAGCTTGGCTGAGTCGGATCTTCAGCTTTTACAGCATGGAGTATTATCCGATTAATTTCATCTGGCCGGCTACAACGATTCCCATGGCACTGGCGCTTGACCTGATTCTCTTTTGGTCACGCAGCTATCTGGTGACGAGCCTGATTGGTGGGTTTTTATGGGGTTTTCTCTTTTATCCCGTGAACTGGCTGATGCTCATGCCCTTCCTGCAGCCGGTGACGCTGTTTGGCAAGACCTTCACCATTGCCGATTTGATGGGCTATTACTTCATCCGCCCCCAGACCCCGGAGTACTTACGCCGGATTGATGAAGGCACGCTGCAAGCCTTCCTGGGCCAGCGTATCTGGATCAGCATATTAATGGCCGGTATCGCCTGTACCTTTATGTATTGGATTGGTATCGGCTTGGGGAAACTGCTCGGTATTCTGCCGATGCGGAAAGTCCTGCGCCAAACCTGACTGGTAGAGGCCTGCATGTCTCCACTTGGAAAAGCCTGCCTCGCCGTCAGCCTCACCTGCCTGTGCGTGTTCGGGGCCTCGTTTATGCAGGCGCCGGTTGTCCACGCCCATGGTGAGCACAACCTCGAACCGTTTATCCGCATGCGCGGGATCTCGTTCTTCAATGTGGAGTTCTCGCACGAGCGGCTCGCGGTCAACGAGACTATGACCGTCACCGGCAAGTTCAGAGCGATGAACTCCTGGCCGCGCATGCTGACCACGCCGGAGTTGGCATGGGTTGGCGTCCTGGTGCCGGGTCCGAAACTCGCCGTACGCGAACGCTGGGTGAATGGCCGTTTTATCCAGAACGCGTTTAATATTGAGTTAGGAGAGATTTACGATTTTAAGATGATTCTCCAGGCACGCGAGCCGGGCCGGTATCATGTCCACCCGCTGATTAATCTGTCCGGTACGGGCGGGCTGGTGGGTCCGGCCAAGTGGATCACCGTTGTGCCGGGCGACGCCCCGCCGTCCTATACCGTACAGATTCCGGCAACCGGCGAGACCATAGACCTGGAGCACTACGGGTTTGGGCGGGTTGTCGGCTGGCATATTGCGTTTGGGATTCTCGGGCTGGCCTGGCTTGTCTATTGGGCCAGACGGCCGATGCTCGTCCGTTACGCTCTGCTGGTTAACGGGGTTGATGAAGAACAAATCACGCCCGCTGATCGTCGAACGTCTCTTATTTTTGGTGTGGTCCTGGTGGTCGTGGTTATCGGAGGGTTATTGGTCACGAACTCGGGCCGCCCACCGATCATTCCACACCAAGCCGCCAGAATGTGGGACCTGTCCGGCCTCCCGGTCCCAAGTGCCGTCCAGACCGAGGTCAAAGAGTTGCGCTATAACACCACCGAGCGATCCCTGAGCATGCAGGTTGAAGCCACAAACGCCTCGGATCAAGCGGTGGTCTTACGCAAGTTCACGACCAGTTATCTGTCTTTTATCAACCCTGCCACGCAAGACCTCTATTCGGATTTGCAAAACGAGATTCCAACGATGCAGGTGGAGCCCGACGGACTCTTCCAACCGGGCGAGACAAAGATGCTGACGCTGACGATGCAGGATGCCATCTGGGAAACCGACCGCTTTATCGAGTTCGATCAACCTCAGATTACCGCAGCCGGCGTGCTCGTTTTTACTGATGCTCAGCCGCTTGCCAGAGAAGACCTGCAACCCATGATGATGGGGAACAGCCGCGAAGGTTTAGGCGTTCCGTGGGAGCGTATCTCCAGCCTGAACGAGGTCTATTCCAACATCCAGATTGATTTTGGAAGTATGGGTAGTCAGGCCTCTCTTTAAGTCCTCTCTTGAACGTATCGGGCCCGCTGGTCGCGCAGCGAATCAAGCATATCTTCGACGCTAAGGCCGGCCTCAATCCGAGCGCGTTCTATCTCTCGTGCCAATTCGGGCACCATAAGGACCATAGGTGCCAAAACTAAGATACCGTTAAGGTCCACAATTCTGAATGTATCCCCTGGCTTAATGTTGTACCGCGCTCGTAGGCTGGCCGGTAACGTCAGCGTGCCCCTTTGTCTAACCTGTACCGTTGTGTCCATATCGTATCTCTTTCTGTTTACTGATTCTCTGATAGAAAACAACACTCACGACAGGATGGAGCATAGCCGTAAGGACTTAGTGACTGCGCTGATCAAATCAGGCCACGGCCGACCTGCTCCAGAAGGGAAACGTCACAATTGGTGTAGAGAAGAGAGCGGAACTGAGGGAACAGGCTAACAGTGTCACCTCTGTGCTGCTGTCATATGCACTGTCCTGTGACGCAAGCGACACCACCTGGACAACGTAGAATCATTTCGCCTGGTGTCTGTTTGGGCAGTGGGGCCTGAGACGGGGGATATATGATAGTAAGATATAGCCCTGTCAGAGAGACGATTCAGCCCTACGGTATCAGCACCACCTTGCCGTAGGCTTTGCCGGCTCCGCTGACGGCGCGGTGGGCCTGTGCGGCTTCGGCCAGGGGGAGTTCCTGTCCGATCACGGGCCGGAGCGTACCGTTGGCCAAGCCGGCCACAAGGGCTGAGTGGAGGCGGACATGGTCCTGCGGCGTGGCGTTGCGTAAGGTCATGCCGATGATGGAGGCGTCCCGCATCATGGCCGCCCGCGGGTTGATCTCGATCGTGCCCTGGTTCCTCTCGCCCCGATTGCCGATGACAACCACCCGCCCCTGCATAGCGAGGAGGTCGAGGTCCTTGGCGAGATTGACGTTGGCCAGCATCTCCAAGATCACATCAACGCCCCGTCCATCCGTCAATGTCTGCACTTCTTCCAGATACGAGGCGGCACTGTGATCGAGAACGTGCTGCACGCCTTGTTCGGACACGAGTTGACGGCCACGTTCCGTACTCGCGGTTCCAATCACCGTCATACCGGCGGCCCGACCGAGCTGTACACCAGCGATACCCACCCCACCGCTGGCCCCGTGCACGAAGAGCGTTTCGCCGGGTGAGGCGTGGCCGCAGTGAAAGAGCGCCTGATAGGCCGTTCCATAGGGCACAAACACGGCGGCCCCTTGGGCGAACGACGCTGGTTCGCCGAGCGGATGTACCTGCTCCTGTTTGCACAGGGCCTGTTCGGCGTACGTGCCGCTGAGAGAACCGGCCAGATACACCCGGTCGCCCACGGCAACCCGGTCCACACCCGCGCCCACGGCCTCGATCACACCGGCCCCGTCCGAGCCGGGCGTGAAGGGCGTCGGCGGCTTGGGATAGATACCGGACCGAATATAGGTCTCAACCGGATTGACTCCGACCGCGTGCACGCGCACCACGACTTGACCCGCCCCAGGGGTCAGGTCCGCGACTTCTTCGAGCTGCAATACCTCTGGTGCACCAAACTCGTGTATCCGAATAGCTTTCATAGTATCGACTCACTTCCACGGCGGTTTGCCATTATTTAGCGGCAGCTTGCAAAGTCTGGGTATTGAGCGCGGCCAGCATCTCCGCGACGGTCGTCATCTTCTCCCGCGGCTTGCCCACTTTTCTCCCGTTCTCGACTTCTATCTGATCCAGATATTTCCAGTCGGTAAAAGAGACGTAGCGGACACCCTTCTCGGCCAGCAGAGCCGGAACCGCCTCGTCGCTGGCGCTGATGGTATTGGGCACCTTGCCGTGTTGCAGGTCTTCCAGCATGAGCCCGACGGTTTCAATCGCGTCCGGCTTATTCGTACCCACCACGCCGGACGGACCGCGCTTGATCCAGCCGGCCACATATAGGCGCTCAATAGGCGTCTGTGTTTCCGGGTCGATGACCCGACCGGTCTGGTTCGGAATAATCCCTGAGCGCTCGTCAAACGGAACGTCTTTCAGCGGATGACCCTTATAGCCAATGGAGCGAAAGACCATCTGAATATTCGGCAACTCCTCGTATTCCCCGGTTCCGCGCGCGCGCAGCGTCCCACTGTCATCCTTCACCAGGCGGTTCTTTTCGAGCTTCATGCCCTCAACGCGCTCGGTCCCGTAGAGTTCGACCGGGGAAACAAAGAAACGTGCCCGAATCTTCCTGGGGGCCGTTCCCTCGCCCTTGGGAATCTGGGCCGTCAGGATATCCATATTCCGCTGATGTACCGGCTCTGTGGCCTGCGCCAGGAACTCGGCATTGACCTCGTCAAGTTCGAGGTCTTTCGGTTCAACGACCAGATCGGTGATCGGCATTTCCGTCAGTTCCCGAATCTCGGGGTTGGTGAAGGCCGCTTGCGCGGGTCCCCGTCGGCCCAGCAGATAGATCTCCTTGACCGCGCTTTTCTTGAGCGCTTCGAGCGCATAGTCGGCGATATCCGTTTTTGAGAGTTCTTCAATCGAGCGGGCCAGAATGCGGGCGACATCCATGGCCACATTGCCGTTTCCGATCACGGCGACACGTTCAACATTGCTCAGATCGTAGTTGAGATCGCGATAATCGGGATGCCCGTTATACCAGCCGACAAAGATCGTCGCCGGATCGCTGCCGACCAGGTCTTCACCCGGAATGCCGAGCTGCCGGTCCGATTCCGCGCCAGTTGAAAACAGGACTTGATGGTAGTGGGCCAGGGTATCGGCCAGCCGGAGGTCTTCGCCAAAGGTCACGTTTCCGAAAAAGCGAAAGCCGGGCCGACTGGCAAATTTTTCGTACTGTCGAATGACCGCTTTAATTTTTTGATGATCCGGTGCCACGCCGCCTCGGACCAACCCATAGGGAGTTGGCAGGCGGTCAAACAGGTCAACCCGAATAGCAGTATCTTTTTGCTTGAGCAGTTCGCCAACCGCGTAGAATCCAGCCGGTCCCGAGCCGAAAATAGCGACGCGGAGGGGGTTTGTTTCAGAGCCAATCTGATCCGTCATGCAATACCTTTCTCAAGGAGAGATACTCTATTCTCTCCCATACTCTTCTCGTGTGAAACCCGTTCGCTATACAGAGAACCCCGCGACCCGTCAACTAGGCGGGAGGACCCAGGATTCTCCGGAGCGAAGAGTGGCCATCCAACGAATCAATTGTAGCAGCGTCCGCTTTCCATTTTCCCACTCAGACCATAAGATACGCAATCGATTGCAAAGGAGGACAGCCCGATGAGTGAGAACGGCAATCCGAAAATTCGCTTTGGCATGTGGTACGACTTTCGCAACCCGCCTGCCTGGAAACGCCCCTATGACCAGCTCTACAACGAAATCATCAATCAGACCGTATGGGGAGAGGAGAACGGCTTCGACGATATCTGGCTGTCCGAGCACCATTTTATCGAGGATGGCTATTCTCCTTCGCTGCTGCCGATTGCCGCCGCGATCGCCTCGCGGACCAAGAAAATTCATATCGGGACGAGCGTGGTGCTCCTGCCTTTCCACAACCCGGTCCGGATGGCTGAAGACGCCGCTACGGTGGACGTGATTTCGGGTGGCCGGTTCGAGTTGGGTGTGGGTGTTGGATATAAAGTCGAGGAGTTTGAGAGCTTCGCGATTTCGAGCAAAGAACGCGGCGCGCGCACGAATGAGGGCCTCGAAATCATACGCCGCCTGTGGGAGGGCGAGACCCTGACGTTTGAGGGGAAATATTACACGGTGACCAAAGCCAAGCTCACCCCGGAGCCGATCCAGCAACCACGGCCGCCGATTTGGGTTGGCGGCTTTACCCCGCCAGCACTCCGGCGGGCGGCAAAGTATGGCGACGGCTATATCGGTGTCGGCCCGCTGAAGGAGGCGTATGAACGCTATGTGACTGCCTTGGAAAAAGTCGGTAAGTCCACCACGGATATTCGTCTCGCGGGTGGCTATTTCTGGCTGATCCCGTCCGAAGACCCGGACAAGACCTGGAATGAAGCCGCCGAACACGTCCGCTATCAGGTCAATGCCTATGCCGAGTGGTCGGAAAAGGCCGGCATGCCCCTGTTTCCAAAAGTACCGGATACCGACGCTTTACGCGAATCCGGCCTGTTCCAGGTGGTAGACGTGGACACCTGCATTCAGATGATCCGCGACTATGCCCTGGAGACCCCGCTGACGCATTATTATTCGTGGACGCTGCCGCCGGGCCTGCCGGCGAGTTGGATTCAGCCCCATTTGGAACTGTTTACCAGTAAGGTTATCCCGGCCTTTCGCTAGTCCACAGGAGCCGTGTATGGACCTCCGACCCCCTGGCGTTTTCACTTTTCTGGATGGCCTCACCGGCGCACAGACCGGTCAACTCGCCCGCAAAGTCGAACAGCTCGGCTATAGCGCCCTGTGGTTTCCCGAGACCCTGGGCCGCGAAAGCTTCTCGTTTGCCTCGTATTTGCTGAGCCAAACCGAGCGTCTGGTCATCGCCACCGGTATTGTGGTGACCTATGCGTATGAGCCGATTGCGATTGCCAATGCCGCCCGCACGCTCGCCGAGCTATACGGCGACCGCTTTGTGCTCGGCTTGGGAGTGAGCAATGCGCAGGGCAACGCCCGGCGTGGCATTCCGTATGGCAAGCCGCTCAGCTTCATGCGTGAATATCTGACCAAGATGAAAGCCGCACCGTACGCCGCGCCAACCCCGCAAAACGAGCCGCCCGTGGTGCTGGCCGGGATGATGCCCAAGATGCTGGCCCTGGCCGCAACTCAGACTCAGGGAACGCATACCTATTTTACTGTAGTTGAGCAGATTGCGGCGACCCGTAAGGCCCTTGGACCGGAACCGTGGCTGTGTGCCGAGTTGGGCGTCATGCTGGAGTCGGACGCGGATACGGCCCGCGCTGCCGCCCGCCGTTATATGCAGACCTATCTCCAAATCGATCACTACGTCCAACGCTTCAAAGAGGTTGGTTTTACTGACGCCGATATGGCAAACGGCGGCAGTGACCGACTCGTGGACGCGGTCATTGCCTGGGGGGACGAAGCAAAAATTCGCGAGCGGATTGCCGCCTATTATGAGGCGGGGGCGTCCCACGTGTGTATCATGCCGCTGAGCCCCAAGGGCGGTATGGTGCCGGACGAGCGGGCCATCGGAGTGTTAGCGCTAGAGAGGTAACGCGGCGCGGTCCCTGCACCCAGTCTCACCGGACATCAATGCTCTCGGCCCCGATGGAATGTCCAGCCCGTTTAATCTTCTCACACGCCGTTCAGGGGTTGCGGCTTGACAAGCGATAGATTGATTCTTATAGTCATCATTCCAACGAGATCAACTGTCTTTACCCGCTCATCTTCGCGACGATTGATTGAGCAAAAAATGGCGGAATCAAAGAAAAAACGGAAATCACCGGACGGTATACCAACGAATGATTTGGTATTCAGCGCACATACCGGCGCGAATGATGAGATTTTTCCGCACATTCTTTCCTTGTACGTTCCACCTGGGAGCAAAGTGGCAGATGTAACGTATGGAAAAGGGGTTTTCTGGCGGAAAATCCCAGAGGGCGCTTTTCAACTCCTGCCGACCGACCTCTCCACAGGAACAGATTGCCGCAAGCTGCCATATGATGACGAATCAATTGACTGTGTTGTGTTTGACCCGCCTTATATGCACACGCCGGGCGGCACGGCTCACACCAATCATCAAAACTACGAAGGCTATTACAAAAACAACAAGACGAATTCCACCAAAAAATACCATGCTGCAAAGGCACTGACAATTTCGAGTCGAAGTTCACGA
The DNA here is from genome assembly GCA_022824615.1 of Candidatus Binatia bacterium. Classification (GTDB taxonomy): domain Bacteria; phylum Desulfobacterota; class Binatia; order Bin18; family Bin18; genus Bin18. The sequence continues at coordinate 10,119 of JAJDZM010000154.1, read as the reverse complement.
GACAGGGCGTTCATCGCCTGCGGGCGGTTCAGGGTCAGGGTTGCGACCCCGTCGGCTTTCTCAACCATGAGGACTGATTCTGGCATCGTTATTTCCTCTCGTTGCCCCAAACTGGATACTATCCGAAAAGCCAGAAGCGGCAAGGCGGTCTGACTGACTCCCCAAGGAAGTCCTCAAGCACGTCGGGTTTCATTGCAATCTGGTCAGACACACTTACAGTGTCGTCTAATATCCAGTCGGGTATGTTATCCCTGGTTCGCTTCGGAATTTCTCGTTTACGGTCCCTTACTTAGGGTTCCCCTCCCTCGACATCTTTACCTACCATATGTATCTTAACATTTGCGAATTGAGCCAATGCGAATGAGTACAGCAGACAGCGAGCACGCGGTCACACGCGATCGCAGGGATTTCTACGACAGCGAACTAACCGGCAGAGAGTATCTGCGGCACGCCGTAAAGAAAAGCGGTCGCCGCCCGCTGGCACTGGTTCGTGAGTATCTACGACTGCTGCGCGGCCGTGGAAAACTCACTCTTGCCGAGTATGTACAGTGGGCCGTTTACGACCAGGAGCGGAACAGCCCCGAAGAGCAATCACGCTTTATTACGAATCGGCTGCATTGGCCCATTACGCACACCTGTTGCGACATGACGTTCCAGGCCGTGACCGAGGACAAGTGGCTCTGCTCCCACACTCTTGCCGGATCGAATATTCCCGTACCTCGGACCTTGGCGGTCATCAACCGCCGCCCGCGTCACTACCCGGGGACCCGCAAGATTTCGACCGTCGACGAACTGCGAGACTTTTCGACCTCCCCCGATGCGCTGCCGTACTTCGCGAAGGAAAATCGCGGAATATGCAGTTGGGGTGCGATGGTAGTGTTGGAAACGGATGCCAAACGCATTCGCCTCAAGAACGAAGGCTGGGTCGATTATGAGACCTTCCTCGACAAACGGATACGCGACACTCCTTACCTGCTGCAAAGCCTGCAACGCAATCACACATTCTTCGATCGGTATATCGACGCGCTCGCGACCGTCAGGGTCTGCATTCTCCTTACCGACGACGGCATGAGGGTCCCCTTTGCCGTTCTGAAACTGCCGTCGGGCAAACATGTGGCCGACAACTTCTGGCGTCCCGGCAATCTGGCTTGCAACGTCTGTCCTGAAACCGGGACGATCTTGACTGTCAGATCGAAAGACGCTCTTGGAACCACAGATTACACGGAACACCCGGAGACCGGCGGGCCACTCCTCGGGGAACGGGTTCCGATGTGGGACCGCATCCTCGCATTGGCCGAGAAGGCGGCCTGGGTGTTCGAGCCCTGCCGTTACCAATCCATGGATATCGCCGTCGGGCAAGCCGGACCGATTCTCATTGAGGCAAACACCGGAGGGGGGTTTGACTTGCCACAACTCGCAAGCGGCAAGGGTTTTCTCACAGACGAGTGCATCGAGTTCTTCCGCGATCGCGGATATTCGAAACTCCCTCCGCCGGTCAAGTAACGAGGAATATGTCAGGATGCAGCCAATGTCGCACACCGCCGAGCCTATTCCATCCACTGCCGCCGCCGAAATCCTTGGGATGCTCCAGAGCGGGGACCTGTTCCGCTATACGGCGGACACGGACGCCCCCGTCACCCGCCTTGAGAAGGAATTCGCGAATTTCATGGGCGTGCCCTTCGCGTGTGCAGTGAATTCCTGTTCCTCCGCGATATTCCTGTCGTTGAAGGCCCTGGGGCTGGGGTCCGGCGAGCGCATTCTCGTACCGGCATTCACCTTCGCCGCCGTTCCCTCCGCCGTCGTGCATGCGGGCTGCAAGCCGATCCTGGTGAACACGGGTCCGAACTTGCGTGTCGACTTGGACGACTTCAGAAAAAAGCTCACACTCGGAATCCATGCCGTCCTGCTCAGTCATATGCGGGGTCATACGTCGGACATTGACGCAATAATGGAGCTATGCGAAGCACGACACATTCCGGTTATTGAAGATGCCGCGCACTCGCTGGGCACAACGTGGTCCGGGCGGAAGATCGGCACGATTGGTCGGGCCGGATGCTTCTCCTTTCAGTCGTACAAGCTCGTCAACGCCGGAGAGGGAGGAATGCTCATCACCAGAGATCCGGATCTGGTTGCGCGTGCCATCATTATGTCCGGAGCCTACGAGCATACCTGGAAAAAGCACGCGCTCGTGAATGACCGGTTCGTGCGCTGGCAAAACAGACTGCCCCTCTATGGTTTGAGAATGAACAATCTCTCCGCCGCAGTCGTCCTGTCACAGATGACAGACATTCCGCGCCGCGCCAGAAAAGGACGCGAAAACCACGATTATCTTGCGGCGAGGCTGAATGCCTCGCCCTGGTTCGGCGTTCCGGAACCCCTGCCCAACGAGGTTCGCGCCCCGGATTCGATACAGTTCTCGCTCAGGAGGTTCGATACCGACGAGCACGCGGCTGAGTTTCAGCGCCTCGCCAGGGAAAAGGGCGTTCAGGTTGAGATATTCGGGCTCTCGGAGGACAACGCGCGGGCGTTCTGGAACTGGGGATTCACCGACTCGCAAGACGACCTTTCGCAGACCCGTGAAATCCTCGAACGAACCTGCGATGTCCGGCTCCCCGTCCGACTGGAGAAAGCCGGGCTGGACTTCATTGCAGACACGCTTGTGGAAGCGGCCGAAGCGGCCACTGCACCCGCGGCCTGGTCAGGCTGGTCAGCAACATAAACTCCCGCCTCGCCATCGTCGTGAAAGCGCCGATGGCCCGCTATAGTCATCTCACTCCGGGAGAATCTCACCACACCGGCCCGCGCTGGCGAGTTCGTGAATACACCAGGATCGAACGTCGGTTGAGTTTGCATCGTTTTTGAAATTCGTTCATTGACGAGGTTACAAATTGTATTTACACTTTCCTGGTGAAGTTTGAGTGGGACGAGGTAAAACGGCAACAAACGCTACGGGAGAGAGGAATCGATTTTATTGATGTACCCGAAATATTCTCAGGCCCGCTACTGACCGCCAAAGACCTGAGGCAGGACTAAGGAGAGAATCGTTTTATTGGGTACGGGTTCTTACAGCAACGGCTCATGGTTGTTGTGTACACAGAGCGTGGCCAGGATACTCTTCGCATTATTTCTTTAAGAAAGGCAAATAAGCGTGAAAAAAAACAATACGAAGCCTTCTTCGAGACAAAGCAGTCACAAAAAAATCGTTAGTTATACTACCGAGGAACTGACGGCGATGAGGGTCGGTGGGAAAAGTCGCACGGACTGGAAGCGAGTTGATGCGACCAAGGACGAGGACCTTGACTACTCAGAGATTCCTGAGTTGGACGAGGACTTCTTCAAACGTGCGAAAATTCGTTGGCCGCGGCCTAAGGATACCATCACCATCAGGATTGATCACGATGTGCTGGAGTGGTTCAAAGCGCAGGGCACGGGCTATCAGACTCGCATGAATGCGGTGTTGAAAGCATATAAAGAAGCACATCTGAATCGTGCAGCGCAGTGAAGAAAAATAGGGTCCCCGTAGGCGGATTTTTTGGAACAACGGACAGCCCTTTCTTCAGTCTCGGCTTTTACCTACCCCGGCTTTCAGCGCTATTGGGCCGCCCGGCTGTGTGTCACCCTGGCCATTCAAATGCAGGCGGTGGCCATTGGCTGGCAGATCTATGATCTGACGCGTCGACCGCTCGACCTCGGCCTGGTCGGCCTGGCTCAATTTCTCCCGTCGCTCGGCCTCGCGCTGGTTACCGGTCACGACTCCGACCGCTATGACCGGCGAAACGTGATGGCGCTCTGTATAATCGTTGAAGAGATATGTGCTGTGCTCTTTTTGACGTTTACGTTGCAGGGCGGCACGAATACGCTCTTCCTCTTTGGGGTGCTTGTCCTGTTCGGGACGGCCCGCGCCTTTGAGTTTCCGGCCTCGGTCGCGCTGATGCCCAATCTCGTTCCTCAACGCCTTTTTACCAATGCTGCGGCCTGGAGTTCGTCTTCGTGGCAGGTCGCGACCATTGTCGGTCCAGCCATCGGCGGCTTTCTCTACGCCGTTGGACCGGAGGCGGTGTATGGCTGCTGTGTGCTGATGTTTCTTCTTTCCGCCTTTTTAGTGAACACCATCCGTATTGAACACCGCGAGAGAGAGCAGATGGCTGCCACCTGGAAGTCTGTTGTGGCGGGGATTTCCTTTATTCGGGGTCAGCCGGTTGTCTTGGGTGCCGCATCGCTCGACCTGTTTGCCGTCCTGTTGGGTGGAGCAACCGCTCTGCTGCCGGTCTATGCGCGGGATATTCTGCACGTAGGTCCCTGGGGGCTCGGGCTGCTGAGAAGCGCTCCGGCAGTCGGCGCGCTGGTTACGGCGCTGATCGTTGCTCGCCGGCCTATTCAGCGCCATGCGGGTGCGATTCTTCTGGGAGCAGTCGGAGTTTTCGGGCTGTCCATTGTCGTCTTTGGGCTGTCTCACAATCTCTGGCTGTCGCTACTGGCCCTCACCATCCTGGGCGCGTCAGACATGGTCAGCGTGGTCATTCGTCGGGTCCTGGTCTTGGTGAAAACACCGGACGAGATGCGCGGCCGGGTCAGCGCGGTCGAATCGGTCTTTATTGGGGCGTCAAACGAGCTCGGAGAATTTGAGTCCGGCGTCACCGCAGCCTGGTTTGGGGTTGTGCCCGCAGTGGTGCTGGGCGGACTCGGCACCCTGGCCGTTGTCGGCCTGTGGGCGCGTATCTTTCCGCAGCTGCGCCAAGTCGATTCCTTGGAGGGAGAACGACTGGACAAACACTAGACGTTAATTTCCCGCAGAGGGTGGGTTCAGTCCCGGGCCGAACGGCGTTTCTCTTATCATTGAGAAGAAGTGGTCCGCGCTTCCACCCGAGTGGTACGACGCTCGAAGGGCCTGTTCTGAAAAATCTCCCCGTCCTGCTGCAAATCAAAAAGTCGCAGTCCGGTGTGCTGAGCTTTGCTCAAGCCATGAATCCTTTGCAGAAAGGGGGCGTGTGGGACTGGCTCAGGACCGGCTGGCGCTATAGAAATTGTATCCAGCTCCGAAAACAGGCGAAGCAGGAACTCGACCGTCGTTTTGCACGTTCTCCTTTCAGTCCTCGTTGAGAGCCACTCTGGACATCTGGCGGGTAACTGATAAGAGGGCGGCTGCAACGCACGGTCCACTACGACCTGATCACGCCGGCGATCCCGCCACGTAACGGAGAAGGAGACAGATGAAACTCGACAGCTTACTGACCGCCCGCTCGCTCGACGAGGCGATTGCGATTGCGCGCAATGCCGAGGACATGGGTTTTGACGGGGTGTGGAGCATGGAGAACCAGCACGACCCCTTCCTGTCGCTCGCCGTCTCGGCGACCGCCACCACCAAACTCACCCTTGGCACAGCGATTGCCCTGTCGTTTCCGCGCAGTCCGATGTCGTTGGCCTATACGGCCTGGGACCTGCAACGCGCCTCGAATGGGCGCTTTTTTCTGGGCCTCGGCACCCAGGTGAAGGGCCATAATCAGCGTCGGTATAGCGTGAAATGGGAATCACCGGGTCCGAAGTTGCGCGAGATTGTTCTGGCGCTGCGGGCGATCTGGGACTGCTGGCAAAACGGCACGCCGTTGGACTTTCAGGGCGAGTTTTATCAGCATACGCTGATGACCCCGGCCTTTTCTCCAGGAAAAATCGACCATCCGCAGATTCCCATCTATATCGCCGGGGTGAACCCGTATATCTGCCGTTTGGCGGGCGAACTGTGCGACGGCTTTCACGCCCACCCGTTTCACTCCGCGAAATTTCTGCGTGAACGGGTGATCCCCCAGATCGAAGAGGGGGCACAAAAATCCGGTCGCAGCCGAAAAGACGTTGTGATCTCAAGCTCGTCTTTTGTGATTATGGGTGACTCGCAGAAAGAAATGGACGCCATGCGCGAAAAGGTGCGCATGCAGATCGCGTTCTATGCCTCGACCCGAACGTATCAACCCGTGCTGGACGTCCACGGCTGGGGTGACGTGTGTCTCCGCCTGAACGCCAAGGCGGCCAAAGGCGAATGGCAGGCCATGGCCAATGACGTGACCGACGAGATGCTGGACGAGTATGCGGTGACCGGCTCCCCGGATGAAGTCCCGGCCATGCTCAAAGAAAAATACGACGGCTTGCTCGACCGGGTGGCCTTCTACCATCCCGACCGTCCGGGTGTGAACGATGCCCGCTGGCGCTCGATAGTCAAAGCGTTTTCTGCATAGAGAAGGAAGGAGTCGGCGACATGCGCGCGTGGCAAATCAATCAGGAATTCGGCATTGAAAATTTAACCCTCGCGGACCGGCCAGACCCGCAGCCCGGTCACGGTCAGATTGCTGTCCGGGTCAAAGCCACGTCTCTCAATTATCGTGACCTCATGACCGTCAAATACGGCGGGATGCGGGGCCTCAAGCTGCCGTTGATTCCCCTGTCCGATGGTGCGGGCGAGGTGGTAGCCGTTGGCGAGGGCGTGACGCGGGTCAAGCCGGGCGACCGGGTCGCGGGTATTTTCTTTCAGAACTGGCTGGCCGGTGGACCGGACGCGGCCCATGCGGCCTCAGCGCTCGGTGGTGCTCTGGACGGCATATGGGCCGAACTGGTCGTGTTACACGAAGATGGGGTGGTGACGATCCCCGATTATATGACGTATGAAGACGCCGCCACCCTGCCCTGTGCCGCGGTCACCGCCTGGCAGAGTATGGTCACGCTAGGCAATATGAAAGCCGGTGACACGATCCTGATTCTGGGAACCGGTGGCGTCTCGATCTTCGCCCTTCAGTTTGCCAAAGCCGCCGGGGTACGCGCGATTATTACATCGAGCAGCGACGAAAAACTCGAACGCGCCACACAACTCGGGGCGTCTGAAGTCATTAATTACAAGACCACACCCGAGTGGGGCAAAAAAGTGTTGGAACTCACCGATGGGGTGGGGGTGGACCAGGTGGTTGAAGTCGCCGGAGCCGGGACACTGGTGCAGTCGATGGAGGCCACGCGGGTCGGCGGCTTTGTTGGCTTGATCGGGATTCTGGCCGGCACGGACGGTGAGGTGAATCCCATTCCGGTGCTGATGAAGAGCCTCCGACTTCAAGGTGTCTATGTTGGCTCACGCGAGATGTTTGAAGAGATGAATACAGCCATGGCTGTGAATCAGATCAAGCCGGTGATTGATCGGGTGTATCCGTTTGAGGAAGCCCAAGAGGCTCTGAAACTCATGGAAAGCGCCACACATTTTGGCAAGATCGTCATTACTGGCTAAGGGATTCTACTTCAGCATAGCGAAAACAGTCGGTGGTGTGGTCGTTGACCATGCCGGTGGCCTGCATGAAGGCGTAACAGATTGTTGACCCCACAAAAGAGAAACCGCGCTTCTTGAGGTCCTTGCTCATCGCGTCCGACTGCACGGTACGCGCCGGGACCTCTTGCAGGGTGCGCCACGTGTTCTGGCGCGTCCGCCCACTGACAAACTGCCAGATATAGATGTCGAAGCTGCCCGCCTCTTTCCGGACAGCGAGAAAGGCGTTCGCGTTCTTTATGGCGGACTCGACCTTCAGCCGGTTTCGCACGATACCGGGGTCGGCCAGCAACCGTTCAACTTTACGTGGCGTGTAGCGGGCGACACGAACGGGGTCGAAGTGGTCAAAGACGATCCGATAGTGAGTACGTTTCTTGAGGATGGTATCCCAACTCAGACCGGCCTGGGCTCCTTCGAGGATGAGAAACTCGAACAATGTCCGGTCGTCGTGCACCGGTACGCCCCATTCCTCGTCATGGTACTGAATCGCCAGCGTGTTTCTGGCCCATGCGCAGCGGGTGAGCGGTTTCATCTCACCTCTCTATCGGTCTTTCGGCCAAGTAAATGAGAGTGTCCGTTGGGAGGAAGGTGGAATAATCGTCCTTCTTTCTCTATATTTTTGTATATACAGAAATATGTTCTCCTGGGATATACAAATGGCACAGAAACAACCCGAATCATCAGTGCACGCCAAGCGTCGCGTAAAGAACGTGCGGCATATGCCAGACTCCAAAATTGACTTCAGCGATATTCCGGAGATGAGCGGCGAAGAGCTGTCACGGGGCCGACGCGTTGGTCGGCCCAGGAAAGATCACTCCAAGCAATTAATCGCGATTCGGCTTGATCCCGGACTGCTTACCAAACTACGGAGACTGGCGGCAAAGAGACAAAAACCGTATCAAACCCTGCTGCATGAGCTTCTTGAGGAAGCCATTGAGCATGCCGCTTAATACAAGACAGACACAGGCTTGCCGGTACCCCTCTGCAATATTTTCCTTACGGCAACGGCCCGTCCTGGAGAAAGCCGCGAATGACATTGGCGGTCAGACGCGACACATTATTGTCGTAGTTGTTGTGAGAGAGGCTGCCACACCAGGCCATGGAACTGGCCGAGAACACCGCCCCGTCATTCGGTGTTTTGAAGTAGACAATGTCCGCCCGGATATAGGGATTCTGGTCGCCGGTGCCCCCGGCCGCAAAATAGCCGCGCGCGTTGAACGTCGACTCCTCTGAGACCGTCACGAAAATATCGTTATGGCCCTCGGAATGGGCGAGCAGAAAAGCGTTATGGGGCGTTCCAAGTTCCAGGTCGTAGCGGTCGAGTTCCAGCCCGGCGGCTCCGCCCCCGACCAGACCGAAATTCCCAATCGGCTCGTCTTCGCCGATGCCCTCAAACATCCAGGCACATTCCGACCGGAAGCTGTCCGGGGCTCGGCGGTAATAGCTTGAGGCCGTCAGACCGAACGAAGTAAAACTTACACCGGTCAGCTTACTCATGTTCCTGCCCCGTACCCGCCACAGGCCACCATGTTTTCCGTCAAAGGCGTTGCAATACTCCCCTGGGCTGATGGTCCAGGCCCGCGTGCCGTTGTCACCTTTGCGCACCTCGATGAGGGCGGGATTGTCGGGGTGAAATACCGTACACCAGTAAAAACCGTTGGCGGCGAGGTAGAGCCAGCGACCTCCTTGCTGTTGGTAGGCTTCGTAGGCGTCCAGCATTTCTTCCGAGCAATACTCGGGATGGTGACAGGTCAGCACGACACGGTACTGCTTGAGCAGTTCGACCCCTTCACGTTGCAGGTCTTCATCCGTATGCACATCAAAGTCAAACGCCAGGGCTTCAAGCCAGTCGGTCAGATGCAGGTCGGCGTTCAGTTGCCAGACCGAGGGCGACAGCACGTGTGTGTATTTGGGCCGCATATTGAGAATGGGCCGCAGCCGCGAGGAGATGTGCACCCCCCAACCGTCGCTATGGACGGTGTAGGTGCCGTAGCCGTAACCGTCTTTTTCCTGGAGCAGGAGATCCCCTGGTTGCATCAGTGGTACGCGGCCGGTCAGGAGCTGGGCAACCTGCGAGTCCGCGCTGAGGTTTTCATTGGCATAGGCCATATAGCTGGCCGTGGGAATGATCACCGCGATCCTGGCGGTGGGTCTGCCCGCCGGGGGACGAACAAAGAACGGGATATAGTCTTCACTACCGGGCGTGTCCTGCCCGCCCAAACGCAGGCGGGCGGCGTACACTCCGCTTTTCAGGTCTTCGGGAACGGTCAGAGCAAAATCAACCTCCCAGCGCGCGTCGTCTACGGCGTCATCATGAAAATGAATCGCTCCGTACTCCTGTGGCGCGGCCGTAAAACTCATATGATCCGCAGTCCAGTTGTGACCGGGCATGCCGCGCGACGGCATGTTGATGCAGTGACCGTGCAGGCGGTGCAAGGAGTCGTCCAGCACCTGGGTCGAGGCCGCGTTCGGAACGATATTGGCCGCAAAATCCCAGGCCGCAACCAGCGCCGGCCGCAGTTCGGTCGGGAGGGGTCGGGGACCTTGCAGGACGCGTTCGATTTCCGCCCGGTTGAGCACGCGATTGGCGATAGCCGGGCGTTCTATCCGTCCGTTAAACTTGGCTTCGTGTTCCGGAATCTCGATGGGCGAGTGCACATGGCTGAAATGCCCGCCACAGATGTGTCGCCCTGAATGTGCCTGAGTGGTTGCCGCGGCAATCAGCACCGGACAGTCATTCGGGGCAGGGGCCTGGGGAGGGCCGGAGCGCTCGACTGCGGCACGGGTTTCTTCAATGGGATGGATGAAACGCATCCCGTGTCCCG
>JAJDZM010000242.1 GCA_022824615.1 Candidatus Binatia bacterium | reverse complement strand
ACCTCCTTATTGACCCCGTCCGTTTACCTATCACGAGAGGAAAGGCCCGCGCTCCTCCCGTTGGCCTTGGCGGAGTGAGAGAAAAATCCGGGGGATGGGCTACACCGCCTTCACCGTCAGCTGTAGCGGATACTGGTGGAGCGAGCTCGCGCCCTGCGGTGTCACCCGATTCATATCTCCAATAAAGAACCCACACTGCATATCCCGTGTGACGGGATTGGGTTCAATGACAATGAGCTGATTCTCTTGAAACGGGACGTCAAGATCGACCGCCCAGCACGGGTCACCCGGAACAGAAGCATAGGGTGGGTTGATCACCTGGGTATAGCCATGGATCACCGGACACTGAACCGTATACCCTTCGTCGAGAATGCGCTGAGACAGCGTAAACACATCCCTCGGCGTATTGCCGACCTTCACAACTTTTTGGACCTCTGAGTACAGCGTGACCGCTAATTCCTCTAGTTTTTTGAGCTGAGGCGGGGGTTCTCCCAAAGCGACCGGACGGATGAGCTGTCCTGGGTAACCATAATACGTCCCCGTGGTCTCGGTCAGAATCAGATCTCCGGGCTGAATCGTTCGGGTAGACCCTCCCGCTACCCACCAGGAGTAGGGAATAGAAGGCTGAGCCATTGGGGTGGAAGCAAGAGCCGCCCCATACAGAGAGCCACCCAACTTGAGATATGTTCCATGGAGCGTTGCGACGATCTCAGAATCTTTCATGCCCGGCTCGACCGTATCAACGACAGCACGAAAGGCACGGTCGCATAGTTCCGCGCCCTTTTGATACCATTCGATTTCTTCCGGACTGGCGCACAGCCGGATCTGATACATCAGGTCCTGAGCCTCAACAAAAGTCGCTTCAGGTAGGGCATCGTGCAAGAAGAGCCAGAGGTCGTGGGGCACCCGGTCAGCAATACCCACTGTTCCCGTTTCCAGCCCACCCTCTTTAAGCCGCTCCACGAGCGCTTGATGGTTCACTCCGGCTCCCCAGCGAACGTCCTGGATGCCCGACTGCGCAGCCGCCTGCGGCAGGAACGAATAGAGACTCGCAAATAAGGTCGGCTCCTGGTCTAACGGAAAGACAATGGCTCCATAGGCAATATCGATATAATTGCCGACATAGATGAGATTCGCGCTAAAGACATAGCCGTTGCTGAACATGAGCAGGCAGTCGATATGACGGTCGGCCATCGCAGTGCGGATTGCCGCATAGCGACGCTGGTACTCCGCCGCCGAGAACCTGGGCCAATGGCCCCGATTCTCAGCGCGAATCCGAGCGTACAAAGCTTCGGCATTTTCAATACCAGGAGGCTGTAAAGTATGCGCCATCGTCCCGCTTTCGATTTTCGCTCTTTCCCGCTCCCGCCTACCCCCTCTGTATCACCCCGCTTTTAATCAAAGTGATAAATCCGGGCGGTATTCCCTCCGACGATTTTCGCCTTTTCCTCTTCGCTACAGTCCACCAGGATGGTCTCCAGCACCTGGCGTGAGTTGGGGAAGGTGCACTCCGGATGGGGGTAGTCCGAGCCCCACAGGATGTTATCCACACCGATGAGATCGCGGTCCCTGATACCGAGGGCGTCTTCCTGGAAGCTGAGGAAGACGTTTCGCCGGAAATAATCGCTCGGCAGCAGATCTTCCTTGAATTTCTGCCGGCCTCCGGTCGCCGGGCGCTGAACGAAATTATAGTCCATCCGTTCCAGGAAATGCGGCACCCAGGCCAACTCCTGCTCGACCGAACCGATTTGGAGTTTCGGATAGCGCTCGAACACGCCACTGAAAATAATATGCGACAGCGACATCCGCACCCAGTAATCGACATTGGTCAGAAAGGCGGTGCTGACCGCTTCCAGATCGACCAGGGGCGAGTTGGCAGCGGGCCGGTTGGTCGCAATGTGCAGGCTGAGCGGCTGGTCCAAATCCTGGGCCGCGGCCCACAGCGGCTCGTACTCGGGTGAGTCATAGCTATGCTCCTCCAGCGGGTAGACCGTGATCATTGCGCCGCACAACCCCAGCTTGGCACAGCGCTCCAACTCCCTGACACTCTCCGGGACATCGTCAACATTCAGCATGGCGACACCCTTGATCCGCTGTGGGAAGGGCTGACAGAACTCGGCCAGCCAGTCGTTATAGGCCCGGCACAAGACGGTCAGGAGCTCACCATCCGGAATGCTGTACAGCAGCAGTCCCTGCGTCGGGTAGAGCACGTCGGCATCAATGCCGTCCAGATCCAGGTCTTTAAGATGCTCCTCGGGGAGATAGGCTCCGGGTCGGACGTTTTCCATGACGTCGCCAAACCTCATCGAGTCCCGCTCTTCGGGCACAAACCGCTTGCCGGCCTGTGAACCCCCGGACCCCCCGCTGACCCCTTTCACCCCGTCGCAGACCCACCAATCGGTATTATCCTCCTCACGGCGGACGACATGCGGAGCCCGATCTCTGAATCGGGCATCGACCCGGCCGGTCCATAAATCCGACGGCTCGAACACATGACTATCGGATGAAATAACTTTGTACTCAGCCATACTGCACCCCCCTAAAAGTATTTAGATCACATTGAGTTCTCGCAGCGGCCGCCCCGCGACCACGCGTTCAAACCCGAGCGGCGTGATGTCCACCGTCCGGTATGCGCCATGCACAATCAGCTCGGCAATCCCGCGCCCAACGCCAGGAGCCTGTTGGACCCCATGGCCGGAGAAGCCGTTGGCAAAAAGGAAATTTTTCAGCACGGGATGCCGACCTATAATGGCGTTCTGGTCAAGCGTGTTATAGGCGTAGTGCCCGCTCCAGGCGTTGACCCGCTTGATCGCTTGAAAAGCGGGAACGCGGTGTGCCAGGGCCGGCCAGACGATCTCATCGAACAGATGATACTCCACCCGAAAATCTTCTGTCGGGGGGTCCTGGTCTGCCGGCGGAGACACCCCGCACACGAAGTACTGGCCTTCGGGCCGAAAATAGACGCCGGAGACATCCACGACCAGGGGGCAGGCTTGCAGCGCAGCGGCCTGCCGGCAGTCGAACACGAACACACAGCGTTTCCGACTTTCAACCGGCAGCTCGATATCGGCCATACGGGCGATCTTCCCCGCGGCCGGACCAGCGGCATTCACCAGCTCGTCACACGAAAAGACCCGTCCGTCGGCGAGTTGCACGGCCTCCAGACGCTGCCGCGCAACACGCAGGGCAACAACCTCGCCGGTCAGAAACTCGACGCCCCGTGCGACAGCCGTATTGCGGAGCGCGTACAGCAGGCTGTGGGCATCAAACCAGCCTTCCCCGGACAGCCCGAGGCAACCGGCGGCCAAGTCCGAGGTTGCGAGCCACGGGAAACGCGCCTGCAATTCGGCAGGACCCAGCAGACAGACATCCGCGCCCTGCCGGGTTTGGACCCGCGCGTTGTGGTCGAGAATGGCTTTCCCTTGCTCGCTCGCCAGCAACAGATAGCCCGCCTCCCGAAAGCTAACCTCGACATCCGCCCCCAGGCGGTCTTTGACGGTCCGCAGGAACTCTACCCCAAACTGAGACAGGTGAATATTCACCGGGGTCGAGAACTGCTGCCGAATCGAGGCTAAAGAGCGCGTCGTTGAACAGTACTGGTAGGAGGGATCTTTTTCGATGACGAGCACGCGGCCCTGAAAGCTCTCGTCCGCGGTGAGAAAATAGGCAACGGCACTGCCAATAATGGCTCCACCAACAATGACGACATCGTACCCGGCACTCCGCTTGGCCATAGCTCGCCCCAGGTTCTAGGACGTTCGCGCCGCCGTGAGACCGCGTGGATTAGGACAGGGGACAGGATTCGGCTACGTCGCTTCCATCTCGGCCTCGGCGGCAATTTTTTCCAAGATGGCAGCCATATCGCCAGGGTCGGACACAAACGACGGAAAGTCAAGGATCAACCGGCTCACGCCCAGGCGCTCCCAGCCCGGCAGGTCCTTGAGAACCCCCTCGGCCGTACCGGCGATAATCACCGCGGTAATCTCTATGGTCGAGAAGTCGCGGCCCGCCTCGTCGCACATCTGCCTGAGCGTCTGCAAATCCTTCGCCAGGTCGCCTTCGGTGCTATACACGTCGTCGGGGTGCTCGGACACGACCTGCCAGCCGTCGGCCATGCTCACCACCCGGCGGAGGCCGGCTCGCCCACGCCCGCCGATCGTAATCGGGGGGTGCGGCTTTTGGAGCGGCCGAGGCCGACACTGAACGTCCACAAATCGGTGGTACCCGCCCTCAAAGCGCGGCTCCTCGGCCGTCCAGAGTTCTTTCCAGATCTGAATATGCTCGTCCGTGCGCGCCCAGCGTTTGGCAAACGGGACCTCCAGTGCCTGGAACTCCTCTTCCAACCAGCCGCTTCCCACGCCGACAATCAGCCGGCCATTCGACAGCACATCCAACGAGGCCAGCATCTTGCCCGTCACCACCGGATGGCGGTACGGGGCTACGATTACGGTAAACCCCAGCCGCACCCGGCGGGTGCAGGCCGCCACAAACGACAGCACGGTAAACGGCTCCAGATGAGCGCCCTTGGGATCGGCAATATAACGCCCCGACTTGCTGTACGGGTACGGGGTATTGATCTTGGTCGGCATGATAACGTGGTCGGGTGCCCAGATCGACTCGAAACCGCGGTCTTCGGCAAGCTGGGCCATGGCCAACATATTCTCATGGGTCGCCATCGCGCCGAACGCGGGCAGCATAAAACCGATTTTCATGAAGTCTCCCTTACAATCCACAATCTGCCCCTCTCCTATACCACTTCTCGTCGGGATGAAAACCCTGTTCAGGCAGCCACTTGCTTCCGTCTGGGAGTCATGATCTGGTCGGGATGCGGATGGTTAGTCATGCCCACGAAGGAGGATACAGATATGAGTACAATGGTCTTGATCGAGTTGTCGGTAAAACCGGAATCGGTTGATGACATGAAGACGCTGATGAAGGAATTATTGCCCGATACGCGGGCGTATGATGGCTGCCAGAGTGTAGATTTCTACGACAATACCGAGACAAAAGGCAGCATGGTCCTGTACGAATTATGGGACTCTCGCGGCCATCAGGAGCGCTATTTGCAGTGGCGGTCGGAAACCGGCACCCTGGACCGCCTCGGGGCGCTGGTGGCCGCCCCGCCCAAGATTCAGTATTTCGACAAGGTGGATGCGTAGACCACTCCTCCCCGGCGTCTGCTTCGCGGACGCCGCCCTGTTTCAACCCCTGGGGCGCGGGTAGTTCGCCTGAATCACCCGCCTTGCCTAACCCCCTCACTCCGACCTGATCCATTTAGAGCCCTTTGTATAACTGTGTGGGATAGGTGAGGAAGGGAGAGGTGAAGGGGGTTGGGGTGGAGCGATGATTGGGCTTCTTCTATTCTGAGTATTATTTGATGAGATTGAAAAATGTGGGCCGCTCATGGATGAGTCTGAGATTCGAGAATTGAAAATTGTCGATCTGGTCAATTCTTTTCCGGCGTATGGACGCCTCACAAAATCGATCAACCAGGTCGCACAAGAGAACTCGCTTCCGTTTGAGACTGTCGGAGAAATGTTAGATGCCGGGGGTAAGCAAACTCGCAAAAAGTTTCAAACTCTTGAAGGGATAGGCCCTCGGGCCGTAGACCAACTTTTTAATCTCTTGAGGCGTTACGTGTCGGACAACCTTTTTGTGGCCTTTGAAGACCGGAAAAGCTCAGTAAGGCTCTCTCAGAATCGCAATCATAAATCTAGAAAGAAGAGGCTGGCAAAAAGAAAAAAACAAGAGAGCTATATCAGGTGGAACGGAGAAGAGGTAAAGACTCAAGGTCCGACAAGTCTCAATAGTGCTCCTAGAGATTTAAGAATTGTAAATATCGTAAAGTCTTCACCTACTTCCGTTCGCCTATCGAACTGTATTGACAGAGCACTCGCTGAAAAGACACTACCATTTGAAACGATAGGCGACTTTCTTTCTGCTGGAGATAAGGCATATCAAAAACTGTTGAGTATTAAGAATCTTGGGCAAGGGACAGCAGACGAACTTATCCAGCTCATAAAGGATGTAATTCCTGAAATCTGGCACACGAAAATAGTTGATCTTGTAAGGGCATCATCAGCTTCAGCAAGGCTGTTGCATTGTGTCAACCAAGCGGTGCGAGAAAAGAAACTCCCGTTTGACACACTTGGCGATTACATCACTGCTGGGATAAAAGCTCGTCCAGATCTGCTCAAAATTAAGAACCTTGGGCGAGGAACGGCAGAGGAGCTTTCCCGAATCATTCGTCTGGCGCTCTTAGGTAAAGTAACTGAAGAGCCACGTTATGAAAAAAACTTGGACTTAATAATAAAGGAGCTTGATTCTAAGTTCCCCGGTGTATTTGTACCTTTGATCGAAGCCTATGCTGAGGCAGGAGAGAATGAGCAGGCTAAACGCGAAAAACTAGAAAAGGCAGCCCAAAATCTATTGCAGAATAACAGCTACCATGCGGATATGCTCCAGCGCCGCTTTATGGGCGGGACTCTGCAAGAGATAGGGGAACGATATGGTATTACCAGGGAGCGTGTCAGACAGTTAGAGGCCAAATACAAAGAATATACAACGGATATTGAATCCAGGGAGTGGGTAGAGAAGGCTATCCGCGACCTTATTTCGAGCCGGAGTGATAGGAATCGACTACCACCAAATGAAGAGATTGATCGCCACCACCCTAAGCTCGCCGCAGGGTTAATTAAGAACTTTACAAGTAAGAATTACTCCTCACTGACCCCGGCTCTCCGCCTGGAGGTCGCCAAAAAGCTAGGGCTTGATAGAGAACATGAATTGCTCAGCCAGACTCGTTGGAGTGTTGAGAGAGTCATTCTTGAAGTGAAAAAGCTAGCAAGTGAACTCGGCAAACCTGACCTCATGCCTATGCAAGTTGAAATGGGGGAGCGGGGCCGTCAAGACTTGCGAGGCGCTATCTCAAAATATGGAGGACAAGCCAAGGTCGCGGAATTAGCTGGGCTGAAATATCAGGGCCAATTAGTCGCTCCAGACGGTTCGAGGCAATACTGGACGGATGAAAGGATAAAGGCATTTCTGTACGAGGTAGCCGAGAAAAACGGACATCCAGGGGTTATGCCGACACAAAGAGAGTGTCGAGAACATGCCTCCAATCCCGCCACGGTCGTTTCTGGAATTACACAAGTACGTTCGGACCAGCCTAGACTCACATGGTTTGAAGCTTCCCAAAAATACGGACTTCGCTATGTCAAAGGCATTCATCAAGTCACGCTCCCCTTCATCAAATCTTTCGTGAAATCTCTGGGGGACGCCCTTTATGCTCTCTCGCCAGCTGAAATTTATGTATTGTTTGAACAGCAAGGAATTACCAAATCTTATCAGAATAGAACCTTTGACAATCTTGTAGAGGCAGTCCAATCAGGTTTTCTGCCCAAAGAAGAAATCAAAAAATGGGTAGAGGGTGGAAAAGGCGATTTAGTAGAGGCGCTGTTGGACCCCGAAATCCAAAGCGTAGAAGAGGCATTTAACAGTGTAGGGAAGAAAGTTCAGCGAAGAGATCACAAGAAAAAAGAAGACAATCCATCTGACGAGGCGTATCGAGAAGACGTTGATAGCCAACTCCCGCTCCCCACGTCGAGCGAGACTTTGGACGCCTTACAGGCCGCAACCAATGTGTTGATTCATGCGTCTTCTGATGAGGAAGCTGTTCAGTTTCTTGTTGCCAAGGCTGCTGACAAACTCTGGAAGCGTTGCTTTTTGGACGAGGACGCCACATTTACGGAAGCAAAGCAGCATCAGGGGAATACATACAGCGAGGCCGCCCGGAACTCTTTCATCGAAGAATACACACGTTGCAAACAACTCCCCATACCTGAGGAATACTCATTTCGAGACCCGAACGGAATTTCGCGGCAGCCTAAGCTTATGCAAAGGCTGATTGCCTATCGGGTACTCACACAGGGACGGGTTCTGAATCTCAGCGGTACGGGTACTGGAAAAACGCTGTCAGCAGTTCTTGCAAGCCGGGTGATTGGGGCACGGCTGACGGTCGTGGCCTGCCCAAACGCAACCGTTGAAGCTTGGAGGGATACCATCCTCAACACTTTCCCCCGGTCAGAAGTCATTACAAAACCTCCGAACTGGCAGATTTCGTGGGGAACAGCGGACATTCCTCGCTATGTGGTCGTGAACCACGAGATGTTTCAGAATCGGTATGAGGGAAGAATCAAACGTTTTATTGAGGAGCAGGCGGCCGATTTGATTGTCATTGACGAATTGCACAAAGTGAAACAACGGACTCCTGAACAAGAGACTCAAAGGCGACGCCTGTTAACGGGGTTGATTACCGACCTCCCCGATAGTCGGCCCAAACCACGAGTACTCGGAATGAGTGCCACGCCGATCATCAATAATCTTCAAGAAGGGAAATCCTTGGTCGAACTCGTCACAAGTATGACACACGACGAAATCGGCTCGAAAACGAGCGTTCAGAATTGCATGAAGCTGTATCAGCGATTCATGACCCTAGGCTTCCGAATGCTGCCAAAGCAGGAAATCTCTCGTGAACCGAAAATTTATCCAACCGATGCAACTCCCTATCTTGAAGAATTGCTTGAACTGGGTGAGATGCCTCATCCTCAGAAAGTTGAAGCTGTTCTTGTGAGAGCGCGATGGCCGATTATTCGACAGCACCTCCGTAAAAAGACGGTCGTTTTTACGGAATATGTGATGGATATCGTTCCTTATCTCACCGAAATGATTAGGCAGGAAGGCTTCTCAGT
>JAJDZM010000186.1 GCA_022824615.1 Candidatus Binatia bacterium | reverse complement strand
GGCACCATGCTGCATCCCGACCACGATCACGCCGACTTTCTGCTGGTCATGGGCACCAACCCGCACATCAGCAACCGGGGCCATAAGCCTACCGACGCGCTGAAAAGTCTGGCGCGTAACGAAAACCGGACCATGGTGGTGGTGGACCCGCGCATTACCGAAACCAGCCGTCAGGCCGACCGTCACCTCAGGGTCCGGCCCGGCACGGATGTCTATCTGCTGCTGGCCATGGTCAAGGTCATTGTCGAACAAGACCTCGGAGACACGGAGTTTATCGCCAACAAAACGCTCGGCTACCAGGAACTCAAAGCCCAACTGGCGGATGTGGACATCGCCGACATGGCCCGGCGCTGCGGCCTTGAGGTGGCCGACGTCGTAGCCACCGCCACCGAATACGCCACCGCCAGGACGGCCGCGTTATTGTGGGACCTCGGGGTGGAGATGACGCTGTTCTCGACCCTGAACTCCTATCTGATTCATCTGCTGATTGCCCTGACCGGCAATATGGGACGCCGGGGGGGTAATGTCTTCACCTCGAATTTGAACCCGCCGACACGTGACAACCGGCGTCACGATGCGCCCGAACGCGCCCTGGCTTCCGGCATTGGCGCGATCTCGGCCCTGACCCGGCTGGGCATCTTCTCACCGGTGCTGGTGCCCGAAGAAATTCTGCACGACCACCCCGAACGATTGCGGGCCCTGATTGTGGAAGGCTCCAACCCGCTCTTATCTTTTCCTGATACGCAGCGCTGGCTGGAGGCACGTGAACACCTCGATCTGCTGGTTGTGATCGAACCGACCATGACCGAGACGGCCCTGGTAGCCGACTATATTCTGCCGACCCCGACCGGTTACGAAAAATGGGAAATGGCCAGCTTTCCGCGCGGCTATCCGCGCGTCCAGACGCAGTTGCGCCCACCCATCCTGCCCGCGCCGGGCGAAGCCCTGCCCGAAGGCGAAATCTATAATCGGCTGGCCGAGGCCATGGGCCTGGTTCCCGAGCCGCCCCAGGAACTCTACGAGCTGGCGAAAGACGCGCATCAACCCGCGGGGGCCGCAGCCTATCTGAAGGCGCTCCAGACCGCAGCCAAGGCGGTGAAGTTCTCGGCTCCCCTCTACTGGGCCTACCGTACCCTGGGACCGCAGCTCGATTCGCCGGTGCTCTCCAGCGTCTGGTTTCAGGCCGTGATGAACGGGGTTGTTCGCAAGGACGCAGTCGTGCGTGTCCTCGGGCCGGAATGGCCGGACAGAGATACTTTTGAAGTCGGTCTTGAGCTGTTCCGGCGCCTGCTGGGCCATCCCGAGGGAATCGAGGTGGCCGAGCTCGACATGGACGCCAACCTTGACGAAAGCATTGGTTTTGAGGACGGAAAAATCCGTCTCATGCCCGAAGAAATCATGGCCGAGTTGGGCCGCGCCGTCTCGACCAGACCGGCTGAAGACCCGGACTACCCCTTTGTGCTGGCCTCCGGCCTGCGCACCCGCTGGACCGCCAACACCATTCAGCGCGACCCGAGTTGGCGCAAGGGCCGCGGCCCGCACTGCGCCCTGAACCTCTCTCCCGGAGATGCCCAGCGTATGGGGGTAATCGACGGCGACACGGTTCGGCTGCGCACCCGGCGGGGACAGGTCGAACTGCCGGCCGTTGTGGACAAAAAGCTGATGGAGGGTCATGTCTGGATGCCGAACGGTTTCGGCATGATCTACCCGACGGAAGGCAATGGCGCGAACGCGGACCTGAACGGCGTCAATATGAACGCCTACACGGATACGGCCGCCCGCGACCCCTTTACCGGCTGCCCCTATCACCGCTTTGTGCCGTGTCAGATTGAGCGCGTGTAAAATTGGGCACAATGGCCCATATTATCCACCGATGAATGGGAGGTCTGTATGGCTACGCAAGCTGAGACCCGACCGCCGGTTGCCATTGGTCATGCTACGCTGCGGGTGACCGATCTCGCACGGGCAACCGAGTATTTTGTCTCATTGGGGATGCGCTTTATTCATCAATCGGACACGATTGCCGTGCTGGAATTGCGGGGTGGCACCCACGTCGTGTTGCGTCCCACCGACGAGCCCATCCCTCCCCGGACAAAAGCCCCCTTTGACCTGATGGTCGATGATGTTGAGGCGACGAGACAGACATATACGGATATGGGTCTGCAGCCGTCGGAAATCGAGTCGGGCACTGTCCATCGCTGGTTTACGCTCGTCGGGCCGGACACTTACGAGTTGACCATCACTTCATCGCACGCGGGAAAACGGGCGGTGTAAATCAAGCCTGACGATAAGGAGAAAAGGGCCTCACAGCCATGACCACCACGCACTCTGACGACCTGCCCAGCATTGCCGGCGTGCTCGCCCCGGTTGTGGCCCGCTTTCCGCGCCAGCAGCAGAAACTCCTCATTGCCTGGGCCGAACGCCAGGCCGCCAAGAGATATCAAAGCTGGGCCGAACAGGTCGGCGATTCGGAGCGTGCCGGCTTCCTCGGGTGTGCTGCGCGGGAGAAAGATATTGCGGCCCGGATTGAAGCTCTCGACCCGGACGCAGCCGCCATCCAGCAACAACTCCTGGCCGAGTTGCCCGACCTGGAGGCCAAAGTCCTGGCGGTCTATGCCGACCGGTCGCTCGAAGAGCAGTGGGAAATCCAGCGCCGGGGCGAGCGGGCCGGGAAAAAAACCTGGGAGGCTTTCGCAGCCGCGGAGGATAATGACCCGGCCCATGCCGTACTGTTGGCCTGTGCCGCGCTGGAAGACGCAAACGCGAGCTTTTTGCGACGCGTCCTGGAGGAGCGGGGAGGGCGGTAGCCCCTAGTCCCGCTCGATATCAACCTCGTCCGCGTGAAAGTGCGGCATGTCCAGAACGCCACGCTCCTTGATAAAATCCCAAAAGGTATCCGGATGATGCTGCATGCCCTCATAGTAATGGTCCAGCGGCTGGGTATACTCGTATAGACGCCGCAGTTGGCTCACCGCATGCGGATGGTAGTCCACCCGCAGGTCAACCTTGGGATACGGGTTTTTCCCGTCGGCCACAAAAACGGCGCACGACAGCTCGCCCCAATGCTTGCCCGTTCTGGCATCACCCTGTCCACCCGCATCCCGACCCGCTTCAAGGGCGCGGACAATCCGCTCGCCCAAGGGCTGACCCGCACTCTCTCGCATTGAGGCCGCCATGCCCTCAACGGTCTTGCTGCTGGTCAGGGCGTTCCCGGACACGGCCCACTGCTCCTCCACAACATGGCCGGCGTACTCAAACGCCTTGTCGCCGGTATGCACCCAGAGGTCGCCGGCGACGGTGAGCACACTATACTGGCGATAGCTGAAATGCGGGTCCGTTTTCGGGAGTTCCGCCTTGAGCTGTTCCAGGCTATAGCCCTGCTCAAGCAGCCGAAACGTGTCGTACGCCAACTGCCGATTGGCATACGAATGGGGCAGGACTATGGCTCCACTCTCCCGGAAGGTCGGCAGCAGGCCGCTGACGACCGGGCTCACACGACCGACATTCACTGAAAAGGTTGTCATTCCGGCACCAATGGCTCCGGTTTCCGGGCATTTTCCGATGACGGCAAAGGTCATGTCTGTCTCCTCTCGATTCGGGTGGCTCGCAGACCGATCCTAGTCCTTTTTTTTCAGCGGTAACAGACGTCTCCTTCATTGCCGAGGAGTGCTGTGCTACAGCTCTCACCATACAGACGGACTCCGGAGGGGTGGTCATGACTCGGAAGACACCACGGCTACTCGTCTTTCAGCATCTCAACGTCGAACATCCCGGCGTATTCCGGGATTTCATGCGGGAAGACGGCATTGAATGGCAGGCGGTTGAACTCGACCGGGGCGAGCCCATTCCCGACTTGAGCGACTACGACGGGCTGTGGGTGATGGGGGGGCCCATGGATGTCTGGGAAGAGGAGCAATACCCCTGGCTGAAGGCGGAGAAAACGGCTATCCGCGAGGCCGTCGTCGAGCGGCAGATGCCCTTTCTGGGAGTCTGCCTCGGCCACCAACTGCTGGCGGCTGCGCTCGGCGGTACCGTAGGGCCGGCCGCTGCCCCGGAGGTCGGCATCTATGAAGTCGAGAAAACCGCGGCCGGTGAAACGAGTCCGTTTCTGCTGGGTCTGCCCGGCACGATGAAATGCCTCCAGTGGCACGCCGCCGAAGTGCAGCAGCCCCCCGACGGCGCATCCGTCTTGGCGACGAATGCCGGGTGTGCCATCCAGAGCCTGTCGTTTGGCGAAAAAGCGCTCAGCACTCAGTATCATACGGAGATATCGGCCGTGACGGTCGCCGAATGGGCCAGCATTCCCACCTACCGCGCCGCGCTGGAAAAAATACTCGGCCCACATGCGCTCTCCCGGTTTGAAGCCGAGACCAATCAACATCTCACGCTCCTGACCCAATCCGCCCGCCGCCTGTTTGACAACTGGAGGGCGATTGCGTTTGGGTGAGGTGGGGGAGATCGAATGCAATCGTAAAGATATGCTCCTTAGACAAAGAGCCCCCCAGGTTTCGTCACTCGATTTCCTTGGGAAGCGCGCAGTCTCCGGTTTCTGTATTCAATAAATAATTCAACATTTAAGATAAATTGATACAGGCAAGAATTACCGTCAACGATCTGTCACGGGGGAGGTCTCAATGAAGTTTATCCATCATCTCAAATTGCAGGGTCTGTTGTCGTTTGCTCCAGACATGCCGTCCTTTGAACTTCATGACTTGAATGTGCTTATCGGGCCTAACGGCTCGGGCAAATCGAACGTCATCGAAGCGATGGAGCTTCTTCGGGCCACTCCCACCGATTTCGCTGCCGCCATCAGGGAAGGTGGAGGGGCGACGGAATGGCTCTGGAAAGGAGAAACCAAAAAAAATATCGCAGGAATCGAAATCGTGACGGGCGACGGAAACGCAGGATTGACGACGCTAAATGAGCGACCTCTGCGCTATCGCCTTGAGTTTTTGACCGACAATACACGCGTTGAAGTGTTCGACGAGGCGCTTGAGGAAACACGGTCCCTAACCGGTCACCCGGACGTGTATTTTTATTACCGCTTTCAGAAAGGACATCCCGTCATCAACACCAGGAATCCGGGCGAGGCCGACCAGCAAGGGAACGGACCTCCCCGAATACTCCAGCGCCAGGACTTACTGCCAGACCAATCCGTTCTGTCGCAGATCCGGGATCCTGCTCGCTATCCAGAGCTTACATGGTTAGGGCGGCAGTTCGGAAATATCCAGATGTTGCGCGATTGGACATTCGGACGCTACACCGCACCGCGTCAGGCGCAACCGGCGGACCTACCCGAAGACAGCCCTCTTCCTGACTACCGCAATCTCAGCTTGATTTTGAACAAGATCGAGCACGATGATCAGACGTTTCAAAAATTCAACAGGCTACTAAAACGATTCTTTCCGCGTTTTGAACGAATATCCACCAAGGTCTCTAGTGGCATGATCCAGTTTTACTTGCACGAAGCAGGCTTTCGTTCCCCGGTTCCGGCTACACGGCTGTCCGACGGCACGATCCGGTTCGTCGCGCTGCTTGCCACACTGTTGACGCCCTCGCCACCGCCGCTGATTTGCATTGATGAACCGGAATTGGGCCTACATCCAGACGCGGTGTCTCTCGTAGCTGACCTCATGGTAGAAGCATCCCAGCGTACGCAACTAATTGTTGCGACCCATTCGGATGCGCTGCTTTCCGCTTTGAACGGTAAACCGGATTCTGTCGTCGCCTGCGAAAGGGTTGGCGTGGGAACGACACTACGCCGACTTGATTCTTCGCTTCTGGCGGATCTTCTGGATGCGTACCCGCTCGGCGATCTCTGGCGGATGGGTGAGCTGGGGGCCAATCCGTGAGCATTGCCATCTATATGGAAGGCGGCGGGGACCGTGCGAATTCAAGAGCCATGCTTCGTCAGGGCATGGACGCATTTTTGACCGAGATCAAGGAAGCTTTTCGGCAGAGGAGATGGAAATGGAAGCTGGTTTGTTGCGGCGGAAGGGACGAGGCGTACAGCCGGTTTATGAATGCGCGCACTAACGGCGAAGCTGAAATAGTTGTACTTCTGGTCGATTCGGAAGAATCTCTAGGCGCATCAACCCCGCCGAATCATTTGAGAGAGCGAGATAGATGGGACTTTGAAGGTGTCGATGACAATACAATTCATCTCATGGTCCAGACGATGGAGGCGTGGATTGTCGCCGATCCCGAAGCGCTGAACTCGTATTACGGTCACGGGTTCCAAGCGAACAGTCTCCCTCGTCACGAGAATCTTGAAGATGTAAGCAAACAAGACGTTGCTAACGCTCTGGACCGAGCCACCCAAAATACGCAAAAGGGCAGGTACCACAAAATCAGACATGCCAGACAGCTATTAGAACAAATTGACCCTGCAAGGGTGCGCCAACGATGTGCTCATTGCAAACGCCTGTTTGATACGCTGCTCGGCTTGGCCGGTTAAACTGGTTTGAACGGGTTGAAATGAGATCACCGGATGGATGCTGCGACGCTAAGTCGAAGGAGATGAAAGCAATAATAGTCGTCCTCCCTTCCGGTCCTCTTACTCCAATGAAAGATTCTTCATTGCCGCTCTATGTGAGCTCAGGATGACAGCCCACTCACGCGAGCCCTGGCAAGGTGCTACGAGTTCAAAAACGCGAAGATGCTGTTCCTGATTACGCGGTCGTTCAACACTTGAGAATGTTCGGCTTGACTCTCACATTCAGTCACTGCTGCCAGCGCGTGCGTATAGGCCGGGGGTAGTTGGGCCGACTGAACGCTGACTGTCTGATCTCCGTCTTCAAAGAGCGTTCGGTAGGGCTGTTGTGGCAAATGCTTAGTGAACTCATCTCTGTGGAAAAGCAAGGTCGGAGCAGGCTCGGCGTCGAGCAGAACCGTCCGGGCAAGCGTAGGGTGCGACCTGGCAAAGATGTACAGCATCTGCGTTGACAGTGGCGGCGAATGCCCGAGAGGAGCGTGGAGTCGTTCATACAGGTGTTTGCCCCGGCGTAGCGTGGTCGTTACCAGTGCCAGTCTTTTTTGCCTGGTGTGTTCCGACACGCGTGTGGTCGTATCCGAACTGGGCAACCACGGGGGGTTGCTCCTACAGTGTCCCGCCACGCGTGTGGCTGTGTTCAGGAAACCCCAGCCATACCGCTCCCACAGCTTGCTCTCATACAGTGTATAGGGGAGGGGGTTGAGCCTGCCATCGAGAAGAACCGGCGCATACGCAGGCATCATCTCATAGACCGATGGAAAGGTCGCAAACGCCTGGGCCTTTATCAGCGTGGTGTTGAGACCAAAGCGAGCGCCGTGTTTCATATTATGGAAGGCGGTCATGGAACCTTTGAAGGGCACGGTCGCGAGCACGACCTTGTCTATATGGCTTGCTCCCTCCCAGGTTTCGACGGCCTCTTCGGGAGCCTGGGACCCATAGCGCAAATAATAGCTGGTGATGAGCCCACCCATGCTATGGGCGATAATGGTAATTGACGTAGCGCCCCGGTGTTGCAGCTCAGAGACCAGGCGGGCCAGTTGTTCCACCGCCACAAAATAGTCCTCGCGCCAATCGTAGGCGAAGAGGTGGATTCGGGGGCGCGTCCCGAGTCGGGCTCGAAGTTTGCCAAGAAATGCGTCGTACACATCCTTGCTGCAGATGCCAGGGATGACGGGAATGCAGTCCAGCACCGTACCGGGAACCAGTTCTCTTTCCCCGGCTACCCCCAATCCGGTGCGCGCTGCCGTCTTTGAACCGAACAGGGCCTGCCGGGCCGAGAGCCAGACGACCTTCCGGTCACCTGTTTGGATGAGTCGCGTTCCGTAAAAACCTGGGATAAATATGAGGTGCTGCATGTCCGTAGTGTACCGTGTGAGCGGTCTTCGGCCCGTGATACTACGGGGTGGTGAAGCGGGAGCCAAGCGCCAGAATGCAGCCCTCTATCGACCATGGCCATACCACCTATTGACGCCTGGAGCGTGTTTATTGACCTGGGCTGTGTCTCGGTTCTGATCTTAATCGGCTTTGCCATTCGGACCGCGTCCGTGTGGGTGCAGCGGCTGTTTCTGCCCACCAGTGTCATCGCCGGGTGTGGCGGCCTGGCGTGTGGGCCGAACGGGCTCGATATTCTGCCGTTTTCGAGCTTGTTGCCCCAATATCCCAGCGTCCTGATTACACTGGTGTTTGCCGCCTTGCCGTTCACCTCCCGGTCGGTCAGCCGGGAGACCGGTTCACGCCGCGCCGTTGAGCTCGGGTCATATTCGGCCGCTATCGTCCTGCTGCAATGGGGGCTGGGCGTGCTGTTCGGCCTGACCGTGCTGGCCTTCGTTTGGCCGGATTTGCCACGCGGCTTCGGAACCATACTTGCCAGCGGGTTTGTGGGCGGGCACGGTACCGCTGCAGCGCTGGGTACGGCCTTTAATAGCCTGGATGAACAAAGCTGGTCCGAGGCCGGCGCATTAGCCATGACCTCGGCCACGGTCGGCATTCTGAGCGCGGTGGTTGGCGGCATGCTGTGGGTACAATGGGCGGCCCGAAACGGGACCACCCGGTTTCTGGCCCGATTTGACGACCTGCCCGACGAACTGCGTACCGGTCGCGTCCCCGACAGCAGGCGCAGCCCGCTCGGCTACGAAACCCTCTCGCCCCTGGCGCTCGATCCGCTGATTTTCCATGTCGCACTCGTTGTCACCGCGGCTTTTGGCGGTTACCTGCTCACCGGTTTGAGCGGCATATATCTGGGGGAATACCGGCCGCCGAGTTTCTGCCTGGCGTTCGTATGTGGCTTTGGTCTCAAATATCTCTGCAATCGCCTGCGGTTTGCAGACACAGTTGACTGCACGGTCATGCTGCGGCTGAGTGGTGCGCTCACCGACGTGCTGGTCGTGTGCGGCATTGCCGCGGTCAGTCTTGAGGTCGTAGCCCGCCATGCCCTGCCGTTGCTGGCACTGTTTGTCTTTGGTCTGGCGCTGTGCTGGGCGATGTTCTATATCGGTGGCCCGCGTATCTTTCGTGACCTCTGGTTTGAAAAGGCGCTGTTCACCTGGGGCTGGGTGACCGGAGTGATGGCTATCGCCCTGGCGTTGTTGCGCGTAGTCGACCCGCGCGACGAGTCGGAGATTCTGGACCCGTTTGCCCGCGCCTATCTGTTCGTGGCGCCGCTGGAAGTCGCTCTGGTGTCGTTTGCGCCGCTGCTGATTGCGCAGGGCTTTGCCTGGAGCTTCGTCGGCGCGACCGTCCTTGCCGGTTTCGCCGTCTTGCTGTGGGGCGGGTGGCGGAATGTGAGGTGAGGCGCGAGTCAATCCGTCGCCCTTCAGAAAGAAAAACCCACCCCGCCGCTACGCGGCACAAAGAGGAAACGTGTCCTTCAACAGATAGGTAGATGTTGACGCGTTTCCTCTTTCCCTCCGAGGAGGGGATTTTGGCTTGCTCGTTGCGAAGTCTTTGGCCGAGTACTCTTGAGCACGGAAGAGCGTTCCACTAGAATCCGGGAACAGCAGGAGAGGCAACCACGGACCCGGAAACACGCGAACTGGCAAGAGCGGCGGTGGAGGCGTTACAGACCATAGCCGCGAATTCCTCCAACAGGCTTGGCGATATCGTGGGGCTGATTCAGTGTGGTCTGATTGGATACGGGCTGTGGATCATGCAGAAGGGCAACGCCGACAGGGCCGAGCAAGTGAAATATCAACAGCAATACCAAGAGCGGCAAGACGCGGCATTGGAACAACAAAGCGCGGCATTGGAACGACAAGGTGCAGCGTTGGAGCGACAAGGTGCGGCGCTGGCCGATATTGGAGCAGGGATTCAGGAACTCTTGCGTGACCGTAGACGCCAGCCCGACTCATGAGCGCTTCCGCGTCGGCCTGAAGAGGATTTTTCCTGCTCCCTCTCCCCTGGAGGGAGAGGGCTGGGGTGAGGGGGAAGATACAGACGGAAGCACCCCCGGCGCAAACTCAGTACAACCCGAGATAATTCTCCACTTCCCACTGCGAGACGGAATCGTGATAGCTCTTCCACTCGTCGCGCTTCACCTGGATATAATACTCGGCGTACTCGCGCCCGAGCGCCTCTTTGATGACCTCGTCCTGCGCAAGCTCATCAAGCGCTTCGCTCAGGTTGGTTGGCAGAAAACCGATTCCCTCGGCTTTCAATTCTGCTCCCGGGACTTCGTACAAATTGCGGTCGTTGCGACTCCCGGCTTCCATCTTGTGCTCAATGCCGTCGAGACCGGCGGCCAGCATGACGGTCGGTGCCAGATAGGGGTTGGCCGCGCCGTCCACGGTCCGGTTTTCCATCCGGCCCGGACCGGGAATCCGAATCATCTGGGTCCGGTTTGACGCTCCATAGGTTACATAGACCGGAGCCCAGGTTGCTCCCGAGAGGGGTGCGCCGCGAATCAACCGTTTATAGGAGTTCACGATGGGGGCGGTTACCGCGGCGATCGCCCGAGCGTGGTGCTTGAGGCCGCCGATGAAATGATAGGCCATCTCGGACAGGCCGTTTTCGTCGGACTCATCGAGAAACCGATTGACCTCGCCCTCGGCGTCCCACAGGCTGGTATGAAAATGGCAGCCGTTGCCGGTCAGATGTGAAAACGGCTTGGGCATGAAGGTGGCGATGCTGCCCCGTTCCTCGGCCAGGGTACGCACCATCCAGCGAAAGAAGGTGTGCCGGTCCGCGGTGGTCAGGCAGTCGGAGTAGGTCCAGTTGATCTCGAACTGACAGTTGGCGTCCTCGTGATCGTTGGCGTACGGGTCCCAGCCGAACCCCTGCATATAGCTCAGCAGAGTCGTGGTGAAATCCAGGTTGCGGTTCAGGGCGCGCAGGTCGTAACAGGGCTTGCTCAGCGTGTCCAGATCGTCAAACGGCTCAAAGCCGCCCTGCTCGGTGCGTCGGGTCAGAATGAACTCCGGTTCGACCCCGGTTCTGAAGGTATAACCTTTGTCACGGGCCGTGGCTAACTGACGCTGTAAAATCGTGCGCGGACAGTAGGGCCAGGATTGGTCGTCGACGGTGATATCGCTGGCGACCCAGGCTACGTTGGGGCGCCAGGGTAAAATGGTGAGGCTGTTGAAATCCGGTATGGCCAGCATATCGGTATCGTGCGGGCCCTGGCCCATATTGCCCGCGGCAAACCCGGCAAAGCCGGCGCTGCCCTCGGCCATGTCCTGAAGGTGGACGGCCGGCACCACCTTGGCCTTGGGCGCTCCGCTCATCTCCACAAAGGAGCACAGAAAGAACTCGATGCCGTTGTCCTGAACAATTTTTTCCACGTCTTGCACTGTTGCCATGAGCCCCTCCTTTTGGTGTCGAATGTATATTGCCTAATGCGACACGGCGGCCGCGGCTTTCTCTCCTACTAAGCGGTCTTCGTAAAACCGGGACAGCGCAAACGGTTCGATCAATGTGGGCGTTTTATTGGTAACAATCAACTCGGCCACTGTCTTTCCGCCGGCAGGACCGGCCTTGAAACCATAGGTGCCCCAACCGACATTCAGGATAAATCCTCTGACCTCCGGCACCGTACTGATGATGGGGCTGAAGTCGGGTGTCATGTCACAGATACCGCTCCACTGACGCAGGACACGGGCTTCTTCCAATATCGGAAACAGCTCCAGGGTGTGGGCGGCCATCATCTCCAGAGTGGGCAGGGTGGAGGCGCTGTTATACGAGGCGTAGGGGTCGATCTCCGCGCCGATGACCACCTCTCCCCGGTCGGTCTGGTTTACATACACGTGCAGCGTGGCCGACACGATGACCTTGTCCAAAAAGGGTTTCAGGGGTTCGGTGACACAGGCCTGAAGCGGGTGGGAGACTATGGGCAAGTCCACATCCACCATCCGTGCAATGGTTGAACACCAGCCCGAGGTGGCGTTGACAACGGTGTTGGTTGCAATACGGCCGCGATTAGTGTGGACCGCGCTAATCTGACCGTTGTCGGTGTCTATGGCGTGGACTTCCGTATGCGGATGGAGCTCTATACCCATTCGGTCCGCACCGCGGGCATAGCCCCAGACCACGGCATCGTGCCGGATGATACCGCCCGGAGGATGGTAGAGCGCCGCCTGGATGGGGGCATGGGCCGCTTTGCTGACATCCATGGCCGGTACCAGGCGTTTGATCTCCTCGGGAAAAATGAGCCGGCTGTTGACGCCAAGCAGAGCGTTGGCCTCGGCCCGGACGCGCAAGCCATCAACGCCGGTGTCCGTGTGCGCCAGCGTCAGATGGCCAATCTGAGAAAAAAGAACGTTAAAATCGACTTCCTGAGACAACTCCCGGTACAGTCGCAGGCTCTCGTCATAAAAAGGAATAGCTTCGGCTGTGCGATAATTCGCACGCAGAATAGCGGTATTGCGGCCGCTATTGCCTCCGCCGAGATAGCCACGGTCGAGCACCGCGACGTTTTTTATCCCCTGTTTGCCGAGATAATAGGCGGTCGCCAGGCCGTGGACGCCGGCCCCGATAATTACCACATCGTAATGATCTTTCAGATCATGTCGGTGCCACATCCGTTGGGTGCGAAAGAGCTGCAACATGACTCATCCTTACGTGTGTAACTGGCGTTGGGCAGCCAGCCCAAACGGGCGCGTGCCGAACTCCTGGCCCGCGTCCAGCAGGGCGTCCCACACATGGGCGCCAAACTCTCGTCCACAGTAGACCTGGTAGGCCAGATGCGTCTGAATGTCTGCGCGCAGGACCAGGGCATGGACGTGTGCCAGACTGCCTTGCGCGCAGGACAAATCCGGGAACTGGGCAGGTCTGAGGTCCAGGGCCGTGAGCTTCCGCAACAGATCCCGACTGTGCGGGCCGGCGAGCTGTACGGCAGTAAAATTCGAGGTGACGTCTGTCAGATGGACGCAGGCAGAATCTGCTGTCTGTTGTATGACTGATTCAACACGAGTGTGGACTGCGTTGGCTGTTCCGGGTGGAGAGATGAGCCGCGCGTGGTTCCTGGCCAGGGAACACAGCAGTCCGCTTGCCTGGGCATCGAGCTGAAGCGCTTGGGCAGGGACGCGCACGGTCC
This sequence comes from Candidatus Binatia bacterium, assembly GCA_022824615.1. Classification (GTDB taxonomy): domain Bacteria; phylum Desulfobacterota; class Binatia; order Bin18; family Bin18; genus Bin18. The sequence continues at coordinate 12,196 of JAJDZM010000186.1, read as the reverse complement.
GTCCAACCGGGACGGTCTCAAGCGAAATCCCGAGCGAGAGCCCCAGTGAGAGCTTTTGTCCGAGCGAGGCAAACACGTCGTTGCCTTGAATATCGAGCTTGGCCAGCGGACTGATATCGCTGAGCCCCACCTGTTCTCGGATCGCCTGTACTTCGGCGTCAACCGAGCCGTAGGAGTCGGCACACTGCCAGCCGTGGTCTTCGATCATGCTGGCCTCAGCCAGATGAAAAGCGTGCAGCGCCGAACGTCGGATGAGGGGTATGGCTGCCATTCTTAGCTCCTGAGGCGCTCTCCTTGAGGGTCGTAGAAGGCGTCGTCGATGATATCGGCCTGAGCATCCGTTCCGTTGATACGGATCTGAAACGGGTGAGTGCCGCCTGCCACCTCAACCGGCACCCAGGCCAGGCCGACACATTTGCCGGCAGTCGGGCTGAAGGCCGCGCTGGCGACCCTGCCGGCCGGTTGCCCGTTCACCACCACCGCTTGACCACCTTCCGCCATACCGGAGTCGCGGAGGGCAAAGCCGACCAGTTTATGACGCGGGCCGCGTTCCTGTATGGATTGGAGGCCACGTTTGCCAATAAAGTCGTCCTTATTGAATTTGACCACCCATTCCAGGTCGGCTTCCAACGGATTGGACAGCGCGTCCGTATCCTGGCCGACAATGACATGTTTTTTCTCCAAACGTAAAATGCGCTGCGCCCCAACGCCAAACGGGACCATCTGAAATCCTGCCCCGGCCGCCATAATGGCGTCCCAGACCTGCTCTCCGCATTCGGCCGGCACATGAATTTCCCAGCCGGTCTCTCCGACAAAGCCGATGCGCAGCAACAGCGCCGGGGCCCCGGCCACGGTGGCGCGTCGGCAGGCCATATAGGGAAAAGCTTCCGAAGACAGGTCAGTATCCGTGAGCTGACTGAAGACCTGTCTGGCCTGCGGTCCGGCGATATTCATGGCCGCCAGCCCGCCGGTCATATTGGTCACATGCGCGCATAGGTCGGTGCCGGCCGTCCACCATTTGAGCCATTGTTCGACGAATTCGACATTACCCGTGGTGGTCGTCAAAAAGAAATGATCGTCGGCCAGGCGGGAAACCGTGCCATCGTCAATAATGATCCCACTGTCGTCGCACATCACCCCATAGCGGATACGTCCGACCCGGAGCGTCGAAAAGGTATGGGTGTAGACTTTATCCAGCAAGCGCGCGGCATCCTTGCCTTTGACCTCCAGTTTTCCCAGGGTGCTGACATCGATGAGACCGACCCGTTCGCGAACCGCCTTATGTTCTTCGCCCGGCGTGGTATACGCATACGGCCGTTTCCAACTACCGAGCAGCATCATCTCCGCTCCAAGCGCGATATGGCGCTGGTGCAGAGGCGTATGCTTTTCCGGCTGATGCTTGCGTCCGGCCAGCACGCCGAGGGGAACTGGCGTCACGGGCGGACGGGCCGTAGTCGTCCGCGTTGCCAGCTCCGCGCCGGCGTATCGGGCGCAGATCCGGGCTGACGAAGCCGCGCACATACGCCCCTGACACGGTCCCATTGAAAACGTGCTGTAGCGTTTGAGAGTTTCGACCTCGTCAAAGCCCTCGGCGACCCCCTGAGCCAGGTCCTTATGGGTAATATCTTCGCAGACACACACAAACTGCTTTTTGCCGGTCCAGGCATGACTGAGCTGGGGATAGGGCTCATAGTGCTGCCGATACTCCTGCTCCAAGGTCTCGCACTCGTGTTGCAAGGTCTGGATGTGAGAAGAAGCAGATGTTTCTGAAGCACGCAGACTGTGGGCGGCCCGGAGCCCGGCCAAACGTCCCTGGACCAGGGTCGCCGGCAAATGATGAATGCCGGTCACGTCTCCTGCACAGAACACCTGGGGAGGGAGCTGCTGCGGAACCGTCTGTCCCAGCGTTTCGTCGTAGCCGAATTCACCGCCGCTCTGTGCCACCAGAGCGGCCGTTGGAGTGCGGTCGGTCGAAAGACAAATCAAGTCGCACGGAATAAAACGGCTGGCATGCGGAAAGGGGTTGCGCTGGGCGTCAAGAGGAACGACCAGGGCTCCCTCAACATGGTTCGTTCCGCGGGCGGCCTGGATAGCGTAGGAGGTGAGCACCTCGACGCCGCTGCGCTGGAGCTGTTCTCCGGAATCCGGAGCGTCCGGCAGCCTATAGCGAGAGTCCACAACCGCCGCGACCCGGATGCCGGCATTGAGCAACTCATCGGCAAGCCTCCAGCCTGTGTCATCATGACAGACCACCACCGCTCGGGTACCGGGCTGCACACCGTAGAGGTACAGCAGTCGCCGCACACCGCTGCCGAGCATGACGCCAGGTAAATCATTGTTTGCAAAAACGGCCGGATATTCGTGGCTCCCGGTTGCAATAATCACGCGTTGGGTGCGCAGATGAATCAGCCGCTTGGCCTGCATTACGCCCAGCAGCCCGCCTTCATAGCCACCAAAAACGGTCGCGGACGAAAGCACATCAATATTCGGCTGTGCGGTAACTCGCTCCCTCAATGACCGAGCCAGGGCGAAGCCGGTCAGGCCGCTCTGCTCGCCGATGTTAGCGTAGGTCCCGGTCTGAAATCGCAGGTGACCTCCGAGTTCCGGCTGGTCGTCAATCAGCGTCACCTGGCAGCCGAGGCGGGCCGCTTCGTACGCTGCGGTCAGACCGGCCGGTCCACCGCCAACAACCGTAACATCGGTGTGGCGGTACTCGTGGTCATAACCGCCTTTTGGTTCTGCCTGGGTATTGAGCTCTCCTAAGCCGGCGGCCCGACGGAGAAACTTTTCTGCCAACGGCCAGAAAAAACGCGGACGAATAAAAGTTTTATAATAGAAGCCGATCGGCAGCAGCCAGTCGAAGCGGTCAATAATGGACAGCAGGTCGTGCTTGAGCGAGGGCCAGGCATTCTGTGGCCTGACGCGCATCCCCTGCCGGACGGGCTCGGTACAGGCACGGACACTGGGGGTGCCATCCACATTCATCAGGCAGTTCGGACACTGCCCCGCGCCGCATAACAATCCGCGCGGGCGATGATATTTGAAACTCCGACTGAAAGTCCGCCGGCCCGCGGCGTAGAGCGCCGAGGCAATGGTATCGCCCGCCCGTGCCTGTATGCGCTCCCCGGCAAAAGAGAAGGTCAGGGTTTGTTCGTGGTTGATGACGTGGGCCGGGTGGGGCGGGAGTCTAGTCGTGCTCATAGGTTTCTTTGACGAGATTTGTGCGTGTGTCGCGAACGGCTAAAAACCAGCTCCGACAACCCAGTTGATGATACCACCACTCGGTCGTCTCACCGGCCTCATTCTGTCGGAGGTACAGATAGCGCGCCCACTCGTGGGATGAAACCGATGCGGGTGGGCGTTGCCGAAACTCCCCGCCCGAGCGAAACTCGTACACGCTCCGCTCACCGCAGTTGGGACAGGCCAGAAGAAACGACATGGAGATTACCGTTCGGACGACGGTTTCCAGCCCGGTCCTCCGGCAAAGACCACGTTGGTTCCAACCAGGGGAATCCCGGTGATCATGGAGGACTCCAGCGTCAAGGCACGCAGGTCTTCGGGCTCTAAGGCATGGACATCCGATTTCCCGCAGGAGCGGGCTAACATCTGGATTTCCAGGGTCATGGCGTTAAAGAAATTGCCAACCCGCTCGGCACCCGCGTCGATATCCAGCCGTTTCATCAGCTCGGGGTCCTGCGTGGTAATGCCGACCGGGCAGCGGCCGGTATGGCAGTGATGGCAGGCGTAGGGTTCGGCGCCGATGGCGTGATAATCGTCCACGTACAGTGGCTTGTTACAGTTCAGTGCGATCAGAGCCGCGGTGCCGATATAAACGGCATCCGCGCCGAGCGCCAGCGCTTTCGCCGCGGCAGTGCCGCTGTGTATGCCGCCGGCGATAATGAGCTGGACCGTGCCGTACAGACCGCACTCCTCCAGAGCAACGCGCGCTTCACTCACCGCGGCCAGGGTTGGAATCCCGGTATGGTCAAGCAGGATGTCCGGCGAAGCGCCCGTGCCGCCCTCCATCCCATCGACCACAACCACGTCGGCTCCCGCCTTGGCCGCTAGCTTTACATCGTCATACACCCGGGCCGCGCCCATTTTGACAAAAATCGGCACCTGCCAGTCAGTTGCCTCGCGCAGTTCCTCGATTTTTGTCAGCATATCGTCCGGGCCGAGCCAGTCCGGATGCCGGCACGGACTACGCTGGTCAACACCTGGAGGCAGGTCGCGCAGCTCGGCGATTTCGTCCGAGACTTTGGACTCAAGCAGCAGCCCGCCTGTGCCGGGTTTTGCTCCCTGTCCCACTGTCAGCTCAATCGCGTCGGCCTGTCGAAGATGGTGCACATCGATGCCGTAGCGGCTGGGCAAGACCTCGTAGATGAGAATATCCGAATGCTCGCGCTCGGCGGCCAACATGCCCCCATCGCCGGTTGTCGTAGACGTTCCGGCGCGTGCTGCGGCTTTGGCCAAGGCCACTTTGGCGTTATAGGACAGCGCGCCATAGCTCATCCCGGTCACCATAATGGGGATATCGATCTCAATCGGCTTCTTGGCAAAACGGGAGCCGAGTACGGTCTTGGTCGAACATTTTTCACGGTAGCCTTCGAGGGGCACCCGGGTCAGGGTACAGGGCACAAACGTCAAATCGTCAAAGGAGGGCAGGGGACGGTCGCGCAGGGCACTAAAGCCCCGAATACGATAACGGCCCAGGTCGGCTTTGGCCTGGATATCTTCGATAGTTTCAGGTTTCCAGGTGGTGCTGTGTCGGACAACAGGGCGCTCGCTCGTTCTTTGCTCACTCGTTCTGTGCTCGTTCACAGGGCCTCCCGCCAAGTGTCAAAGTCTTTTTTGTCAAACTGCCATAAGCGTCTGCCGGAGACGATCTTTTGAAAGGATGCCGGCGCGGCAATATCGTACTGGGCCAGGGTGGTTGCCAGAAATTCCTGGTCCTGGTCCGTAACCTCCTCAATGACCGCGTCGTTGCCCAGGTCCGCGATGCGGCCACCCACAAAGATACGTCCCTCATACATGGAATCACCCAGCGCTTCGGCCGTATCGCCGCAGACAATAATGGTGCCTTTCTGCATCATGAAACCGGTCATATAGCCACTATTACCCTGGACGATCATTGTCCCGCCCTTCATGGCGATACCGGCGCGTGAACTCGCACTCCCCCGGACTACAACCGTTCCTCCTCGAATGGATGCAGCGGCGCTATTACCCGCGTTCTGGTTCACAATGACTGTGCCGTTCAGCATGCTTTCCGCCAAGCCCCAGCCGCAACTTCCCTGCACCTCAATCCGTGGTCCGTCAATAAGCCCGCCACAGTAATAGCCCACACTGCCACTCATGGTCAGACTGACCTGCTGGAGAACCGCCACGCCGAGATTATGGCGTGCCTGGGGATGCTGGACGCGTATATCGGTTTCGCCGGCCTGGATGTGGTGGCGGATCTCCTGATTGATGACTCGGGAGGTTTTGCCCGTACAGTCGATGTCTTTCACGATACGTCCTTACGAACCGACGCCATCCTCTACCGTCCAGGTCATGACGGTATTCACCCCCGGCTCCCACACCGGAAAGTCATCGCCCAGGGCGGAGCGCAGGGCCTGTTCTTCGGTGGCAATGGCGACATAGGCCGGTGTGTCAGTCACCACCAGGGGTTTGAAAGCAAACGGGTCTTTGACATAGCCCAGACTGTCCGCGCTTGCGGCCAGATAGCTGAACGCTCCGTCAAAATCGGTCAGCGAGGTCTGGAGCGCATCCGCAAAGCTGGCGCCCTGCGCCATATGGTCGGCGAGATACAGGCCGATAATTTCCGAGTCGTTCCCCGTATAAAAACGATGTCCCTGCTGTTCATAGATGCGCCGCATCTTGTGATAATTGGTGATATGCCCGTTATGGACGACGGCAACGTCGGCGCGGCCATGCGCCCAAAAGGGCTGCGAATGGCTGAGGTCAACGCGACTCTCGGTAGACATGCGGGTATGGCCAATGCCGTGCGTACCCACATAGGACGAGACCGCATATGTGGCTTCAAGATTTGCCGGAGAGCCGACCTGTTTGACCAAATCAAGGCGGCTGCCCAGGCTGACGACTTCGATGCTGCTATCCACCGCTTCAATGGCCCGTTCCAGAGATTCCGGGCTCTCCGGAGGCGTGACGACCAAACGTAGAGACGGACCCTGGAGGTCCACCGTAGACACCGAAACGAGACTTTTGACTCGCTCGACAACCACGTCCGCCAGGGTCTCAAACGGCCCGTGCTCGCCCAGCTTGATCCGTAGAACGCAGGCGTCTACGCCACGGTCGGCATAGACGGCAACTCCGCTCGAATCCGGGCCACGGCGGTCAAGAGCCGACAACATGTCGAGCAAGGTTTGCCCCACCGCCGCCTGGCGATTGCCGCTTTTGTCTAAAAATCCGACGATGCCACACATAACTGTCTTCTCGTTCGGTCTGTCCTCGGTGTTGTAGATAACGAGGCTTTCGATGTGTATACGGCCTACCGGCGCAGGGTGTCAAGTTTGAAAACCGCCGTGACACTGTAGGCATATGGACGGCTTGGCCTGACAGAAGGTTTTCGACTCTGCCGAGCTGTTGATATCGCTCAATGTCGAATAACTGCGGTTACTATGGCACTGTCTTCTTCGGGGCTCACTTTATCTTGCGCCCGGCCTATTGCATGAAATTCAGCGGACTGCCGGCGATGAGGGGTTGCAGGTTGCGACGGTACTCCTCCGGTTTGGCAACCTCTTCGACCAGCCATTCAATATCGCGTTCGTAAAAATACGACATCAGCGTAAACAAGGTGTTATAGGCATCGACATAGCGGTTACACACATACGCCACCGTCTCCGCCCCGCGGCGTTCGACTGGGGCGTAGTGGGTGATCAGGTCGGCGTCGCTCAGCGCCCGCGGGGTATCGTCATCGACAAAGCGTCGATTCTCCTGCTCCATGTCGGTCACCAAATCATTCGCCTCGTGGCACAGATCAAGCTCGACCGTGACCGGTAGGGCAATATCCAGAGTTGGTGGTTTCCGCTTGGCAAAGCGCTGCAGGGCGCGTCGTGCGCCCTCACGAATACGGGCGTGGCTCTCGCTCAGGGGAAGATGCTGGCCCTTAAAATAGCCGAGCGATTTTTTGACCTCGACATACTCGATGTCGCCGAGCAACGGACGGGCCTGCTCAATGGTCTTGTCGTCACCGGACAGCATGAGAATAGGCACACCGAAGCTGCTGACCAGAAAGCCGTTCAGGCCATACTCCCCAACCGACAGGCCGTTTATCCGCACATCCTGAAAGGCCGGAATCCAGGTGTGGCTGAGGATACCGTCCGGCGTCCCGGCTTTTGAGTGATAGCCAATAAACAGGGCTCCATCAAAGCCGGGGTTAAAGCCTTTGAACTGGCATAGATTGCGCTTCATCCCGGACTTCAGGGTGGCCTTACGATGCACGTCCTTGGGCCGGATATTGCACATATAACCGTGCGAGTCCGAGACCACGATGTCGGTCGCCCCCCCTTCGATCGCACCCTGAACGGCGGCGTTCACGTCCCCGGCCATGATCTGCCGAAAAGTTTTATAGCCCGGCAGGCCCTGAAAGACCTCCTCCACGGTTTCCACTCCGGAGATGCCTTCCATATCCACCGATATGAAAATTCGCATATGACCTCCTCTTGTTTCCCTCTCCCCCTGGGAGAGGGCTAGGGTGAGGGCTTCTTTAATCTCCCCATCCTCTAATCCTGCCAGGCCGCGGCCGCCTCGCGCATGGTTGTGAACCAGACCCCAGGCTTGGCGTAGACGTGTTGGATCACGCTCTCCAGCCAGGCCGGCTTAAAATCCCGTCCGCAGCACTGCGGGTGAAGGATCGTATTCCATATCCCACCCGGGACGTGTTCATAACAATAGTCGAAACTCGACGTGAAAATTTCCTTCGACTGGGAAGGAGTGTGGAAAGGGGCCGGATTGAACCAGGGATTTTTGGGATCGAGATAATAGCCCATGAATTCAAACTGGGCGAAGTCGTTGGTATCCCAGTGCAGGGGAATCTCAAGCAGTTCCGAGGGCTGCCCCCAGGTGACCTCAAAAGGCTCCTCGGTCTGGATCGTATCGCCAATCCGCAGCCGATAGGGCAAAAAATCATGGCCCTGCAAACTGCTGTCATAGACAAAATCCAGGTCGATCAGATGCTGCGGCACGTGCTCACCCAGCCAATCTCCAATGGGCGAGCGGAACCCGATGGGCCGTTCGCCCACGGTTTTTTCCAACAGCTCAATCTGCTGTTCGAGATAGACGCGTTGCTCGTCCGGCGAGGCCGGCTCAACCCCGCTCATGGCCAGACCGACCTCGGAAGGTTGGTGATACATGCTATGGGCCGCGATTTCATGGCCCCGACGATGCGCCTCCTGCACCACATCCCGAAAAAGTTTGGCGCTGTGACCGGGAGTAAAGAAGGTCGCTTTGATGGAATATTTATCGAGGATGTCCAGGATACGCGGCATGGCCACCCGAGGGCCGAATTCTCCGCGCGACAGAGGATTGGCAGTCGGAGAGCGGAAAAACCCCAGCCATAAGGCCATGGCGTCGATATCAAAACAAAAACAGCAGGCCATTTTTTTGCCGTCCGGCATCTGTACCTTGCCCATAGACCCTCCTTAGTCCGAGCGTTGAGACTGCTTTGTCGTGTGGTATGTGCTGGCGCGTGATACGTCTCCTGGTCTGACCCTCCCCCAGTGCGCGTTTCGACTCATTTCCTTCTACTCAACCTGAGAAGAGGAAGGCAAGAGCGAGCGCCATAATTTTTTCGTGAAGTCGTGCCGGCTAACGAAAATGAGGCATGACTTTTTCCGCAAACAGGCGCATGGAGCGTTCAACCCGGTCTTGGGGCAGCCCCCCGAAATTCATCCAGCACAGTAGCTCTCCCACCCCGGCCGCTTCCATTTCACGCACCCGGTCTACAATCCGCTCGGGCGAGCCGAACAGCACGGTCTCTGCTACAAGCTGCTCCCAGGTGATGGTAGCCAAACGGTCGGCCAGAGCGCGAAACTGAGGCTGAAGGGAAGGGGGGGCGGCCTCGATATGCTCGGGGACGAGAAAGCGGGCCAGGGCCTGTTGATACCACAGCTCGGCTGCCTGGGCTTCGCGCAGGGCCTGAGCGTCGGTTGGCGCGACATAGATATGGCGCGATACCCCCCACGACCGGAGCGCCGCTTGTATAGCGGCCTCGGAACGCCCGGCTTCACTCAGGGCCGCAGTATAGATATCCCGATTGTGTTCGATTTGGCTGAACGGACCGAACAGAATGGAATTCAACATGGACCAGCCGCTCCTGGCCGCCAGTTGGATGGTCTCGGGACTGACGCAGACGAGCGATAGCGGAGGATGGGGTTTCTGGTGAGGCTTGGGAATGACCGGGATGTCGTCAAAGGTAAAAAACTTACCGTGATGGAAGACGCGCTCCTGGGTCCAGGCCTGAATCATAACGGCCAGGGTTTCGCTAAAGCGCTCGCGGTTTTCTATCTGCGGAACCCGGTAGCCGACAAACTCGATGGGCCGATTGCCCCGACCCACCCCGACGCGCAAGCGCCCACGGCTGAGAATATCGACAAAGGCAATTTCTTCGGCCAGACGAATGGGATCGTGAAAGGGCAGGATCACCGCGGCCAGCCCGATGGTGAGCCGTTCCGTTCGAGCGGCAATTGCCGCGGCCAGCGCCATGGGGCTGGTGGAAATGCCGTAGTCAATAAAGTGGTGCTCGGTCAGCCAGACGCTATCGTAGCCGAGTTCTTCGCTGAGCATGATCTGAGCAAACTCCCGGTGAATGACCTCTTCGTGGGAGGCGTCCGGGGGAGCCTGAAGAAAATAATAGGTGCCAAAGCGCATAACATGTTCCTTTTCCTTTACCTGCGAGAAGAAAAGCGGATTTTTCTCTTCATACCAGAGATGGAAAAAGTTGGGCAGTCGTTCCCTATCCTGAAGACATACCAACGGTGTTTCTGTTTCGGCAGCTGCCGGGGCAGGTCATCTCCTTGCATCCACGGGTCGTGCCGGAGGGGGCAGGTTGGTTCTTGGCGGGGTGGTTAGTGCTGGGCTGGATGGGTCTGCCGTACCTTCATCGCCATTTCCATCAGTTCTGGAATAGTAGACATGTAGTGAGCCCGCGCCAACATCTCCCACTTCGTGTCAAATTCCACGCTTCCAACGACCCACCTTTTCTCCCATTCCTCATTAGACCACGCCAACACGTACGTCGGCTCGACTCCTTCCCGCCTCCTCAAGATTTTCCTGTCTGCCAGGTTTTCCAGCACTTCCTCTATCGCCTCTTGGTCTGCTTTCGGCAAAAGACTTGTGAACATCCGTAGCGTATAGCTCAGCGTGATTTCCATCTCCCCTAAGCCCAACTCCCTGCCGGCAACAATGATCTGACACTCGTCCAGCACCTTCCCCTCTACCTGCAACTCCCGTATCCAACTCAACATCCCCTCTCCCTCTTTGCTGAACGTCTCCAGGAACGCTTCAGGCTGCATGACAATAATGCCAAATCGCGGTTTCAAATCTTCGGCCCACCGCAACACCTGCTGATCCCAGGTGAGGAAAACATCCCTCCTCGACAAGTGGTAGCCTTGCACATGGTCTCTATCGTTCTGACTTGGAATCGACTTCTCTCTTCTGCCGTGCTCTCGGTCCCTCTTCTCAAGTGCAGCCATGAAGTCGTCAATCATAAAATCAGACATATAGTCTGTCTCTTCTCCACCATCTGAGTCGTATTGGATAGCTGCCGGAGACAGTTTGAACCATGGTTTTGCGAGGTACGACTCCAGTGCTGCACGTAACGGCCCATCTGGTATGTCTGCCTGCGCCCGTGTTGTGAGGGTCATATCAATCTTGCCCTGCTCTGCCAGGGTAAACACCCTCTCGGCCACCTCCCATTGATCCTGCTTTCTTGCGTATTCCTGAAAGACATTCGTATCTATGGTCACTTCCAGCATCTCTGTCCCCTCACAAACTCCCGCCCCTTTGCTGTCCGCTCGAAAGAGGGCTCGAAGAAGCGACTCTCCTGGTTCGGCACAGTGGCCGGACTGCCATGCTCGCTGTCTGTGGAGCGCCTGTTTAGACAATACTGTAACTTGAGCCGTTCCGGGCTCATTATATGGAGAGATGGGTTTAGGGGAAACAGTAACCCGACCGGTTGTCCTCATTCACCATCCACCTTACAATCCCCCGACCGCAAGGAGGATAGCTTGGCCTCACATATTGCGCCACTCAAAACCGCGGACCTGCCTCCGCGTACCCGCTCGTTCTGGCAGTTAGCCGGGCCGGGGGCCGTCCTGGTAGGGCTTTCCATCGGCGCCGGGGAACTGGTGATGTGGCCGTGGATTACGGCCAAGTTTGGGGCCAGCATGATCTGGGCTGCGGCGCTGGGTGTCTTCCTGCAACTCTGGGTCAACTTGGAGATCGGCCGCTGGACCATCGTCACCGGCGAAGCGCCATACACCGGCTTTGCCCGGGTCTGGATGGGTTTTATCTACATCCTGTTGTTTCTGACTTTTGCCGGGCTGCTTCTGCCCGGCTGGGCCCGTGTTTCCGGCGCGGCCCTGAAGGGCCTGATTTTCGGACCGGACGGCCCCGGAGCCGACTGGATGTGGACCGGCCTGACCTTTGTGTTGATCGCCGCCATGCTGTTTGGTCCCAAGGTCATGTACCAGGCCATGGAGCGGATCGTCATCGGCATGGTCGTCTTCATTACGCTGGGGTTGATTTTTGTGGCCTTCCAGGTCGGAACCATGGAACATGTTTCCGAGATGGCTCGCGGACTGGTGAACTTCGGTCACATCGAACTGACGGAGGATTTCCCCTTCAGCCGCTTTTTCGGGGCCGTGGTGTTCGCCGGCGCCGGCGGGGCTGGCAACCTGTGGTACGCCTTTTATCTGCGTGACAAGAACATCGGCATGGGGGCGCGTATGCCTCGGCTCCAAAACCCGTTGCGGGGTGGGTCGAACGAGGAGGAGGCAACCGGCTATCTGTACCCGGAGACGGAAGCCAACCAACGCGCCTTCAAGGGCTGGTTTCGCTGGATACGCCTGGACCAGTGCCTGTTCTTCTGGGGGCTGAACAGCTTCACCATGTTTCTGTTCATGTTTGGGGTGCTGTGCGTCTTACGCCCCAGCGGTGTCGTCCCGGCCGAGGGACG
>JAJDZM010000211.1 GCA_022824615.1 Candidatus Binatia bacterium | reverse complement strand
CGGCCGCTGGCTCAACCACCTCTTCGACCGACCCGCGTTGGCCTTCGCCACCCTCTTCATCGGCTGATGCTGCAATACGCATCACACGTCCTTAAGGAGGGGATATCAAAAGTTAATCCGGCACGACGGCGTACACCCGATAGGTCACCTCGTTGGGCTTGAGTTTGCCTTCACCCACCGCCATCAGGTTGTTGAGCCAGGCATAGCGCTCGTCGCCGGTCTCAAACTGGATCTGTGAGATAAAATAATTATCCCCAAAATTGGTGGAGCCGCCGCCCGCAAGCGCTTTCCGAATACCTTCGGTGGCTTCCATACGCGCTCGGTAGGTGACGTAGATCGCCGCTCCATCGTCGCTTTCAAAGACCGCCCGCACGTCGAGGCGCAGGTTGCCGTCCGGGCCGACCAGAGCCCAGTCGGCCCCGCTGGCCCGGACCTTGCCCTTCATCCGTGGGCCTTCGAAGTGACCGCCGGTCAGGTCGGCTACAATACGCTCGCCGAGCGGTCCCTTGCCGACGCTGATCGGGGTGATGAAGGTCGCGGTATAATCGCACAGGTATTCGAGTTTCATCGCCTTCCCTCTACAGACCGTAGACCTGCGCCGCGTTCCGGCCAATGACCTTCTGCCGCGTGGTGTCAGACATGGGTTCAACCAGTTCGGTCAGCTCGTCCATATAGTTGTCCGGATGGTCGGGGTGCGGAAAGTCCGAGGCCCAGAAGAATTTGTCGGCGCCCACAAAGTCCACCACATGACCAAAGGCTTTTTCGTCAGGATCACCGGAAATCCAGCAGTTGCGATAAAAATAATAGCTGGGTTTTTCTTTGAGCTTGACGGTATCTCCCAGGGGGCTATCAAACACCGCATCCATGCGGTTGAGCAGATAGCCGGCCCAGCCCGCGCCCGATTCCAGCACAACCACTTTGATCTTGGGAAAACGCTCAAACAAGCCGTACTGGAACATCGCCGTGAAGGCCTGGAGCGGTCCCTGCGCGCCGTGCACATTGTAGTGCCACCGCGCCCATTTCTGCATATCCTTGAAGCGTTGATGCACCCGCTTGGAGGGTGGCTCACCGCTCGGGTGGATGCCGACCGGGACGTCCAGTTCCTGGGCCTTAGCCCAGAACGGGTCGTAGTCCGGATGGGCGTGGGATTTATTGGTTGGCGTAAACGGCACGAAGAACGCGCCTTTAGCTCCGGCGCGCACGGCCCGCTCCAATTCCTGGGCCGCCACATTCCCATCCCCCATTGAGATATGAGCAATCGGAATCAGCCGTCCACCGGAATCGGAACAGAAATCAACCACCCAACGGTTATACGCCTCGGCGTAGGCCGCCTGGAGTTCAAGGCTGTCAACCTCCTCGGTTTCCCATAAGAGGCCGATGCTGGGGTAGATGATGGCTTTCTCCAAGCCCTCTTGGTCCATGCGTGCCAACCGCTCTTTGGGATACATCGAGCCAAAGGGCGCTTCGCCCACATAGGTGCGGTCCGGATGGGGGGCGGTTTCTTCTTCCGATTTTTTCCCCATCGCCCCAAACTGGGCTAGTTGCCCCGGCTGGGAATACTTCGAGGGTCGTCCATCTAGTTCCAGGACCTCAAGCCCATCCTCATTGGTACGCAGGCGGATGGTCCGGTCCTTATATCGTGGATCAATATACTTCTCCCAGGTATCAGGTGGCTCAAGGATGTGTCCGTCGGCGTCAACCGCCCCGCTATAGGGAAACTGTCCGTTTGCGGCCATTCTGCATTCCCTCCGTTTTTCTGTGGTGTGAGTTGAAACTTGGAAGTATCATTTTTAACCTACACGGTTCGCTTCGGCAAGAGTTTTTAGGGATGGTTCTCCCCGCTGCTCGACCTGACAACAACCAGCCCTACCGCTACGCTGCACCCTTCCCAAGGGGAGCGTAGCGGCAAGTTCCAATCACTGCGCAACGGCTTTTATCCGCAGGCCAGGGTGTAGACGTTCTGACATCCGTCCGGCAACGTAGATTCGCTCCAGGTCGTGCCGCCGTCCTGAGTACCGAACACCTGGCCTTCCCGCGTGCCACAGTACACGAGTTGCGGGTCCTGACGACTGAGGGCAACGGTCATCATCGTACTCTGGGGGGTGATACCCTGGTCAAAGCGCCGCCAGGTCTGCCCCAGGTCAGGGCTGCGATAAACGGATCCGTTCAGGGTGAGTGCTCCCGGACTCAGCGCGGCGTACAGCGTATGGGAGTCACTGGGAGCGACTTGTATATCGCGCGCGTAGGTCAACGGCGAAGAACGCCAGATTTCCATATCCGCCCAGGTCTGACCCTGGTCGGCGCTTTGGAACAGACCCATGCGCGTGGCGAGAAAGACGTTGCCCGGCTGCGCGGCGCTCAGCACCAGAGCGTGGGTGTCCATCATGCCTTCGGCATCGGTGTTGCTCAGAATACGACTCTTCAAATAATCCTGCTCGGCAAACCGCAGCAGCGCTGCGGTGCAGTCCTCCCAGGTGTCGCCTCCGTCTGTACTGCGGATGACTCCGCCGACCTCCAGACCGGCATACACGGCATCCGGGTCATTCGGGTCAGCCGCCATACCGATAATACGGCACGGAAAACCCATTTCCACCATGCCGGCCGGCTCGGCAAAGGTCAGACGTTTCCATCTATCGCCACCATCCTCGCTCCGATAGATGGCCGCCGGTGCAGTGCCACAGTACACGACCTGGGGATTACCCGGGCGAAACAGCAATGACCAGACCGCCATCCCGGTATCCGGAAAATCCAACCCCTCCCAGTGCGCCCCGCCATCCGTACTGCGGTACGGCCCGTGTTGGGTGCCGACATACAGCAGCTGCGGATTGTCGGGATGGACAAGAATGGCCCGAATCTCGGCCCGCTCCGGGAGACCCTGGCTCAAAATCTGCCACTCCGTTTCTCCGACTCTTTGACGACACAGACCGCTGGACGGAGTCGTGTGTCCGTTCTTGGAAAACTGCGATGCCCCGGCGTAGACATAATCAGCCATGATTTTCTCCCTTCTTTTTCACGCTAGAGTCTCATTATTATGGTCAGGGGCAAATATTCAACCCAAACCACAGAATCTTCACAGGGCGAACGGTCAACAAAAAGAATCGGTCTGCCTTGTCTCCGCTGGCGTTCTTCAGCTATCAGGACAAGCACAGGAAGATATGTGATACACGCATCTCGGGTTCCAACGACGGCAGCGGTGCGCTAACGAACGCAAGGAGTAAGGCCAGCCGTGCTGATATCCGTTCTGTCCGTTCTCATCCTGATCGCCCTACTGTGGTCTCTGGGCTGGTATGCCAAACGCTGGGTCTCGACCGATGCCGATTATCTGTTGGCCGGCCGCCAGGTCAGTCTGCTGCCCGGCATTGCCGGCATCTGCGGGATCGCGTTTGCCGGCAGCGTGACCAGCATTATTCCGGGCCTGACCATTCAGTACGGTTTTTTTGGCTGGGTGTGGGGTATTAGTCTGCCGGCGGTCATCGGCTATTGGATATACGGTCTGCTGGCCTGTCCGTATGTCCGTCGCTCCGGTGCCTATACCCTGCCGGAGTGGTTGGAGATGCGCTTTGATGCGCGCACCCGCCTGGTTGTCAGCATTGCCACCGTCCTCGGTGTGACTGGCCTGGTCGCCATGAATGTTATTGCCATGGCGCTGATCATGACCGGCTTTCTTGAGGCTCCGCTGTGGCTGATGGTGACGCTAATTCTCGGCGGTCACATCATGTTTCTCCTCCTCGGCGGTCTGTGGGCGTTGACCCTGACCGATGTCGTACAGGTCATTCTGGGCTTTATCCTGCTGCCGGCGCTGGTCGGCTACTGTGCGTGGACATTTGGTGGCTGGGATATGATTCAAGCTCAGTTTGTGTCTCCGGCTCCGTTGACCCAGGGAACGGCAGGGACGTTCCCGTGGTTGCGCCTGAGCTATCCCAGCATTATCACCGTCTCCCTGGTGGTCGGCATGTTCATCCAGTGGGGCGGCAACTACTACTGGCTACGCGCCGCGGCCGCTCGCACCGAGTTTGTCGCCCGCTGGCAATATCTGATTGGCGGAGTCGTGGTCGTCCTGGTTGTCCACGGGGCGTTGGGCCTGCTCGGGCTGTACGCGGGGAGCGTGTATCGCCAGGATTTTCTCGGTGAGGCCAACCCCATGAGCGCGTATGGCATGCTGATGCGCGACCTCCCCGCAGGGGTGGCGCTCTTCGGCTTGGTAGCGGCCTTGGCGGCGACCATCTCAACCACCAGCAACGCTCACCTGGGGATTACCTCGACCCTGGTGCGCGACCTGTATCAACGCTTTCTGCATCCGGAGGCGACACGGGAGCAGGTTCTGCGCATCAGCCGGCTCCTCACCGTCGTCACCGGGGGCGGTATCTGGCTGCTCAGTTTTTACCCCGGCGGGCCTTATTTTCTGCTGGCCATTAGCTGTGCGATGTTGGGCCCGGCGGCGCTGATCTTTTTGCTCGGGCATCGCTGGTCGCGGATCAACGCAACCGGAGCGTTTTGGGGGACGCTCATCGGGATGGTCGTCATGCTGGTCTACGAGGGATTACAGCTGACTGGTGTGACCGCGTGGTCAACGCATACCGTCCTTATCGGAACCCTTACCACCCTGCCCTTGATCGTTCTGATCTCGCTGGCAACCTCACAGCCGGCAAGCCAGCAGGACAGCCGCTCCGAGGTTGGCCCGAAGCCCTTCGTCCTCACCACCGAGCATACGCAATTCCTCGGCCTGCTGCACCACGGCTATGGACAGATGGTTGAGCTGACCGATTTTCTCGGCATGGACACCGCGCGTGGGAACCGCTTAATCGAGGAACTGATAGCCGCGGGTTTGGCCCGGCGGCAGGCGCAGTCGGGGCCGGACTTTTTTACCCTCGGGCTCACTCCCCAGGGAGCGCAACACTGGGAGAAGACTGAAGAACCCGGAGCGGTTGTACCACCCCGTTCTTCGCTTCCCGCCATTGAGCGCCAAATCCTTAGACAAATTGAGAGCGGTCCGCAGACACTACGGACCTTGGGCAGAGCGATTGAAGCGAACGCCTCGACGCTCGGCGTGGTCGTCAGCCGCCTGGAACGACTCGGCCAGATACATAGCCATGGTATATGGGAACGGCGTCTCGTCTTGTCCGACACGGGCCGCGCGGCCCTCCGGGCGACGGCCCAGAGCTAAATCACTCCACTCATTCGACCTCCGGCCCTGACAGTCCTCTTCGGAACGGATACACTCCGGGACCACTCTTGTTCGAGGTGAGCGTATGCCGAGTACCAAGCCGCCGAGCGGCACGCGAGATTACTTACCCGAGACCGTGGCAAAACGACGCTACGTTGTGGCGAAGATCGAGAACATCTTTCAGCGCTACGGTTTCCTGCCCCTCGAAACGCCGGCCATCGAAAATCTGACCACACTGTTAGGCAAGTATGGCGAGGAAGGCGACCAACTCCTCTTTCGTCTCCTCCATCGAGGCGACAAACTGACACGCGCCCTGGAAAAACCGGCTCCCGACGCCGGGGACCTGGCCGAGCTTGGACTGCGCTACGATCTCACCGTTCCGCTGGCACGCGTGGTGGCCCAGTACGGCAACAGCCTCCCCAGGGTGTTCAAGCGCTACCAGATTCAGCCCGTCTGGCGGGCGGACCGCCCGGCCAAAGGTCGCTTTCGTGAGTTTTATCAGTGCGACGTCGATCTGACCGGCACAACGTCGCTACTGGCCGAAGCAGAGGTGATGAACGCGGTCGGTAGCGCGCTGCTTGAGCTCGGTTTTTCCAATTTCTCCATTGCGCTCAACCACCGGGTGATTCTGCGCAGCATGATCGGGACGGCCGGCATTGACCCCAGTCTTGAAGGGTCCGCTCTGATTGCCATTGATAAGCTGGACAAAATCGGCGTTGACGGCGTGCAGGCAGAACTCACGCAACGCGGCATTGCTCAGGAGTCGGCCCAGCGTCTGCTCACCATGACAGCGAGCACCCCGGAGATGAGCAATCACGCCGTACTAGAAACCTTGCGCGGACAGTTATTGCAGCCCGAGGCGCAGCAGGCGCTCAAGGCTCTCGAAACGCTTATAGCCTTAACCATGGACGCCCCGGCAGGTTCGCATATCCGTTTGGCCCCGGCACTGGCACGAGGTCTGAGCTATTATACCGGCCCGATCTTCGAGGTCGTCTCAACCGACTTCAGCGGCTCCTTAGGCGGCGGTGGACGTTACGACAACCTGGTCGGCATGTTCAGCAACAGGCAGGTTCCGGCGGTCGGCTTTTCTCTTGGTCTGGAACGTATTCTGCTCTTAATGGAAGAGCGGCAGATGTTCCCGGCCCTGCAACTGACAGCCCAGGTGATGGTTTGCGTCCTGCCCGATACTCCGCTACCGCCGGCGGTCGGGCTGGCCTCACGTCTGCGTCAGGCAGGCATTACCGTCGAGGTCTACCCGGAGCAGAGCAAGCTCAAGCGCCAGCTCTCCGCCGCCGACACTCAGCAGATTCCCTACGCCCTCATTCTCGGACCTGACGAGATTGAACGCCAGCGTTATACCTTGAAGGACTTGACAACCGGGGAGCAGCAAGCGCTGGGTGAAGACGATCTCATCGCCGCGCTCCAACAGCCTAGAACACCACCTCAAGCTGCGTAATCAGATTGTCCCGGTCGCGCAGCAGGCCGATGCCGTTGTACTGGCCATCGAGATAGTTGTACTGAAGCGTCAGCCGGAACGGGTCCCGCGTCAGCGTGACTCCCGGCTGGACGAGCCAGGAGCCCTGCCAATCGTAGAAGAAGACCAACTGAGGTTTTATCACCCCGGAGCGGAAGGAGGTCGAGATACTCAGCGTATTCACAAACTGATGCTGGTCGATATTGACCAGGGAGCGGTTCTGGCGGCTCGGCTCGCTCACCGGAATCGCAAAATGACCAAAGCCGTACGGCCCGGCTGACGCCAGCGACGTATCGTTGAAATCGACGATATGCGTGCCGAACATCTGCCCGCTGATAATAAAAGACTGCTGAGGGTTGAGGGCACGAATATAGCGGTTGATATCGATCCCCAGTACCCAGCGCACAACGTGTGAGTGAGCAATATCGTTCTCATACGCCAGCAGCGACGAGCCGGTAATGGGATCGACCCCGACCTGGCGGTAACCGGGTGTGATCTGACCGCCGGAAAGGACCGGGCCAAGGAGATGTGCGGCGCCGGAGTTCTTAAAGAACGGCTCGTCCCAGAAGACGGCCGCCTCGCTACGGATGATCGCATACCACTTCGGCACGGGAAAAGAAGCGGTCAGACCGGAGATCGCAATTTTCGGATACAGGACATTAGCCTGGAAGTTATCGACGATGAACTGAGAGGCCAGCCCCGCGTTGACTGCCTGCTCAAACGCCGCCAGACTGATTGGGGGATTCTTTCGGGGTGTGACAATACGCACCTCGGGCGTATCCAGAAAGGTGTAGTAATGCGCCGCGGAGAGCGTCAGCTCGCCGACCCTGGCGGTGACACGAAAGCCGCCTCGGGTGTCCTTAAAATTCTGCGCCGGCTTTTTGACGACCCCCCGCATCCCCGGCGGGTTCGGGGTGGACCAGGGTGAGCCCGCCGGTGTCGGGCTGGAGATATTCTTGTCAAAGGCCCCGTAGCCTTCAATGTTCAGTTCGGAGAAAGGCCCGACATCCTCAAAGCTGTACACGGCCCGCACCATGTCCAGGGGAACACGGCGGTCATCCAGGGAAACGAGGAAGCCGCCAAAGCTGGCGTCGAGCGGGTTGATCTGATCCAGCAGTCGAAAGGCGTCGGTCTCTCCCCAGGACAGGTTTTGGCGCCCAATGCGCAAAAAGAGCGCCTCCCACGACAGGTCAACATAGGCCTCAAACAGCCGATGGCGTTTACGCAACGAACGGCGCGGGTTGGTGCGTGAGCAGTCTTTAAGCTGACGCGGACTGGTCCGTTTTTGTTTACTGGGCTGCCCACAGTTGGAGAGCAGCGGAAAGCGCTCGCGGAACACATCGGGTCCATAGTCCCAGACGCCGTCGTACTCCCCCCGATAGGTCATAAAATAACTGATGTCTTCAAGCTGGAGCCACTGCAGCGGCTTGAGCAGCGGCGCCAGCACGCTGAGATGGCCCTCATAGCTGCCCTCAACCAGGTCCACCAGATCGTGCCGCATTTCGACTTGGACGAAGGTGCGGTTCTGGAGCATATTGAAGGCATTATACGGCGTCTGGAGACGAGTGTTCCCGCCCGCGTTCTCCACCGCCAGAGCCGTCCGGTTATACACCCGACCATTAAAGCGCAGCGTTTGGGACTCGTCCAGAAAGCGAGCGTATAGCAGGGCCGGCCAGAGCAGGACGCCCGCGACCAAGCCGCCCAGGCACAACAGCCCGGCCTGTCTCAGACGCGCCGCAGCACGTTCATACGTCGTCGCTTGCCTCCCCTGCACGCTGTTCCCCCTGGCCGTCAGCTCGCCTTCACTTCCCCAGCCGGACCATCTCTTTGACCGTAAACTTCCTGGGTTTGAGTGGTTTGTTGATCAAGACCTCGTCGGCGGTCCACAGGGCGGCGCTATTGCTTTTATAGTCTATCCACACATTACCTAAGTGGAGATGCGTGCCCTTTACCTCGGCGTTGTCCGGATCGTCGGCCGGGTCGCCAAAGGTGTGGAGCAAGGTCCGCCAATGATTTCCTTCACGGTCATACACAAAGACGCAAAAAACCGAATAAATCTGTCGATCAATATAAAAACGACGTTTGCCATACGGGTGGCCGGAATCGTTGGGGGTGGCTTCCAAAACGACGATCTGGCGCAACTCCCACGGAGACTGAGGATACCAGCCGCTTTTGCCGCCATACTCCGGGGGCGTTCCGCCAACAAACCCTGGAACCAGCGCCACCTGCTCACCCAGATACTTCCAGGTATAGTTGTGCAGGTAGCCCTGAAAACCGGCATGATCTTCGATGAGAAAACTCGCCTCGAATGAGGCCGCATGATGGTTGACGACAATGCTGCGCGTGCGGCGACTCTGCGGGTCGTAGGCCCAACCCTTCTGGTTGGTCGTGTCCGCCGCATAGTGAAAAGTGAGACTCTGGGCTCCCTCAAGGTCTTGGGGACTCATAACAATCGAGTGCTCTCGCCACCAGGTCCCTTCCTTTTCCCACTTCGCTACGTTGAATTCTGGATTCGGACGGAACATGCCGTACCTGCGTGAATAGCGGGTGTCCACCGCCCGTTCGGTATTGCCGGAGCTGTTGATCGTGCGCAGGACGCCTTGGGTTGTCATGGTATCACCCATATAGCGCATGCGGTAATTCCAGGCGGCCTTGAGCCCGGCCTGCGGGTCGGCCGGATCGATCAGGGGGAAAGGCTGGCCAAGAGTGTAGTTCTGGAGTTCTCCATCCGCACCGAGTTGGACTTGGCCGGCATGTTTAATCGACGCCTGCATATAGGCATCCAGGATAGGAAAATCCGTTGTCGCCTGCACGGGAATCTCAAAATCTCCGGCCTGGACAACGCGGACGATCTCCGGCGGCAACACCTTTTCGGCAAGCTGGACATTCTCCTTGGTCAGCGTCATGCCGGGCGTAATCCCCTCAATCTGGGGGCTGCCGTTGCGGTACGGCAGAAAGCCGTTCAGCAGTTGCTGATCTCCATCCTGGGCATATACGCCTGCTGACAACAGGCCCACCAAGCTCAGTATGCCGGTAAAAGAAAGAACGCTCCGGTTTCTTATTCGCATGCGGCCCCCTCATCTGAGTGAATGTTCATTTTCTTGTAAAGACTCACCGCTTCACACGCAAGAGGCAGGCTTGAGAAGCGCCTTATCTCTTGACAGCCCTGAGTGCTCTCAGATAAGACAGCTGCATCTTTATTCCTAATAATTTGGAGGCAAGGAGGGCCTTATGGCAACACCCCAACCAGCAGTTCTCAATAGAAACATGGGCCAGCACCAGTGGTACGTTCACCTCAGCCGTCTGGATGGCGCTGACATGGGCGTGATCAAATCGGCGGTCCAGCAGTTGCGCAAAGACTGTGCCGACAAAGGCATCAATCTGACCATCGGCCTCGGACCATCACTCCTCTCGGACCTCACGGACGACGTGCCCAACGACTTCCAGCCCTACGAAACGTTCCGGTCGATTGATGGTAGTGGCAAGGAAGCCAAGGGCACCCAGGAAGAACTCCTGTTCTGGCTGAACAGCGAGAAAAAGGACGAGGTCTGGAAAGCCCAGTGGGATGCCAGGGAAGCACTGAAAGGGCATATGCGGGTGGCTCGCGAGACCATGACCTTCATCTTTGGCGACTCGCTCGACCTGTCCGGCTTCAAAGATGGCACCGGCAACCCCGAGCCCGAGCGGGATGTTGAAGTCGCTGTCGTTCCTGATGGCGAGCCGGGCGCGGGCGGGAGCTTCATTATTGCCCAGCGTTGGATTCACGACTTGGAAGCCTTTAATCTCCTGCCCGTTGAAGAGCAGGAAAAAGTCTTTGGCCGGACCAAGGCTGACTCAACCCGTCTGTCCCCTCAACCCTCCCCCTCCCATCTCTCGCATGTCGAGTTGAGAGAGGGCAAAACGGGCGACGACAGCACCCCCAAGCGGGATGAGATTTCGCGCCGTTCGACTCCGTACGCCTTCCACGATGGCACGGTTGGCCTGTACTTCATGGCCTTCTGCAAGAGCCAGGCACCGCTACGCGAGCGGATGCGAGCCATGTACGGTATGGACGGTCAGGAACGCGACCGGCTCACCTCGTATAGCAACCCGGCCTCCGGTTCGTTCTACTTTGCCCCGTCGGTGGAAACGCTCGACGCCGCGCTGTCGTAAACAGTTTTCTGACGCTTTTGTCGAAATGAAGAGGGACGGGCCATATATGGCCCGTCCCTCTTTTTATATCCCAAGGTATGGAAAAAGGCGCTTATTTTTTCACTTGGCCCACTTGGGCGAGCATCAAGCGCATCGGGGAGAGTGTTCGGCTCAAGGGATTGACCATTAAGCCGACTGTCTCAAGCGTGACTGCTCCTAGCAACGGACCATCGTCGGCTTCTCCAAGCACAACCGGAGAAGTCGCGCTTTGTCCCTCAAGAGTAAAACGACACTCAGACACGCCTCGAGTGATCGTTGTTCCATCGGCAAGGGTGAATTCGACGCTCCGTTGGGATTTCAGTTTCAGGGCACGCCATATATGGAGAGGCAGCACGGTATACACCGCTCCGGTATCAACCAGAAAGCGAACATTTACCGAGCGGCCTCGTCCGCTGGGTTTTGCCACCGTGGCCCGGACATAGGTGAGACCCATGCTCTCTTCTCCTTAATGAGTGCCAGCCCTCTTTATCCAGCATAGGCATCGGGCCGTAAGACGGCAATATACGGCAGGTTACGATAGCGGCCGGCAAAGTCGAGCCCATAACCCACCACAAACACGTCTTCGATGACAAAAGCGCGAAAGTCGGCTTCATACGTGACTGTCCGCCGGGCGGGCTTGTCGAGCAGCACACAGGTTTTGACTTCACGGGCTCCTTGTTCCAAAAGTGCGCTGCGGAGGAACGCGAGCGTCCGGCCCGTATCAAGAATGTCATCGACCAAAAGAATGCGCTGCTCCCGGATTTCCTGGTCGGTCGGGAAATAATCCAAGCTTAGCCTGCCACCCGTTGTCCCGTCTCCATAGCTCGATACCGCAGCAAAGCTCAGCCGGAGCGGAACGGGAAGCTGACGAATGATATCCGCCGTAAAGAGACAGCCGCCTTTGAGCACCGACACAACCGTACAGGGCGCGTCCCGGTAATGGGCCGCGACTTCCTGGGCAACGCGGCTCAGGCCGGCTCGGATATCCGTCTCTGTGAACAGGATACGTTCAATATCCTTTGCCACGTCGTCGCTCCTATCCCACGCTTTCTCTCCGGCCGGCAAGTGCCTCGTTGCTCAAGAGCTTTGACCGTCATCAATGCAGGGAAAGGAGTCTGCGAGGCAACAGAGGGTCCTGACAAACTGCTAGTCCATCGGCGGATTCCGGGCTATTTGCGCAATGTCGTCATCCAGCTTGAGCCAGGGCTGGGCGCTGTCACACCAGAGCTGGGCTTCGGGCTTGAGCCAGGAGGTATCGTCGAGCGTGCCGGCCTTGAGGAAATCCATGGTCGGCAAGGCTGCCACATCGGATAGAATCGGTGAGCCGCACTTACCGCAAAATTTCCGAATTACCGCCTGGCCACTCGATCCCTGATCATTATATGCTGACAGCTCACCCTCGATATTCAGCGACCCCTTCGGCACGGCGACCAATATGGAGAAGGACGTACTGGTTTGCTTTTGACAATTTTTGCAGTGGCAGATCGCCATCATCATCGGCTCTGCCTCGCAGGTATAACGAATATTCCCACATAAACAGCCACCAACAATCTGTGACATGTGCACACCTCCTGTTCTTTGCCATGCGCCGCCTATATCACGCCAGGGGTGAGGGATGAAGAGGTGGAA
>JAJDZM010000034.1 GCA_022824615.1 Candidatus Binatia bacterium | reverse complement strand
GTTGGAGGGGAAACGGGACGCTGGCAATCGGGCTTGTTTGCGCTGTGGGCCTGCTGCCGCTGGCCGCGCACGCCCAAAGCACGGCCTACAACCAGACCGCGCTGGTTGCGCTGTGTAAAATATCTGCGGCCGGCGCCTCGGGGCGGTTCGATACCGCCGAGCAGCTCTTCAGAGAGGGCAAGGACGCCGGACTCAGCCAGCTCCAGATGTACGAGGCGGTCCTGAACCTGCTGCCCTACATCGGCTATCCGCGGACCCTGAGCACGCTGGGACGCTTTCAGCAGGTATATCCTGACTACATCAGTCAACGTTCCCAGGGGCAGAGCCCGCAGCCGACCGAACCCTGGTCGGAGTATGCCCCAATCATCTGGGGAGAACGCGGGATGCAGATTCAAGAGCAGCTCACCGGTGGCAGCGAGGAGAACAAAAAGCTTATCCAGCAGATCAGTCAGATCAGTCCCGAACTGGCCGAATGGGTGCGCTATGACGACTTCGGTCGAGTCTTTGGCCGAGCCGGGCTGCTCCTGATCGAACGTGAAGCCATCGTGCTGGGCGCGCTGATTGCCCAGGGGGCACCCCAGATCACGTTTCACTACAAAGCCCTGCTCCGCGTTGGGGGCGATGACGGTTTGGTTGATGCCCTGCTTGAGGCGGTAGCGGGCATCGTAGACGAAAAAGCGCTGGCCTCCGCGCGGCACTATATCGCCGAGGCACGGAAGTAGGAAACCCACCGTAGATGAGGCTATGACGCCGAGCCAGTTTATTACCAAGTGGCGCGCCTCAGAGTTGAAGGAACGCTCGGCGTCGCAAGAACATTTCATTGACTTGTGTCGGCTGCTCGGTGAACCTACCCCCGCCGAAGTTGACCCCACCGGCGACCACTACTGTTTTGAACGTGGTGCGCGTAAAGACACCGGCGGCAAGGGCTGGGCCGATGTGTGGAAGCGCCATCACTTTGCCTGGGAGTACAAAGGCAAACACAAGGACCTGGATGCGGCCTTCAACCAGTTACGGCAGTATGCCTTGGCCCTGGAGAATCCGCCCCTGTTGATCGTCTCGGACATGGCGCGGTTCCGTATCCGCACCAACTGGACCAACACGGTCAGCGAGACCCACGAATTCACGCTGGACGACCTCGCAGATGCAGCCACACGCAACATGCTCAAGTGGGCGATGTCCGAGCCTGACCGGCTCCGGCCCGGTGAGACCCGACAGACCGTCACCGAACGCGCGGCCACCACGTTTGCCACCCTGGCGCAGGCGCTACGGGAACGCGGCCACGAGAGTCACGTCGTGGCGCATTTCGTGAACCGGTTGGTGTTCTGCATGTTCGCCGAAGACGTAGGACTGCTACCGAACAATATGTTCACCCGGATGCTGGAACACGCGAGGCAGCAGCCCGAGGGGTTTGACGAGCTTGCCCGCGATCTATTCGGGGCTATGTCCACAGGCGGCCGGGTCGGCTTCGAGCCGGTAGCGTGGTTCAACGGCGGGCTGTTCGACGACGATACCGCTCTACCGCTGGAGAAGACCGATATTGATACCGTACTCACGGCGGCGGCACTCGACTGGTCGGAGATTGATCCCTCAATTCTGGGCACGCTGTTCGAGCGCGGGCTTGACCCGGACAAGCGCTCACAACTGGGCGCGCATTACACCGACCGCGATAAGATCATGCTGATCGTCGAGCCGGTAATCATGCGTCCCTGGTTGGCTGAGTGGGAGACCGCCAAGACTGAGATCGCTGCTGTTCTGGAAAAAGCAGAGACTGCCAAATCTCCGGCCACACGGACACGACGACGAGTCGAAGCCGAGCGTCTGTTAGGCAAGTTCTTAGAGCGGCTGCGGAGTTTCACTGTGCTTGATCCTGCTTGCGGGTCAGGCAACTTCCTTTATCTGGCGCTCCATGCCCTCAAGGACCTGGAACATCGTGTCCAGTTGGAGGCCGAAGCGCTGGGCTTGGAGCGAGAATTTCCCGTCATCGGTCCGGCCAACGTCAAGGGTATTGAAATTAACGCCTACGCTGCGGAACTGGCCTGCGTCTCGGTCTGGATTGGTGAAATCCAATGGATGCGACGCAACGGGTTTAACGAAGCTCGTGATCCGATCCTCAAACCGCTCGACACCATTGAGTGCCGTGACGCGATTCTGACACCGGAGGGGAGGGAACCCGAGTGGCCCGAGGCCGATGTGGTAATCGGCAACCCGCCGTTTCTGGGTGGCAAGCTCTTGATTGCGACTCTTAGCGAAGACTATGTCTCGAAAGTTTTCTCGACATACAAGGGCCGCGTGCCAGCAGAAGCCGATCTCGTCACCTACTGGTTCGTAAAATCTAGCGAACATATGAAGTCGGGTAAGGCGAAACGAGTCGGGTTCGTCGCGACCAATTCCATTCGTGGTGGTGCGAACCGACGGGCCTTACAGACTGCGACCAACGCACGTCCAATCTTCGAGGCGTGGAGTGATGAACCGTGGGTTGTGGATGGCGCTGCCGTGCGCGTTTCCTTAATCTGCTTCTCGTGCACGGACAGTGAATCGGTTTTGGAAATACGGCTCGACGGTCAGTCCGTGGACGAAATTCACACCGACTTGACGGCGAAGAGCGGCGGCGCGGGCGTTGATCTGACCGAAGTGAAGCGTCTTTCCGAGAATAGGGGTGTTGCCTTCATGGGTGACACGAAAGGCGGTCCTTTCGATGTCTCGGGTGATCTGGCTCATACCTGGCTGCGCTTGCCGACAAACCCCAACGGACGGCCTAACGCTGATGTCTTGAGACCCTGGGTCAACGGTATGGACCTGACTCGTCGTCCGGCGGATAAGTGGATCGTCGATTTCGGCTGGAACATGTCGGAAGGTGAAGCCGCGCTCTACGAGGAGCCGTTTCAGCACGCGAGGGAACATGTGTACCCCATGCGGCAACAGAACCGCCGCGAATCCTATCGCGTCTATTGGTGGCGACATGTCGAGCCGAGACAAGGCATGTGGCGGGCGCTGGATGGCTTGTCTCGCTATATTGCTACGCCGACCCTTGCGAAGCATCGGTTATTTGTGTGGTACGGTACCCGCGTCTGCCCTGACCACCAACTGATCGTCATTACCCGCGATGACGATACGACATTCGGTCTTCTTCACAGCAGGTTTCACGAACTCTGGGCGCTGCGGCTCGGAACCAGTTTGGGCGCCACACCGCGTTACACACCGACCACTACCTTCGAGACGTTCCCATTCCCCCAAGGACTGTCACCCGACATTCCCGCTGCCGACTATGCTGACAATCCACACGCCGTTTCCATTGCCGAAGCCGCCCGCCGGCTGGTCGAACTGCGCGACCGCTGGCTCAACCCGCCCGAATGGGTGGAGTGGGTAGACGAGCCGGTCCCCGGCTACCTCAAGCGCCCGGTTCCCCGCAACGAGGACGTAGCGAAAGAACTCAAGAAACGCACCCTGACC
>JAJDZM010000221.1 GCA_022824615.1 Candidatus Binatia bacterium | reverse complement strand
GGCGATATCGTCATGCTGAACGACCCGTATTACGGCGGCACGCATCACGCTGACTGGACCGTGATGAAACCCGTCTTCTTTGACGGTAAGCCGGTGCTGTTTCCCTCGGTCCGCGCCCACATGGCCGATTTTGGTGGACCGGTGGCGGGCGGCTATAATCCCGAAGCCAAGGATATTTGGCAGGAAGCCCTGCGTATTCCGCCGATCAAACTCTTCGAGAAGGGTGTCCTGCGCCAGGATGTGCTCGACTGGATTCTGGCCAACTCCCGTATTCCCAATGTGTTGCGTGGCGATCTGGCCGCCATGTTCGGGGCGTGCAATCTGGCTGAGCGGCGCGTCCATGCCTTGTTCGCCAAGTATGGTGGGGATGTGGTTAATGAGAGTATCGAATACACGCTCGACTATGCGGAAAAACGCTTTCGGGCCGAGGTCGCCAAGTGGCCGGACGGAGAATACCGGGGCAGTGCGACTTTGGACCACGACAGTCTGGGCAACTACGATGTCGAGGTGAAAACAACCGTCACCATCAAGGGCTCTGATCTGAGCGTTGACCTGAGCGGCTCAAGCCCGGAAACGCCCGGCTTTGTGAACAGCCCGTTTGGCAATACGGCCTCGTGGGTCTATACCGCCCTGTGTTCGGTGCTGCCCGAAGACATCCCAATCAACTCCGGCGTGTTTCGAGCCGTGACCATTACCGCCCCGGAGGGCACCGTCGTGAACCCGCTCCCGCCAGCCCCGTGTATGTTCAGCACGGTCGTGATTGGCGGAGATGTCGGCACGGCCACCATGCAGGCATTAGAGCAGGCCATTCCCAACAAAGTCGGCTCGGTGTCATTGAACTACTGTCTGTGCACTACCTATGGGCATGACTCGCGGTACGGCGAAATGTTTGTGACTATTGAGTACGGGAATACGCTCGTGGCGGCGGGTGGAACGCAGGGCCAGGATGGCTGGGGCGGCTGGCCGGCCCCCATGTGCGGCCTGATTTACTCCACAGTTGAGATGAGCGAGATTCAGTTCCCCTTTTTCTATCATCAGTATGAATACGTCGGGGATACAGCCGCACCGGGACAGTGGCGCGGGGTGCCGGGTTTTGCCATGAAGCGGGAAAGTGTCCGGGACACGTCCATGATCAATGTGGCGCTGACAGGCGTGCGCCACTCCTCGCCCGGCTTTGCCGGTGGAAAGAACGGAGCGAGTAGCCGCTATGTCCTGAACTGGGGCACGGAGCATGAGGAAGAAGTCCTGGAGTCAGCCGCGAATCGCCCCTCGCCGCCGGGCTCGATTATCGCCACCTTTAAGGGCGGCGGGGGCGGCTGGGGGAACCCCTTTGCCCGCGATCCGCAAAAAGTCCTCAATGACGTGCTGGATGAGTTTATCACCCTGGACAGCGCCGAGCGTGACTACGGCGTCGTGATCCAGCCCGACAGCATGACCATCGACACCGACGAAACCCTGCGGCGGCGCGCACTCGCCGCAAAATAAGCGAAGAGTAAACGTGTCCTCCAATAGACATGCAGATGCTGGACACGTTTACTCTTTAGGGAGTAGCCGTATGCGACGCCTCCGCTCAACCGGGAAGATCAGACGGCCGACCGCAGAAGAGCTGTCTGATTTAGCCGAACTGTCCTTTCTCCGCCTCACCCCCCAGGAAGCCCTCGACCTTGAGGAACTCAGTGAAGGCCTGCTCAGTACCTTGGATCGTCTGGACGACCTGCCGCAGCCACGCTGGCCGATGCGATATACCGACCGCGACCCCGGCTATCGGCCGACGTCGGAAGAAGATCCGTATAATATTTTTATCCGCAAGTGCCGGGTCACCGGCGCGCCTGACGGTCCGCTTGCCGGCAAGAAAGTTGGCCTGAAAGACAACATCGCCGTGGCCGGTATTCCTCTGACGAATGGCTCTCGGCTTGCGGAAGGCTATGTTCCAGATTGTGACGCAACCGTGGTTGAGCGGCTGTTGGACGCCGGCGCCGAAATCGTCGGCAAGCTCAATATGGACAGTTTTGCGCTCTCCCCTTCGGCGGAAACCAGCGAGTTCGGCTACGCCCGCAACCCCCGCAACCCCGACCATTCGCCCGGCGGCTCGTCCGGTGGCAGTGGCGCTGCGGTTGCCAACGGTGATGTCGATATCGCCCTGGGTGTGGATGAAGGCGGCAGCGGCCGTATTCCGGCGGCCTGGTGTGGCATCACCAGCATCAAGGCGACGCATGGCCTGGTGCCCTCCTTTGGCTTAACCTATATGGACCATACCCTGGATTTCATTTGCCCCATGGCGCGAACCGCCCAAGAGGTGGCGCAAACGCTGGAGGTGATTGCCGGCGACGACCCGCGCGACCCCCAGTGGGTCCGCGGCCCCATTCAGACCGAGCCGTATACCCAGGCACTGACAACCGACATCCAGGGTCTCCGTATCGGGATAGTCAAAGAAGGATTGGAAGGTCGGGCGGTCGAGCCTGAAGTGGTTGACGCCTTTCAAAAAGGAATCGCTCAACTCGGTACTCTGGGTGTCGCGTGCAGTGAGATTTCTCTGCCGATGTTCAAGAACGCCTGGGCCATTTGGACGGGCATCGCCAGCCATTCGATCCCCGCGCTGGTCGAGTCTGACGGGGAAGGCTACGGTCATGGCGGTGCGAGCAATGTCGGCTGGGTCGAAGCCTTTGGTCGCGCCCGCCGCGCCCGGGCCAACGATCTGCCGCCGTTTCTGAAACTCATTCTGCCGGTTGGGAACTATCTCCGCCGCGAGTACAATAATCGCTATTACGCCTTGGCCCAGAATCTCCGCCTCAGCTTCACCCAGCAGATCGAACATGCCCTCCAGGAAGTCGATATTCTGGCCCTGCCGACCACGCCCATGCGGGCTCCAAGGCTCGAAGCGGGCCTGACCCTCAAAGATTTGGTCCGACGCAGTGCCGCGGCTGGTCAGAACACTAGTCCGTTTAATTTGTCAGGCCACCCGGCCCTGAATCTGCCCTGCGGCCTGCGCGACGACTTACCGGTCGGCCTGCAACTCGTTGGCCGACGTTGGCAGGAGAGCACGCTCTTGCGCGTTGCCTACGCATTTGAGCACAGTGTGGACTGGGAACGACTGTAAGGGGAAATCATGGCAGACCTCAACGCCTATCAAACGCGTCGAGAAGCGCTCAGGCAAAAATATCTTGCAGATGACAGGCCAACCTCGCCGCCGCAGTATACCGGTGGGGTCGACCATCTGGCCTTGATTAGCCTGGACCTCGAAAAGACGATTCAATTCTATACCGAGGTCATCGGCATGCGGCTGACTAAGATCGTCACCAATCGTGACGAGCCAACGTCAACTCATATCTTTCTGGATATGGGCGGCGGGAACCAGCTCGCGTTCTTTGATTTTCCGCAGAAAGACACCGAGCCAACCATCCGGGGCGTGG
>JAJDZM010000159.1 GCA_022824615.1 Candidatus Binatia bacterium | reverse complement strand
TATTGCCGTTGATGTTGGTGGCACGTTTACGGACGTGATCCTTCTGGACGAGGAAACCCAGGAACTGCGACTGGAGAAAGTCGAGACCACGCCGCACAATCCGGCCAGCGGCGTCCTGCAGGGATTTCATAAAGCGGAGGCAAGACCCAGTGCGATCGACTATTTCGTGCATGGCACAACCCTGGGACTCAACGCCTTGCTGACCCGCACGGCCGCCCAGGTGGCTATTCTGACTACCAAAGGATTTCGCGACGTGTATGAATTGGGTCGCACGGCCCGCGACCCTATGTATGACCTCACCTACCGGAAGCCCCGCCCCCTCGTACCTCGCTATCTCGCCTTTGAGGTGGCCGAGCGTATGGATTATCAGGGCAATGTGCTGACCGCCTTTGACGAACAAGAAGCCAGAGCAGTGGCTCGTAAACTGCGCGAACACGGTGTCGAAGCGGTGGCAGTATGTTTTCTGCATAGCTACGCTAACCCTCAACACGAGCTGGCCGCGCAGACCGTCCTGCAGCAGGAGTGCCCAGGCCTCTTTGTGACCCTGTCTCACCAGCTCAGTCGCGAATATCGGGAGTACGAGCGGACCAGTACGACCGTGATTGATGCCGGTATTAAACCGATCGTGCGCAGCTATTTGGAACAACTCGACGGTGAGTTGCGGGCCGGTGGCTTTGCGGGCCACTTCCTGCTGACGCGCTCGGGCGGTGGAGCCATGACGGTGACATCGGCAAAAGAACAGCCGGTCCACTTGGTGCTGTCCGGGCCGGCAGGTGGCGTGATCGGCGCAAGCGCGTTGAGTTCGCTCGTTGGGGCGCAGAACCTGATCACGCTGGATATGGGTGGGACGAGTCTGGACACCTCACTCATTGTTGACGGCCACGCGCAGGTCGATAACGACGCCGCCTTTGAACATCTTCCGATCTCCCTCCCCATTCTCGATATTAAGACAATCGGGGCTGGCGGCGGGAGTATCGGCTGGATCGATGAGGGCGGGCATCTGCAAATGGGGCCACACAGCGCCGGGTCCGTACCGGGACCGGCCTGCTATGCCAAGGGCGGTCAGCAGCCGACCTTTACGGACGCCGCCCTGCTGGCCGGCTATCTTGACCCCGCCAATTTTCTTGGAGGTGAAATCGACCTTGCTCCGGAGCCGGCTCACCGGGCACTCCAGGAGCAGCTTGCTGCTCCGCTGGGTCTTTCCGTGCCCCAGGTGACAACCGGCATGTTACGTATGAGTGAGGCGAAAATTACGGGTGCGATCCGTGAGATATCAATCGAACGCGGCTTTCACCCCGGAGATTTCGCCCTGTTCGCCTTTGGCGGCGGCGGCGGTTTTGTGGCGTCCGGCGTAGCACGGGAACTCGGGCTGCCGCGCGTGATCATTCCGTCCGGCCCGGCAAATTTCTCTGCCTTGGGAATGCTGATGGTCGATGTGGTCCATGATTTTTCTCAGACGCTGGTCACCGACCTCCACACGGCAGACCTTGCAGCCATTCACACGGCCTATGCACTCTTAGCCCAACAGGGGACGCACGCACTTGAACAGGATGGCTTCAGCCCTGCCGACCGGCGCCTTATCCGCTCGGCAGAGCTCCGCTACCACGGCCAGGAGCATACGGTGAATATTCCGCTTCCTGATCAGGAGATCACCGCTGATGACCTCAGCCAAATGACTACCATGTTTAATGAATCTCACCGTATTCAGTACGGTCATAGTATGGGCGATCCGATTGAGCTGGTGACGCTGCGTATGCGCGCGGTCGGACTGCTCCCGCGCCCGCACCTGCCAAAGATCGCCTCAGGGACTGGGAATGCCGAGGCTGCGCGAAGAGGGGAACGGCCGGTCTACCGGCCAGGCCCCAATCAAAACGAGTATCAAGTCAATTACGCCGTGTATGATCGCCTCAAACTGCGCCGAGCGGACCAGATTGCCGGTCCGGCCATCATCGAGGAGCCGACATCAACCACGATCCTCCATGCGGGCGATGCGATGACGGTTGGAGAGTATGGCGAGTTAGTGATGACCATTGGGGAGTTGTCCTAATATAGACAGGAGAATGCGATGCAGACGGTCGATCCCATTACGGTTGAAGTGATCCACAATTATTTACTGTCCGCTGCCCGCGAGATGAACCGCAACCTGATGCGCACGGCGTATAACACGATTGTGTATGAGGTACGGGATTTCGGCCTGGGCCTGTATGACCGTCACTGCCGCTTGCTGGCGGAAGCGCCGGGGCTGGCGATTTTTACGCGAGCGAATGATTATGCGCTCAAAAAAATCGTGGAGTTTCTGGGTGAAGACAATATTCATCCGGGTGACGTGATTTTGCTGAATT
The DNA here is from genome assembly GCA_022824615.1 of Candidatus Binatia bacterium. Taxonomy (GTDB): domain Bacteria; phylum Desulfobacterota; class Binatia; order Bin18; family Bin18; genus Bin18. The sequence continues at coordinate 1,640 of JAJDZM010000159.1, read as the reverse complement.
ATCCGTTCTGGAGTTCGACTCATACCCTTGATGTGACGGCTTCGTCCCCGATTTTTTATGAAGACCAGTTGGTCGGTTTTACCGCGGTTAAAATCCACTGGCTGGACTTGGACCAGAAAGATGCCGGCTATTGTCTCGATACCACCGACATGCACCAGGAGGGCTTATTTTTCCCGTGCTCGAAAATCTATAAACGCGGGGTATTGAACAAAGAACTCGAAGATATCATCCGCTTTAACTGCCGCATGCCCGAGCGAGTCCTGGGCGATATGAACGCCCAAATCTCGTCGTGTCGAACAGGGGAACGGCGAGTCCAGGAGCTGGTTAAGAAATTCGGTCTTGAAACCTTTACCCAGGCAACGGCACAGATTCTTGATCACGGGGAACGGCTGGCACGAGCACGGCTGGCTGCCCTGCCCAAAGGCAGCTGGTCGGCTGAGGACTGGGTGGATGATGACGGGATTGATAAAGAGACCATGCTCAAAATAAAGGCAACCGTCACCATCTCAGAAGATGAGTTGCTGGTTGATTTCAGCGGCTCTTCAGCCTCGGTCAAAGGTCCGGTCAATATTCCCATCGGGCTCACCATGGGCGTGGGGGCACTCATATTCAAGGCGATTACCACGCCGGATACACCGGCCAACGACGGCAACTTCCGTCCGCTACGGGTTGAGGCGCCGCCGGGCAGCCTGATGCATGCGGTCCCGCCGGCCGCAACGTTTACTCTGTGGCCCGGTATCCTGGCGACCGAGGTCGTCACCAAGGCACTCGCCCAGGGCATACCGGATATTGTTCCCGCCTGCTCGGGGGGTGACCTGTGTTCCATGATGGGCGTCGGCACCCATCCGCGCACGGGAAAGATCTGGCTTGAAAGCACCAACGAAGGGGTCGGCTTTGGCGGCCACGCGGACGGCGATGGGGAGCACGGTATTATGCATTTGACAGAACCGGGTTGCCAGAACGTCCCCATTGAAGTCATGGAAACGAAAGCTCCCTTATTGATCGAACGGTACGGTTTGCGTCAGGACTCGGGCGGCGCGGGTGAACATCCGGGGGGACTGGGGGTAAGCCGGACGTATCTATTCCTGGCCGAGGCATCGGCGTTGACGCTGATCAAAAAGACGAAAACCCGCCCCTGGGGTATGGCCGGCGGTTATACCGGAGAAAATTGTCACGTGATTCTTCGCCCTGGAACAGACCAGGAGCAAACTACGGGGATGGTCTATGAAGCCATGGCTCCGGGTGAGGTCCTGGTGAACTGTTCCGGCGGGGGCGGCGGCTGGGGAAATCCACTGAAGCGTGACCCGGAAAAGGTCCTCAACGATGTGAGAAATGAATATATTTCGCTGGCGAGTGCCGAGCGAGATTATGGCGTTGTTATCGATCCGGACACCTTGACGGTGGAGGCAGCAGCCACCGAGGCATTACGAAACGAGAAGAAGACCGGTACTGAGACGACGTGACACAAGGAGCACGGCTGGATTCTTTCCCCTTAGCCGTCTTCCGACGGCTTTGCCAAACGGCGGCGGGCGGTCAGGAGAGACTCAAACGCCGCCCTGATCTCGGGATTCTCGATGGGCGGAACGGTGACATCACGAAACTGCGGCAGTGTCCGTTGCGGGGGGGACATTGTTGAGGCC
>JAJDZM010000101.1 GCA_022824615.1 Candidatus Binatia bacterium | reverse complement strand
CAAGGCGTCCTCGCCGAGTTTCATGATCGAGCCCTTGCCAAACTGCTTTTCGATCTGACTGACCGCTAAGTCCAACGCTCGCTCACGATCTCTGTCCTCTGCCATATACGCTCCTTACTGTTGTGGACGGTGGATTGATATATCTTGAACAGGATCCAGAGGGGCAGCGCCGAGTGGCGTATAGACTGCCCCGCCTGGTCTCGGGTCACTCTGATACAGGGTCACTTTGTCAATAAGACTCTCACCAAAATCGTATTGGAGATACGCCTTGATTCCTTCCAGCACCTGACTCCAGCCACGCAGGGAGCGGGCCCGGCCCAAGGTAATATGCGGGCGAAACGCGTGATCCTCGGACGGAAAGCCGCAGGAGCCGAGAGCCGACTCGATCTTTGTATGCAACTCTTGTAGACCGTCACCGCTCAGACGAGCCCACAGCACCTGCGGTCGGGTAAGTGAAGGAAAAGCCTCGAGTCCTTGCGTTCGGACTCGGAACTGAGGGTGAAGCCTTACGGCTGCTCGCAATGCGGTCAGGATGGATGCGACGCGGGTCTGTTCGATATTCCCAAGAAACCGAAACGTCAGATGAAATCCCTGCGGTTTGACCCAGCGGATATCGCCTTGGGCCTTTTGGAGAGCGGATTGGACTTTTGCCATTTCTTCGCTTACTGACGGGGCTAGATTAGCTGCGATGAAGGCGCGAATCAACAAGGGGGCAGCTCTTTCCTTAGCGACGTATAAATCCTGATTCTGCAATAGGAATTTCAAGAAGCGCACGCCGCACCCAGTCGAGACACAACTGAGAGGTCAAGGTTTTTATCCATTCCCGGTTGCCCCACAGCTTGTACTGCCGCGACACCAGCGTGCCATCCATAGCAAGCGCCAGGCAGGCGGTTCCAACCGGCTTGTCCGGGGTGCCGCCGTCTGGTCCGGCAATGCCTGTGACCGCGACACCAATATCGGTGCCCAGACGGGTACGGACGCCGCTGGCCATTTCCTTGACGGTCTCCTCGCTGACCGCGCCGTGCTGACTCAAGGTGTCGGGGTTGACATTGAGCAACTGGGTTTTTGCCTTGTCCGAATAGGCAATAATGCTGCCCAGGAAATAGTCCGAACTGCCCGGCACATTCGTCAGGCGATGGCTGCCCAAGCCTCCCGAGCACGCCTCAGCAAAACCGACCGTTTTCCCCTGCTCTTTGAGGAGTTGACCCACCACACCTTCCATGCTGACATCCCCCTCGCCGTAAACGTACGGGCCGATTTTCTCGCGCAGCCGCCGTGCCAGCGCTTCGACTCGGCGCTCAACCTCGCCCGCCTTCCCCCGGACGGTCACGCGCATGGAAATCTGGGGGAAATTGGCCCGAAAGGCCAGCTTCCCCTCGTCTTCAGCAACCACGCCGGACACCAGTTCGTCCAGTCCGGACTCACTAATACCGAAGGTCTGAAACGTCCGGGTCAGAAAGACATCGCCCCCACCCCGCATTTCACCAAGCCAGGGGATGACGCTTGCTTCCATCATGGGTTTCATCTCGCGCGGAACCCCTGGCAGGACGATCAGGTGCTTGTGACCGTGCGGGGTCTCCAGCGCCAGGCGGTAGCCCGGTGCCGTCCCGAGATGGTTGGGAATAATGGTTGCGCCGGCGGGGAACTGAGCCTGCTTGAGATTATTCTCCGGCATGGTGCGGTTCAGCGAGGCAAAAATCCGCCGAATATTCTCAGCGACTTCTTCAGAGAAGGTCAACTCGACTCCGGCAACCTCGGCGACCAGTTCGGTCGTGAGATCATCCGCCGTGGGTCCAATGCCACCGGTGGAAATAATCACGTCGGCGTGAACCATGGCCTGTTCCCAGGCCCACACAATCCGCTCCGCCACATCGCCAACCGTGACAATCGAGGTAACGTCTAGCCCGGCTTCAATCAGCTTGTCCGCAATATAGTTGGAGTTGGTATCAACAACCTTGCCGGTCGTGATTTCATCCCCCGTGCTCAGAATAGCGGCCCGTTCAATCATAATCGTTCCCTCACGCAGACTGACTCCTGCTTGGCGACCTCGGCAAGCGCTACATACGGTACCAGCGAGAGACCGAGCGTAGCAAACAGGTCAGAGAGAAAAAAGGCGCGGGGGTAATGTCTCGTTTTGAATTTCTCTTCTTGACCTGTCTTGACCCTCTGTACCTGTGGCATTATAGGAGGGGTATGGCTATCCGCACGTTGCCAACTGGTCAATCTCAGCAGGATCAGGACAGGGCTAGGAACAAGGGCGTCGTTATGGCACTCGCGGCGAGACGTTGCCGTCCACATACCGTGACTAGCCTCTCTCGCCCACGTTCTACGGTAGATACCATAGTAAAAACCTTTCAGATCACTCCTCGAGTCACATATGTTAAGAAAACGGGACCACAGAACTCCGCCAAAAAGCTCCGTGTCCGCGTCCGAAAGCTACGCCAATTAGCGAACAGGAGCGTCCCCGTCGTGTCACATGGCTGACGAAAAGTCTCCTATGGAGGCACAGCCGGTCGCCGGTGAGCTAGAGCCTGCCCCGGATGACGAAGCGTACGCTGAGACCTGGAGTAGCCCCTTACCAATCCCAGAGCATGTCGCTCAGTACGAAGCAGTTCTTCCCGGGTCATTTGAGCGGATGTTAAGTCTCTGGGAACGCCAAACCGCCCATGATCAGAGCCTCGAACAACAAGACTTGGAACACGAACATGAGATGGATACCCGCACAGTGGAACTGTATAAGCGGGGTCAATGGTTCGCTCTCACTTCGATTCTCGTCATTATGGGAGTTGCGTGTCTGGCAATTGTTAAAGGATATCCATGGCTGAGTGGACTGTTTGGTGTGTCCGGGCTTGCCGCAATAGTAAGCATGTTTCTTTTGCGAGAGAGGGAAACAGCCGAGTCTGACTCGTAGCCAGTTCTCATAGCAAGCCCATAATCCTCAATTCAGACTGGCATCCTTCCCCTAGGGGACTTATATTGCGCCCCCGCGAGTAACATAACTCACGCCGGCGAACGGAACAGTTCCTAGGACAAACGCTGTTCCAACTCGGCGCGAAAATCCGGGTGGGCGATTTGGATGAGGGCTTCGGCCCGCCCGCGGAGGTCTTTGCCCTTCATGCGGGCGATGCCGTATTCGGTCACGATATAGTCGGTACAAAAGCGGGGCGTGGTGACAACCGCGCCGGTGGCCAGGCTGGCAACGATCTTGGAGCGCTTGCCGTCTTCGGTCGTTGACGGCAGCGCAATAATGGACACCCCGTCCTCGGCCAGCGCCGCAGCTTCCACATAGTCGAGGCTGCCACCGACGCCGCTGATCTGCACCGGACCAATGGTCTCGCCATTACTCTGGCCGTGCAGGTCAATCTCCACGGCGGAATTGATGGAGACGAAGCGCGGCAGCTTTGCCAACTCCAGAATATTGTGGGTGACATTGACGGTCGCCATTTCCACGAGTGGGTTACGACCGCAAAAATCAAAGAACTCCTGGTCACCGGCGAGCTCGCCGGTGAGAATCTTGGGGGTGTGTTTCACTTGATCAAGAAACTGGATCAACCCCTGTGACAACATGCCTGAATAGAGGTTCACCCCTCGTTTGTCTGCCAATCGGCCCAGCACCGCATCGGGGACGGAACCTATACCGAGTTGCACCCAGGCCAGGTCAGGAACCAGGTCGAGAACATAATCGACGATTGTGGCGTCGCGTTCACTTTGGTGGGGCGAACGATAGGTCCCAAGGGGTTCGGCAGACTCTATGGCAAAATCAATTTTCTCAACCGGTACCCGGCTCTGGCCGTGCGTTGCCGGCATATTGGTATTCATCTCAGCGATCACCATTTTCGCGCTATCGATAAAGTCTTGATAGATACTGACCGAAATGCCCAAACTGACCGTTCCGTCCTGGTCGGGTGGTGAGACTTGCGCCACGACAACATCCGGCTTAATGATTCCGTTTTTGTTCACAATGCGGGTGATCTCGCTAAACCGCATGGGGGCAAAGCCAACCTTGCGCGGGTCGTTTTCTTTGAACAAACGCCGAAGCTGGGGCGCGGCCTGCCAGGTCACATAGCGAAAATTCGTCCCCAATCCATTCTCCAGAAAGGGATATTTTCCAAACGCCAGCCCGGAATACACGGTCAGGTTGCTGAAGCGCTCGACCTCGTGCTGGAAAGCCGTATAGAAAGTCGTCGGTTCGACACAGCTGTGAGGAAAAATCGCAATGCTGCCGTCGGGGATGGCTTGTACGGCTTCGTTCGGGGTGACAATTTTCATGACAGCCTTTCGTCCTCAGGGTACGACTTCGTATTTGATCCCCTCACCACGCTGCATACGATCAAACGCCTGACAGAGGTCAACCAGAGGGTAGCGACCACTAATCAGGTACTCGGTTGGAATCTGCCCGGATATGAGCAATTCGGACGCTTTCCGCACAGCGGCCGGGTTAAAGTGAAAAGGGCTCGACAGACGAATCTGATCGTAGTGCAGCCGAGTTGCGTCCAGCGAAACCTTGGTTCCCTGCGGGCAGCCGCCAAAGAGAACGACCTGACCGCCGGGACGGGCAAAGAACAGGGATTCCTCCCACACGCTCGGCTGGGCCGTACACTCAATGACCAGGTCAGCCCCCCGGCCCCCGGTGGCCTCCAAGACTTCCTCCCGGGCCTCCTCAGCCGGACGGGCAATCACGCGGCACGCGCCAAGCTCGCCCGCAACTCTGGCCCGGTCCGGGTTCCTGGCCACCATATAGACCCGCTCCAGACCAAACATCTTTAAGAGGATGAGGTGCAACAGCCCAAAGCCACCCGCGCCAATAATCACCACCGTGTCGTTGGGCGTGAACGTCACCTGCTGTAATCCAAAGACCACACACGACACAGGCTCCAACAGCGCGGCTTCGCCAAAAGGCAGGCTTTTTGGCTTCTGGAACATATTGGATCTGACAATCCGACCGGGAAGGCTGACATATTCCGCATAACCGCCAAATGCCATGGTCGTCATGAGTGACGTACACAGGTTTTCTTGATCATGCTGGCAATAAAAACAGCAACCGCACGGGCCGGTTGGCGCAAGCATAACGGCGTCGCCCTCGCGGAAGTTTGTGACCTGCGACCCGCGCGCGGTAATCGTTCCGGAGTATTCATGGCCAAAACGGATCGGCGGGGGCATCTTGGGATGGCCACGCAAAAAGGCCTTGAGGTCCGTTCCACAGGTCAAGGCAGACTCAACCTTCAGCACGACATCTTCGGGGCCCGGTTCCGGTACGGGTAATTCCTGACAGGCAATCTTCCCTGGGCCAAGCAATAACATCGCCTGCATAGTCGTCACTTCCTTCTCCTCGCCGCAAAGAGGAAACATGTCCAGCTTTTGTAAATGATTGGAGGGCACGTTTCCTCTTTTCACCATAGCAAGGGGCGGACATGAAAATGATAATGATCCGGAATCTGCCGCATATTGTGGTCGAACATCCACTTTGGGAATTTCCCGATATACTTTTGTTCGGCCACAAGATTGAGGGCATTTTCCATAAACGCAACCTCTTCCGGACGCACATCAACGCGGTGCTCGCCAAGGACCGCGATAGGCACCTCACAGGAATCGCAGTCGAGAATGGTGAAACGGAGGGGAGCGTAAAACTCGGCATACCACTGCGTATAATGGGCCATCTCACACAGGTCGCATATCCGACCGGTTGGCATTGTTCCTACTGGGGACGGTTGAGAGTCACGCGGCCGGACTTTGCCGCTCTGATGCTGTTCCGTCATAAAGTTCAGAACCTTCTCCATGTATACAAGGTCTTCTGCACGAATATCATCAAGTGAGGTTTTCACCGCCACCGTCAACGGGGCTCCGGCTTCTCGGCCGATAAGGGTAAAAGCGAGGGGGTAGTGAAATATCACGAGTGGCTGTGTTTCCCCCTGAGGGGCGCCTTGTGAGAGCCATACTGGATGGTCGGCCACTGGTTATCCTTCCCGCACGCTTATATTCGCTCACTCCGACGGCGCCCTTCCTCTTTGAGCGCGTATCGGCCCGATGGGCTATATTACGGGGCGGGAGAACGAAGATCAACCTGACCGAGCGGTCAGCCCAAATCTTTTTCATCGTGTATGAGGGTCGTATGAGTGTGCAAAAGGCTCGTTACTCCGCGGTCGAAGCGATTGCCGATATTCAGGACGGAGCGCGTATTCTGATAGGCGGGTTTGGCGTCCTCCAGGGCTGGCCCCATGAATTGCTCTTTGCCCTGCGAGACAGCGGTGTTCGCGCCCTGACTATCATCTGCAATTCTCCCGGATTCGGATCGCTCTCTCCTCAAATTCTCGCCGAAAACGGCCAAGTCTCGAAACTGATCTCCTCCTTCGGAGGGTATGCCTACCGTACAACGCCGCTGTCCGAGCAGATTGGACGGGGCGAAGTCGCCTTTGAAATCGTGCCCCAGGGAACCTTGGTCGAGCGTATTCGGGCTGCTGGAGCGGGGATTCCCGCGTTTTTCACTCCCACCGGGGTTGGCACGGTCGTCGCGGAAGGGAAAGAAAAACGGACCTTTGATGGCCGAGAGTATCTCATGGAAACCGCGCTCCACGCCGACTTTGCCCTCATTCGGGCGTATAAAGCTGATACGGCCGGTAATCTGATCTACCGCGGTACGGCGCGCAATTTTAACCCCCCGTTCGCCTCTGCGGCGACGGTCACCATCGCTGAGGTCGATGAAATCGTCGAATCGGGGCAGCTTGACCCGGAGGTAATTGTCACCCCAGGCATCTTTGTTGACCGTCTTGTTCTGCGTGAAAAACCGCTTAACCGTGTTCGGGTCTTGGAGCTCATGCGGACCCAAGGCCGGACGATCACAACGGCAGAGCAGGCCGCTGGGTCTCCAGGCGGCCTGACGCCGGAGCTCATGGCGCTCCGCGCCGCTCGCCTCTTGGAGCCCGGCCAGTCTGTGAACCTCGGTATCGGTCTGCCAACCCTGGTCTCGGATTTTATTGCCGCCGACGTGACGCTCCACGCCGAGAACGGCGTGCTGGGTTATGGTCCGCTTGCCGCGGACGGGGAAGAGGATATCGATCTGTATAATGCCAGTTCTCAACTGGTGACGCTGCAACCGGGAGCCAGCTTCTTTGATAGTACAGATGCGTTTGCCATGGCCCGCGGGAGACATGTAGACACGGTTATACTCGGCGGCTTTCAGGTTGCAGCAAACGGTGACCTGGCAAACTGGAAAGCCCCGCATATGCAGGCCGGTTCAATTGGCGGAGCCATGGACCTTGCCGCTGGAACACGCCGGTTGATTGTTGTGATGCATCACACCACGAAGGCAGGTGAGCCAAAACTGCTCCCCAAGTGTACCTATCCGCTCACCGCCCGTGCGTGTGTCTCGTGGGTACTGACAAATCTGGCCTTGATTCAAGTGACCTCGCAGGGCTTTGTCTTAAAAGAATTCGCACCAGGCGTCACTCTCGACGCAGTACGGGCAGCGACTGCCGCCCCCCTCCATATTGCGGAAGAGGTCAGGGAGATGGGGTTTTAAGCTGGAGGACAGTGTAAGGGTGAGTGGGAGCGCCATTCTGTATTGATCGTGATAGTCTTTATTGAACGATAACCCGTATTGGAAACGAGCCGTGGCAGTTCAAGGACAGGCGAACTTATTCTCCGAAGAGCCCTCACAGAAAGCGCGCTCACTCGACCGAGGAATAGAGCGCCAGTTTGATGTCACCTTCGTCTCCGGCCTCGCGTTGAGGGAGAAGCAGATCCAACAAAACTACCGGCCGATTATCGCCGTCCATAAATGGTTTGCGCGGCGGCCCGGCACTCTCTTTCGCGCGCTTTTATTATCCGAATTTGTAGAAGGCGCTCTCAAAGAGACCTTTTACGAGTCTCACGACCTCGCGGGGAGACAGATCGCCGACCCCTTTATGGGAGGAGGCACCCCTCTGCTTGAGGCGAATCGGCTGGGGTGTAGTGTTCTCGGTTACGACATCAACCCGATGGCCTATTGGGTTGTCAAACAGGAAATAGAGGAACTCGACCTGTACAAATACCGGGAAGCTGCTGCTGAAATAGAACAGCAGCTGGAGAATGAGATAGGAGATTTTTACAAAACGGAGTGTACTCTTTGCGGGAAACGAGACGCCGCCGTAAAATATTTCCTGTGGGTGAAGACGCACCGGTGTGGGAACTGTACACGGGTGTTTGATCTCTTTCCCGGCTACCTCTTAGCCGAAAATCGTCGGCACCCGAAGAATGTCCTGCTCTGTCCCTCATGTGGAGAGCTCAACGAGACGGAAGAGAGAAATGACCCTGGAATCTGCTCCTGGTGTCGGACTCCTCTTATCCTGAAAGGACCGGCCGCTCGGAGTCATTGCGCCTGTCCGGACTGTGGGACTGAGAACACCTACCCGCACAAATCCAACGGTCCGCCTCAGCACCGCATGTTTGCCATTGAGTATCATTGCTTCCATTGCAGACCATATCACCAGGGACGTTTCTTTAAGAAAGCGGACGCCGCTGACCTCGATAGGTATCGGGAGGCAGAGAGAGTCTTACTGAACAGCAAGCCAGAGTACATCCCGGATAACCAAATACTGGCGGGCGATGAGACGAGCCGCCTCCATCGCTGGGGCTATACTCACTACAGGGAGATGTTTAACGACCGCCAACTTCTCGGCCTTGAATTGACCTGCCGCGCGATTGCCCGGCAGAAGAATCAACGCCTCAGAGAGGCGTTATCCACCAACCTCTCAGACCTACTCCGCTATCAAAATATGCTCTGTCGCTACGATACCTATGCCCTCAAATCTCTTGACATCTTTTCGGTGCACGGTTTTCCCGTGGGGCTGATCTCTTGCGAATCCAACTTTCTCGGTCTCATGAAAGAGAAGGCAAGAGTCAACATTGGAAGTGGCGGTTGGTCCAATATTGTCGAAAAATTTTTCAAGGCCAAGCAGTACTGCGAGCACCCTTTCGAGGTTATTCGTCAAAACGGTCGGAAGAGGCAGATTCCTATTGCTGACGAGTGGATTGGAAGAGAGCGGGAAGGTAAAAGGAGCCGGACCGTCGATTTACACTGTGCGAGTTCAACGCAGATAGACCTCCTTCCTCGATCCCTTGATGCGGTTTTTACGGACCCCCCGTATTTCGCCAATGTTCAATACGCCGAGCTGATGGACTTCTGTTATGTCTGGCTCCGCCGTCTCGTGACAGGTGAGGTTTTTCATGATCAGACAACAAGACACAGTAGCGAATTGACAGGGAATACCACCATGGAGCGAGACTTGGATCACTTCACCGAAGGACTCGCTTCAGTCTGGTCTCGCATAGCTACGGCCCTGAAACCGGGGGCACCACTGGCGTTTACATACCACCACAATACGCTTGAAGCGTATTACCCGCTTTCAGTGGCGATCCTTGATGCCGGCCTGGTGTGTTCCGCCTCTTTAGCCTGTCCGGCTGAAATGGGCGCTTCGATTCATATCAGCGGAACGGGGTCCTCAATCGTTGATACTGTCTTTGTCTGTCGCTCAACCGGGCGTATCTCTCGACGTACTCTTGCTTCAACCCCTCGGGAGATTGCCGGTTTAGTCGAAGATGACCTGGAACAACTCACAAACGGTGGCCACAAGCCGACTCGCGGCGATGCGCGGTGCATTGCCTATGGGCATCTGATTCGCCTCGCTATCTGGCATATCCGCAAGACATGGAAAAAAGAGGGAGAGACCGGAGAGAAGTTACAGCGCATCTCTCAGGCAGTGCGAGAGCTTGGAGGGATAGAGCAGGTTGAACACTATCTCCCGGCCAATCTCTCTCCCATTTCAGGGAAACGGACCGTACGCGTGAAGGAAGCTGAGAGTCCTCCATATGAAGTATCCTTTTGAGGCTTCTCTTGATGAGATTGAAGCCAATCCGGAGCCCTATATCGATGCTGTTTTTTCAAGCTTGGAGTCGGAGTTTCTCATCCTCCCCAAAGGGGACGATTTCCTCGACTATCCACAGTTTGAGCGGGCGTACAAACGGAAGAGGATAAGATCCACCGCTTGCAGAAGGCAGATTCCCAGGAGGGTTTAACCACCATCCGAAGTTTATCCCGATTGGAAGTTCCGTATGCGATAAGGTCACTCGGGTACAACACCTCAATACCATCAGTAGGCAGGGTGACCCGAGCGGCCAGCCCAGGTTTGAGGTTATCGCGTGTATTGCCGGACGGGGCTTTGGGGTCAGGCGGGAGGATATGAAGAAATTACTCTTAGCGACCCGAGGAAAAGTCTTTACGCTCCAAACACTGGATCAGCTTGTCACACAGACCCGGCTCGGCGAGTTTCGGACTCGCTAGAAGCGACTCACTGAACTGAGGTCGGCCCCGTCGGCTCGCTTGCCGCAGACATCCGCGTATGCGGAGAAGGACCCCGCGGTCCTGTCGCTCTTAGTGCCAGGACTGCGTAGACTCCTCACGCTCAGCCACCAGCCGATGATACTGCTCTTCCAGGAACCGCTGGTGCTGTTCTTCGGCCTGGCAGATTGTGTGCAGCACCCGACGAGCGAGCGGCTCTGTGACTTGGCGCTCCAGGGCATGATAGTGCCCGAGCGACTCCTGCTCTTTTGCCAGCGCTATTTCAAACAGCGTCCGCACGGGATCGGAGACCTTCTGCTGGTGACAGAGCTCTACCCAGTGCCGCACGGCGTCGGTTTGGGGCGACCTATCGTACTGGAGGAGATGGATATTTCGTAAGACCGTGTGGAGTTCTGGATCGTCTTCCCACTCAATCCACTCGATGAGGTCGTCAAGATGTTGCTCTTCTTCTCTGGCGAACTGTCGGGCTGCAAGTCGAGCGGCTGGAGTAGGCGCGGCATCTGCGGCAAGTAAGTAAAAATCAATAGCTCGCAGTTCGTCTTTCAGAGATTCACTCACAATCCTATAGGCTGTATCCTTCATCAGAGCGCCCCTCCTCTTGTGTTGTGGATCAGACTCCGTCGCTCCTTCTCTACTGCTACTGGTGAAGAGCCAAGACCGGGCAGCCCGCTTCACGCATCATTTTTTCGGTCAGACTGCCGAGCAAAAGGTGAAACAGGCCGGTGAACCCATGGGTCGCCATCACCAGTAAATCCGCGCCAACTTCTTTTTCCATTTCGAGAAACGTGCGCGCCGGGTCATTGCTCACATGCACGACCGGTTCGTATCGAACGCCCTCAAGATAACTCTGCGAGACTTCCGCTAAGCGCTCCTTAGCCACCTTTTCCGCCTGGACCAGATTCGTTCCTTCTCCCTCCTGCAGCCGATAGACATCGCGCTGGAGGTAGATGTCTTCGGTGGGGACAACGTGGAGTGGATAGACCGTTCCCCCGTGCTGTGCCGCAATTTGCCTGGCGCAGATGAGGGCAGTCGCCGACCGGTCGGCAATGTCCACCGGAACAAGGATATGCTGGAATGCAGAGGTGGGGGCTTCTTCATCACCTTGACGAATGGTCAATACTGGGCAGACGGCCTCCCGTACGACCCTTTCGGCAACACTACCCAGAATGAGATGGGTAAATCCGGTTCGACCGTGCGAGGACATCACCACAAGGTCAGCGCCGACTTCTTTTTGGGCTTCCAGAATTCCAGCAGCCGGATTGCTATTGAACTGGGTCAGAATGTCATAGTTGGTGTCGCTGAAATGTTCCTGAGCAATCGCCTCTAACTGTTCCCGGGCAACGCGTTCTGCCGTACTGATATCTGCCCCGCCACTTTCGCCCGGCCTATAGATCTTGCGCAGGAGATGCAACTCATCGGTGGGCACGACATGAAGAAGGTAGATGGTCCCCTCTCCGAGCTGGGCGAAGTGTCGCGCATACGAGAGCGTCTGGGGCGATGTTTCATCCAAATAGACAGGACATACAATCTTGCGAAATCCCTCAGCCATAACTTGTCCTTTCCTCCAGGAAATGGGAACGGTCGGTCATGCGTTCTAATGCCACGCCTCCGCCATTGCGGAATGCGCTTTCACATCGCCGCGTTGTTGGTGGGCATAGTTTTGTAATTGACGTTTGGCCGCATCAAAGGCATCCCGAATAGCGACTTTCAAATCCTGGTTTTCATGGTGGTTGACGACCAGTTCGGCACCAGGAACGCTCAGGTCGATCCGAACCTTATAGGATTGACTCTTCCAGTGATGATGATGAGTCTGGGATTCGATAACGACTTGGCAGCGGGTAATACGGCTATAAAAGGTATCAAGCTTGCCGGCCTTCTCATGAATGGTTGTCTCCAGGTGTCTGGAAAGATGCAGGTCGCGAGAGACGATTTGCACTGGAAGTTGCATACTTCTACTCCTCCAACTCTTTGGGTTCACGTAAAAAGGCCTATCTCAGCGGAGGACGAATTGGGGGCGGACGCTGCCGGGCAGAAAAGACGTCAATAGTCCGAAGGGGAAATGTTTTTGGACGAAAGAGGATGGAGAAAACTTGTATGGATGGAAAAAACCGAATCGTTCGGTGGAGAGGAACGGAGCTGAGATGTTGCTCCCGAGTTGGCATATAGAGCAGATGTCCTCCTCTCTATCAGTCCGTGGACGAGGTCACCCTCGCCACGACCTTCAACACACCACTTCTTTCTACCTAGCACTCTCGTATTGAGAGTCAAGGCTAAAATTGAATTTTAGCCGTTCTAATAGAAAGGAGCGCAAACGGTAGGTTAAGGGAGAAAAAGCATCCTACCGTCCACGGAAAACCTTACCAGCCGATGATATGTGACGGCATACGTTTGCTCTGTTCCCCACGGATATCCGCTCCGCCGTACAGCGTGCCGGACTTGGCATCAATGCGAATACCCAGCACATCCCCCTCGCTCCACGCCGGGTTGACCTGGAGCCTATGTCCACGGGCTTTGAGTTCACGCTGTATCTCTTCAGGAATTCGCTCTTCAACTCGGAGCAGACCGGGAACGCCATTATGCGGATAGAAACTGGTCGGGAAGTGGGAGGTCGAAAATCGCGGAGCTTCGATGGCATCCTGCACTTCCATTTCAAAATCAGCCACAGCCAGAAAGAACTGGAGCGTCCACTGATCCTGCTGGTCTCCACCCGGCGTGCCAAAAACCATACAAGGGTTTCCGTCCCGCATGACCAGGGTCGGCGTCAGGGTGGTACGCGGGCGTTTTCCCGGCACCAAGACGTTTGGATGCTTTGCATCCAGGAAGAAGGTCTGCACCCGGGTTCCCAGCGGGAAGCCGAGGCCGTCTATGACCGGCGAGGACGGAATCCAGGCTCCGCTCGGGGTAAAAGAGGCCATATTCCGCTCGTTATCGATCACCGCCACGTAGACGGTGCCCGGACCCCAATTCCTGGCCGCAAAGATATCTTCCCCTTCGAGCAACGCGGCGCCGGTCCGCGGATTCCCTGGTCGCTGATCAAGCGACGCCTGTCCGTTGTCGATCAGCTCACGTCGACTGGACGCATAGTCTTTGGAGAGGAGCCCTTCCAGTGGCACATCGGTAAAATCCGGGTCGCCGTAGTATTGCTCACGGTCGGCAAAGGCAAGCTTGGCCGCTTCCGTGACCGTATGAATATAATCCGCACTATTCAGGCCCATCGCCTTGAGATCAAACCCTTCAAGCAGGGCCAGTTGCTGCAGGAACACCGGACCTTGGCTCCAGGGGCCACATTTGTAGACATCATAGCCACGGTAGTTGAGGGTCGTCGGCTCTTCGATCCGAATATGAAAGTCGGCCAGGTCTTCCGCGCTCAGCAGCCCCCCCTGTGCTTTCGCGTGGGCCGCTATGGTCTGGGCGATGGGTCCCTCGTAAAATTCGGCCCGAGCGGCTGTCAGGCCGCCGAGGCGGTCACCACCAGCCCGTTCTTCGGCCGCCATCAGACACCGGAATGTCCGGGCCAGGTCCGGGTTCGTTATGACTTGACCGACATCGGGCAAGTGTCCACCCGGCAGGTAGACCTTGGCAGAGGACGGCCAGTGTTTCCTGAAATGCTCGGCATTCCCGGCAATCGAAAAATCCATATTCAGATAGGCCGGCGCCGGTCCCCGTAAGGCACGATGCATGGGAAAACCATTCTCGGCCAGTTCCAGCGCGGGAGCGACCACTTGGGCAAAGCTACAGGTCCCAAAGCGTTGCAGCACGGAAATGAAGGCGTCCGGAGCTGCACACGGTCCGGCGGCCAAGGCTCCGCTGCCGGGGATGAGGGTCATACCCTGCTGCTGAAACCATCCAAGCGTTGCCGCTTTGGGTGCAACAGTACTGCCGTTAATCGAGAAGACTCTCTTGGCCGTTGCGCTGTAGGCGAGCGCGGACAGTTCGCCCCCAAAGGTATGCATATGGGGGTTGAGTACGCCTTCGGCCAGCGTCGCGGCAACAGCCGCATCAAATGCGTTGCCCCCAGCCCGGAGAATGTGCATGCCGGCTTCGGCCGACAGATAGTGTTCAGTCGAAATCATCCCTCGCGTACCCATCAGGGTCGGGCGATAGGCCATAGCTCACTCCTTCATCAGTTGACAAGACAGACAGGCATTAACCAGCGGCTTCCTCACTCAATGCTCTCACCTGCTCCTGTACCACGTCAGGTGGACACAGGGAAAGGAACCAGCGACCGGCAAGTAACAGGACGGTAATATCGTCGGCAACGCCAACAAAAGGCAGAATATCGGGGAGTAAGTCCATAGGCAGTAGCATATAGACCAATGCCCCGACCAGCGCAGCCTTGGCCCGGAGCGGCACCCGTCGGTCTCGAAACAGCCGCCAGAACAACTTGGCAAACCGGGGCAGATGCCGGACGAGTTTCAGAATATGAAGAGGAGACAGGCTCGGGCGTCCTATAGGCATATGCACTCACACGCAGTCGGTCGAAGAGAACGGAGAAAGCAGCTCAACGTAGGCCTGTGGTTTCCGAAGTGTCTGCTACAATACGCTCATTCGCGCTGTTCGTGAACCTGAGGCAGCTAAGAGACATGCGTATTCTTGTGATTGAAGACGAAGCAAAGGTCGCCAGTTTTATTCGCCGTGGTCTTGAGGCCGAGGGCTATCGTGTTGATAGCGCCCCGGACGGTGAGGTCGGACTGACCCAAGCGTTCGAGCACGAGTACGATCTGGTTATTCTGGACGTGATGCTACCCAAGCGGAATGGATTGGATGTCCTCCAGGAGATGCGAAGGCATAAGCTCCGCATTCCGGTGCTGATGCTCACCGCGCGTGATACGGTTGCGGATAAAGTCGCCGGGCTGGATCGAGGCGCGGATGACTATCTGACAAAACCGTTTGCCTTTGAAGAACTGCTCGCCCGGATTCGCGCCTTACTGCGCCGAGGCAGCCCCCTGTCTCCCTCCACCTTGAGCGTAGCGGACTT
>JAJDZM010000248.1 GCA_022824615.1 Candidatus Binatia bacterium | reverse complement strand
ATCTTCAATCACTTCGGTCTGCGGGTTGATCTTGAGCTGTAACTTCATCACGTCCCCGCACTCCGGGGCGCCCACCACCCCGGTGCCCACATTCGCTTCCGCCGCCTCAAAACTCCCCACGTTCCGCGGCCGCTCATAATGCTCTACCACGCGCTCGGTATATGCCATCGGTTTCTCCTTATAAAAAATTGTTATGCAGGAAATCTCTCACTCATTGATTGACCCGATGATAGAGTTCTAGAGTCCAATTTGTCAACCGTTCCACCGTGATAAAGAGTGCTGGACAGCTTCTTTTCTGACAACAACTCAACGTGAAGGCTCTACCATTTCTCATATTTCACTGCCTGACGCTCGTATCCGGCTCCACGGAGGAGGTCTCTCAATAACAGAACGGGCCTCCCTATCCCGCAGATATAAAATCGTCGGCTGTACTGTCTCACCCCTTTTACAAAATGCTGCTCGACGTAAGGCAAAAGCCCCTTCTCTATTGAATACTCCTCCGGTTCACACTCAGCGATGAGCGGTCGAAAGGAAAAATAAGCATACTGACCCTCCCACCTCTGCCACTCATCAGTGTACAGCAAGTCTCCTGCCTGTGGCGCGGCATACAGCAACCGGGCGGTGTGATGTCCGCCCGCAGTCAGGAGGCGGGCAATCATAGGCCGAAAAGGCACGACACCCACCCGGTCGGCAATAAAAATGTACTCAGCGTCCGTTGGCTGGTCGAGGACAAAGTTTCCCCACGGACCGGTAAAGCAAAGGACGTCGGCTTCTTTCCGGCTGAAGAGATAGGAGGAACCGGGACCACCATCAACCTGATTCAAACAAATCTCAAAACAGTCCTCTTCCCCAGGCAGGGAAGCAATCGTGTACGCCCGGGTGAGTGTCTCGCCACCGGCCGGGAGCAAAAACGAGAGGAATTGGCCCGGCACAAAAGAGAGTTTCCGCCCATTTGCAACCCGAAGAAAAAAAGAGCGGGTATCTGGAGTTCGTTCAATAATCTTTTCGATAGTGGCGGTAAAGGTCGGCGAGGAAGGCATGCGCGCGGCTACTCTCCATTAGACCTGTTGGTTAATGGTGTGGCGAGGAATACGGATTTTCACCTCACCTTCAGCCATAACCGCTTGGCAGCCTAGCCGCGACGTTGACACCAAACCAGGCGCCTTGTCGAGCATATCGTCCTCTTCCTCTTCGTTCTCAGTCAAATGCGCCATGCCCTGGGTGACAATCACATGGCAGGTCGTGCAGGCACAATTGCCACCGCAGGCGTGTTCGAGTTCAACACCATGGCCGAGTAAGATATCAAGGATGGAACCCGGCTCGCCGTCATGGTGAAACGGGGCCTGAGACGGATCAAATTCAACCACCTGTTCGGGATTCCCGTTTTCAAACGAGATGTGGAGCTTTGCCATACCGATGAGCGGAGATTGCCCTATTGAAGCATCCCAGGGCGGACAGAGGGTGTTTCGACCTGCTTGAGGACTTGCTGGGCAATTGCAAGAAAAGTCTGGCTCTGCGGGTGGTCAGGCTGGGCGCTGACGAGCGGGATGCCCGCATCCCCCCCAGCGACAATCTCGTGGACGAGAGGCACTTGACCGAGGAACGGCAGGTGAAACCGCTCGGCCATTTTCACTCCGCTGCCGTGAGAAAAAATATGCGCCTCGTGCCCACAGGAGCGGCATATCAGGTAACTCATATTCTCGATCACCCCTAAGACTGGAACGTCAACTTCCTCAAACATCTTGATGCCGCGCCGCGCATCAAGCAGCGCCACATCTTGGGGTGTCGTCACGATGACCCCACCGGAGAGGGGGACCTTTTGCACCATGGTCAACTGGGCATCCCCGGTACCGGGCGGCAGGTCCACAACCAGCACATCCAATTCTCCCCACTCGACCTTAGTGATAAACTCAGTCAGCAGCTTATCGATCATCGGTCCACGCCAAATGACAGCGTGGCCATCTGGAATGAGAAAGCCCATGGACATAACCTGCATGTCGTATTTGACAACTGGGACCAACCGTTTGTCTTCAGTGCTCTTAGGCTTCTCGGTAATGCCCAGCATGAGGGGGATACTCGGTCCATAGACATCGGCATCCATCACCCCAACCCGCTGACCTGTTCGCGCTAGCGCAGTTGCCAAGTTCACCGAAACGGTTGATTTTCCAACCCCGCCCTTGCCGCTGGCCACCGCGATCACATGCCGCACCCCTGGAATCTCAGGTCTGGACGTGGACGGGGGTTTTGGGGCGGCCGGCTGCTGGATGGAAATCTCTACGGGCAGTTGGACGAGCGGACTCAGCGCTTCAATCACACTCTGGCGAATGGTTGCGATGACCTCCGCATTGCCTGTTGAAGGGGCGAGTTCGACCGTCACCGCCGCGCCCCCGACGGCAATATCCTTAACCACGCCGAAGGCGACAATATCCCGGCTAAAGCCGGGATATTTGACCTGTTTGAGCACTTCTAATAATTCCTGGGGTGTTGGTGGTGTTGACATAGCTGCGCCTTTAGCGTGTTCCCTCGGGATTATCGTGGCTAGGCTGATTGTCTTGGCTCTCGCCTAAACTCCGCAGGTAAGTGTAGGTATAAATGCCCGTTTCGTGGCCGTCGCTCCAGGTTGGATTCACGGCATAATTGCCGACCATATTGATGCTCACAAGCTGCGGGTTTTTCACCTCGACGAAGTGGCGTTCGCCCCCATGCCCCTGACAGACCGCACACGGGCACCAGCCCCGCAGATAGGCGAAGGGATAGTCGTTCAGCGTATCGTCATCCCACAGCACCCGCAGGAGTTGGTCTTCCGGGATGGGCGTTAGGAGAAGGGGAGTCGGCATGGCATCCTCGTTCTTTAGTGGACCGACTGGGGCAATTGCATTTCCTCTGTTGCAACGACCTGTCGGGCGATCCCGAAAAACTCCTGGGCAACCGGATGATCAGGAGCCGAGACAACCACCGGCTTGCCAGCGTCGGCACCCGCTCGGACTTCTTCAACCAGGGGGACCTCACCCAGAACCTTCAGGCCCGTTTTCCGTGCGCCACCATGGCCGAAGACTTCTTCTTTTTCGTGGCAGACCGGGCATTCGTAAAAACTCATATTCTCGATAACCCCGAGAAGCGGCACGTTGACCTGTTTGAACATGCTGATCCCACGCTGGACGTCAAGCAGGGCGACATCTTGCGGCGTCGTCACAACAACACCCCCATGCAGGGGCACTTCCTGAGCCAAGGTGAGGGCGATATCCCCTGTGCCGGGCGGCAGGTCCACAACCAAGTAATCCAATTCACTCCAGATAACGTCCCGCAGGAACTGACGGATAATGCTCATCACAATAGGGCCCCGCCAAATCACTGGAGATTGATCGTCCAGAAAAAATCCCATTGAGATAAGGCTGATCCCATACTTTTCAACGGGGTAGATCTTTTTGTCCTGCCCGGCTCGTGGCGTGGCCTCGGTCCCCATCATCAGCGGCACACTGGGCCCATAAATATCGGCGTCAAGCAGCCCAACCTTATGTCCTAACGACGCTAATGCCAGGGCGAGGTTGACCGCAACCGTCGATTTCCCGACTCCACCTTTGCCGCTGGCGACGGCCAGAATACGCCGAACACCGGGAATGTCTGCCCGCTCTCGCACGGCTTGGTTGCCCGGTTTGCCGCTCTGGTCTGGTTGCCCGGTTTGAGCGGAGAACGCATGAATATGGACGTGCACGATCTCGGGGAAGGTCGTCAGTTCTTGCGTTATGCGTCCACGCAGATGCCGCAGCACATCTTCTTTGATACTGCTTGCCCGAATATGCACCACCGCACTGTCTGCCCGAACTTGAACCTTGCCAACGAGTCCTAACGTCACAATATCCCGCTGTGAGCCTGGATATTGAATCTGTCTGAGGCACTCAGTGATGCGAGTGTGGATATCAGGATTGTTGTGTTCGCCCACCCAGTCTCCTTCCCAACGTCAAATCTGCTGTCGATTTCTTCTTCATCCATTAGAGATAACAGAACCGTGTAAATGTAGACTTGTAAAGTCCCCATTATCAAGCCCAGGGTATCCATTCAAGAATGGTGGCGTTGCCCCTTAGAAAGGCCACGAGCGGGTAGGCGAGGAAAACGGCTCCGAGAGACGGTCAACGACAATGGCAACCACACCGAGCCTGTTCAGTTGGCGTTTTCTTTTTCTTTCCCTTGAGGTGGCAGAGCGAGCATATCCGGGGGGGTGGCTGAGACGCTTCTGAGTAAAATATACGGATCGCCACCAATACCCATTCCCCGCGTAATACCCATCGTCCCGTACTGATAGCCGATCAACGTCCCGGTAAACCAGTACGACTCACCCTTGAGGGGGATATCTTTCACAAGCTCCCGGTCCGAGTAAAACAGGAGCATCCGAGCCATAATACTCGCTTTCATAGAAACGGTGCCGTTGCCAACAACCAAGGTCGGCAGCATCGTCATCCCATAGTATTCCACGTACTCGACCTCCCCCGTCTGCCTATCTCGTATAAAATAGCGGTGCTTGTCTTGGTCAGGAAAACGGCGGAAGCCACCTGTCACCGTGATCTCTTGTCCGATCTTTTGGTTTGCGAAAAAGCGAACAAGGGCATTCGCCCGGACCTCCGAGCTGCTATAGAAAAACGCCGTTCCAATGAAGAAAGGGAGCCAGAGCGTCGCGGTCCGACATCCCCGCATCGTCATCTCCTCTTGCCAGAAGCTTATCTTCCGCAGTCTATGCAATTTCCAGACAGAAGAAAAGAATTGCAGCCCTTACCGCTCTCTTGCCGTCCTGTTCCTTTCAAGCCACAATAAGTGAGGATGTGCAGGAGGGTGTAATGCGGCGACATTGGCGTGCAAAACTGACTCCTTTTCAGCAGCGAATCTTTGATCGCAGTACTGCGGCCACAACGATTGAATTTGATCCAACTGCCCAACTTCGAGCGGCGGTCAAAGCCCTGCCCGCCGCGCTCGAGGCAGAAGAGCAAGCGCGCGTCGCGGCACTCTCCCAAACCATTGTCAATCACATCTGCCGGCAGCTCAGGGTCCGCACGGTCCAGGTCCGCGTACACGGCACCCGTCCATCGAATCAACAGGGCGAACTCCACGGACTCTACACACAATACAGCGGAGGCAGCAAAAACGATTCGATCCAAGTCTGGATGCGAACCGCAAAACGAAAACAAGCCGTTGCGTTCCGAACCTTTCTCAGAACCCTGTTACATGAGGTCTGCCATCATTTAGACTATACCTACTTCCACTTCCGGGAATCCTACCACACTGAGGGGTTCTTTCAGCGCGAGTCCAGCCTTTTTCACCGCGTAATGTCCCCAACGCCACGAGCGTCGCAGACGGCTCAGAGGCCGTCTCAATCCCTATCTTCTCTGGTCCAAGAATTCCTCCCAGGTCAGAGGCAGACTCAGCCGGAACGCTAGCAATTACTGCCCAAGACTCTCGGGATTTGCCCTGTTATTTTTCCCCGACGAGAGACGGCGCTCAACTTCGCGTAGCCGGCGTTGTGCACGCGGATATCTCGAATCATAGCGCAGTACCGCGTGCAGTGCCGCAGCGGCCCGCTGCTCCTGGCCCATCTGGATATAGGCCTCGGCCAGCTCAAAATGTGCACGCGGACTCTCAGGGCACTGGCGTAAACCTCGCCGGTAGAGTGCGACTTTCTCCGCTAAATTCAGACTATCCCGAGCGCGATAAAAATATGGCTTTGCCCGGCGACACGCCGCTTCATCCCGGCCAAACCGGGACGCACCACTCAGTTGTCGCGCGCCGTCCGAGCGCCAAGCCAGCCTGTCCGCCGCCTTCTTCAGCACGCTCGCCCGTTCTACGGAAGACGGGTGGGAAGAAAAAAACCCCGCACTCTCGGGGACCTCTTCGGCCAAGCGGCGCATCACCGCTTCACCCGCCCACGGAGCATAGCCGGCATTAGCCGCATACTGGAGTCCCACCCGGTCGGCTTCCAACTCCTGCTCCTGATTAAAATGGTTCAGAAAAAGCTGGCCAACCGCATCGATTGCCACGCCTGTACCGGGAAAAACAGCGCTGACTAAACTACTGCCGATACCCAACAGGGCGTCGTTCATCGCTTTTCGGGCAACATGCCCCTGGGTAATATGCGCCAATTCGTGTCCCAGAAGCCACGCTAGTTCATCATCCGAGCGGAGGAATTCCATCATACCAGAGTAGAGCCAAACCTTGTCCAAGGTCGCTGCAGCGCTAATCGTTGGATCGCCGACTACTAGTATAAACTGGACAGGAGGTGGCTGAGGAACAACTTCAAGTATACGACGAGCAACCCGTTCTATTTGAACCATTTGTGACTGATAGCGTCTATGGTCTTGCGAAGAGATGTGCTCCGATGGCCACTCGCGCGCTGGAACTCCATCTGCCATGAGCAGTAGGAATACCATAGCAGAATATATACCTATCCGGCTCGGCCTCATGTCTTCTTTTTCCTTTGTGCTATAGTGCTTTTCTGAACAGCATTCGGCAATCCAGGAAGGGAATGTTTATGCCTGAGTGGGTTTATGTCAAGGATATTGCCCGATACGAAGGACAAGAAATCGAGCTCCGCGGCTGGTTGTACAACAAGCGATCCAGCGGAAAGCTGCACTTTCTTCAGGTGCGCGACGGCACCGGTACGATCCAGTGTGTGATATTCAAGGGCGACGTCTCGGCCGAGATCTTTACCTTAGGACAGGAACTCACACAGGAGTCGTCCGTTATTGTCCAGGGCACGGTTCGAGCGGATACACGTTCGCCCATTGGCTTTGAACTCGGCGTGAGCAGC
>JAJDZM010000139.1 GCA_022824615.1 Candidatus Binatia bacterium | reverse complement strand
CTTATGTGGGCGTGTATGCGCCAAATCACGGGCCAGCGAAACGCCCCCGGATTTGGCAATAATGGTTGACGAAAAAACTATCTTGAAGAAAGCTTGAAGCCCTTCCTGTTGGACTTTCTCGATGCCTTGCAGAAGGGCAAGGAGTTCCAATTGTTGTTGGGGTAAAAACCAGAAATCAATAAACGCACGCGTCTTTGAATCAAAACGCAGGCGCAAAGCGCGTTCCAATTGGCGACGGTCTCGATGCAAGGTGCGCCGTGCCGCATGGATAATCGCGTATCCAGTTTCCAATGCTTGTACCGTTTTGACGGGGGTCAGCTTTGCTGTGGCAATCATGCGCGCGAGAGGATCGATGTCGCAACCGATGGCTTGTCGGTCCAGACGTACGGCCTCTACCAGCGTGGTGCCCGATCCGGACATCGGATCGAGAACAACATCGTCTACGGATGTGAAATGTTCGATAAAGAACTGTGGGAGTTGCGGCGGAAATTTGGCGGGGAAGGAATGCCACGCATGGGTCGCATGTTTCCCGTTTTTACCGTGAAAATCCAAATCGGCACGTAAGGCTTCCCGCAAGCGGGATGGCCTTGTTCATGGATACTACTCTCAGGTACAGGCATAGAGTTGTACTGACTCTAAAGCGTGTTGTGCGCTAGAGCTAGCCCTACGTTCTGCCCCATTAGGGACAGTGGAGCTAGGTTGCCTGAAGCGCTTCTGCGGTGTCTGGATTTTGCGGGGTCGGGGTCGCGCGAAAGTACTGATCTCTGTCCGCGGAGCGCACCGTAATGTCTTTGATCTCAGTCCCGTGGAGGAGGGTGAGGGTGACATCGGCGCCAGCCTCTCCAACCGCCCACATCTTTCGATAGAAGTCCGCTTGGTCTGTGACCGGCTGACCGGCAACCTTGAGGACCAAATCGTTGACCTGCACCCCGGCTTGTTCGGCCGGGCCGTCCGGCGCCACGAACATGATAATCAGCTTATCGCGGAACTCTTCGGTAAAGAGCCCGAGCCAGGGCCGAGGGGTCGCTCTGGCTCGGCCGGTCCGAATCAGGTCGGTGAGGATGGGTTTGAGATGGTCAATAGGCACAAACATATTTCCGGTCAGAGATTCTCGACCGGGCAGGGCATCATTGACCAGCAGTGAGCCGATACCCAGGAGCTTTCCATCCGGCCCAATCAGCGCTGCGCCGGCATACCGGGGATGCGGCGGCGCGGTGAAAATGGCGTCTTCGAGCAGGTATTCCCAATAGCCGGCAAATTCCCGCCGTGAGGTGACCAAGGTCGGGCGTACCGAAGCCGCGCTGCTGTCGCTGGCAATAATCACTTCTGTTCGTTCAGCCAGGTCGGAGGACGTGCCGAACGGCATGGGGGTCGCGTTGAGCGGTTCGTTGGCGCGTAAGAGCCCAAAACCGGTTTGCGTGTCATGGGCAACAACGGTGGCCGAGATGCGCTTTCCCTCTATGCCCGTGACTTCAACCCGGCGGGCTTCCATAACCAAATAGCCGATAGTCAGAATATGCCCCTGCGTGTCGATGACCACACCGCTTCCGCTGCGCTGCTCCCCGAGAAACCGGGCCGTGCGCGCACTGGCCGGTATTTCGGCATGGATCGTCACCATGGCTGAGAGGACTTCTCGGGCGACGGGCGCCTGAGCGGCCGGTTGCGGGCTAAACCCTGGGCTCAGGAGACCAACAAAGAACAGCAGCAACGACGATAGGCGCTTCTTCATAATCAGACTCGCTATGCAGACTCTTTCGCTTCTAGCTCCAGGTTTGCGGCAGAGTCAAGAGTGAGGCGTTACGAGAGATGCCGCTCAGCGGCATGGTGGAAACTGGCCGTTCGCGGGTCATACATACGGGAGGTGAGGGTGATCTGAAAACGCCTCCGTCCGTTCACCTCGCCGTGCGGCTCGATCTGATACAGGTGGTAGCATGAGCGTCGCTGCGGCCGTCGGCCAATCGCCGCGGAGGCTGGGACTCCGACAACAGGAAGCGGCCCCCAAGGTCCGGGGATACTCGCCATGACCGTGCGGTGAACATGACCGTGCAGAATCAGCTCTGCACCGGTTTTGGCGAGCACGGCTCGAAAGTCAGCCGCATCGGTGAGGCGGCGGCGCGCTGCGATGGCGAGGGGTTGGGGAGGGTGGTGAATGAGCACGACCCGACTCAGGGGTGTGTTTGCCAACGCGCTGAGGAGCCGCTCAAGTCGCTCCAGTTGCGTCCGGCCTATCGTTCCCGAAGCGTAGAAGGGAGCCGTTGCCCGCGCGGTTGAAACGCCGACGAGAGCGAGTGGGCCACAGAGACGGAGGGTTGGAAACTCGGTTGGAGGAAAGTCTGGGAGTAACAGCGCAGGGTCTGGCCGAGTATCCGTCGGGATATGAGAGCGCATATAGTCGCCCCAATACGCCCACGGAGAAGACTGGCTCCCTCGCGTATAGGTGTCATGGTTGCCTGGGATAAGGGAAACGTGCTGTGGGCCACCCAGCTTCTGCAACCACGGGAGGGAGGCGGAGAACTCGTCTTCGAGGGCAATATTGGTCAGGTCGCCGGTAATGACCACATGGTCCGGCCCTTGTGCGTGCAGGTCGCTGACAAGTGCGGCCAGAACTTCGGGTCGATATTCCTTACGCCGCCGCAGGGACCACGACAGGGCACCCAAGAAGCGCTTGTTCAGAAAGTCTGTCGGTCGCCGGACCCGGACCGGTGTGACGTGCAGGTCTGATAAATGGGCAAGCGTAAAGGCTGGCATGGCGTGTGGCTCCAGGCGACTCTCTTCAACCTATACCACCTCCCTGGCGTATGATAAGACCGCTCACTGTCAGGCTGTGGTCCGGGCAGAGCCGTAGTCGAGTGACAGCGTGACGAGGAAGAGCGATATGAAACCGGTGGCAGGAGCCGAGCGTGTTCGGGTGTGGCTTGTCGATCCCACAGTTCACGCTGAGGGTGGCCCCACTGCCCCGGTTGAAGTGTGGGGTCTCTCGCCAGCAGAACGCCTGTGTCGCACCCTCCGCGCTACGGGTGTGTCTGAGGCGCAGATTGCGACGGGAACTTCCCGTCCTTCGCTCCTCCCTGAGAGCCCGCTCCTTGTTTTCCGAACCGATTATGTTTTTGACGAGCGCTTAGTCCGTGCCCTGCTTGAGAAGAGTCTTGAGAACGGCGGTGTCCGGAGCCTGGCGCTCGTCGACCCGGATACACCCGCAACGACCGTTGCGGTCGTCACAACCGGGAGTCAGATAGAGACGCTGCTCCCCTGCCTCACCACTCCGGTGCCTGTGGGTACTGGGCAGCAGGAACATCTGCCCTGCCGGGTTCCCACCGATCTTGTTCCTGCCTATTCCTCGGCACTGCGTAAATACGACCCCCCTTATCTTCTCCGGGTGGGCGCGAACTCGCTGACTCAGGTTGAAAATCACATGTTTCGTGCGTCGTATAAGGGTATTACCGACGTGGTCACCAAATGGGTCTGGCCGCTGCCCGCCCGCGCCGTTACGCGCCTGCTGGCCCGTGCCCATGTTTCTCCCAATATTGTGACCGGGTTTAGCTGGATGCTAGTGGGCATGGCGACTTGGCTTTTTATTCAGGGACAATTTGGTCCTGGACTGGCGTGTGCCTGGCTCATGACTTTTTTGGATACCGTTGATGGCAAGCTGGCCCGCGTGACCTGCACCTCAAGCCGAATGGGCCATGTACTGGACCACGGCCTTGACCTCGTCCACCCTCCATTCTGGTATCTCGCCTGGGCGATGGGCCTGGCGGGCAGCTTTTCTCCGGCCTTGATCTGGTATGACCCGGTCGTGGCGATTATCATTGGCGGGTATATTCTCGGACGGCTGCTCGAAGGGCTTTTTCTGCTGGCTTTTCACCTGGAAATTCACTCATGGCGTCCCATTGATTCGTTTTTTCGGACCATCACTGCCCGCCGGAATCCGAATCTGATTTTATTAACACTCGGGAGCCTTGTCGGTCGTCCCGACCTGGGTTTCTGGCTCGTTGCGGTCTGGACCGTCTGTTCTCTGGGGTTTCACTCGCTACGCCTGGGTCAGGCCTGTATCCAACGCTGGCGCGGCCGGCCGGTCCAGACCTGGCAGGAAGTGGGGACACCGGCATGAAGACCAGCGTATTGGTGCGTGGGCTCCCGCGCAGGCCGTATTGGCCAGAAACGATGCTTGTCGGCTGGGGGCGGCTCGCGGACAGGATGGGACGGTCTGCATTCCGGGGCTTCCGTGCGACTGGGCCTTCTCAGTAATGACCAGGCCGGTCTGAGCCGGGCTTCCCCGACCGCGCTCAAGCAGGCCCTTGAGGACGCGCCCGAGGTCGTGCAGGTGACGACGCGGTCGAGTGCAGACGTACCCGAAGCGCTTGCCTGCCTCGCTCGCCAGGGCGTGACCCTCCTGGCTGTGGATGGCGGGGATGGAACGTTGCAACGCGTCTTGACTGAAGTCTTGACTGGCTCGACCTTTGAGCCGCTACCGGCTATTGCGCCTCTGCCTGGCGGACGAACAAATATGAGTGCTGCCGACATTGGCAGTACGGCTTCGCCGGCTGCCGGCCTCAGTGCTTTGCTCCGCGCGTTGCGGACCAATACGCTTGAGCAGCGAGTAGTGAAGCGACCGGTGTTGCGTGTCGCCTCCGGCCTGGGCACGGGCCCTCAATATGGCATGTTTTTCGGCGCGGGTGTTATCCAGCGGGCGCTCGCCTTTAAGCATCAGCTCTATCCGGCGCGGCGTTTACAGGGTTTATTTGGTGCTGGACTCTTTTTAGGGGGGGCCCTCCTGCGGGTGGCGAGCGGTTCCTCCACCGGAATTTTTGCTCCGGATGAGATCGGTCTGGCATTCGACCACAAGGCCATGACAAAAGAAACGTCTACAGACCAACTCGAAACAAAGCCATTTCAACTCGTGATGGCGACCACGCTGAAACGGCTCTTCCTGCGTCTCTGTCCGTTTTGGGGAAACGAGAGTGCACCACTCCGCTTTACTGCCATCGCGGCCAATGCTACGCGGAGCCCGGTTGCGGTCTGGAAGGTCTTACGCGGGCTTCCTCCGCCGCCGAAGGCGCTGAACTCGGGCTATTGCAGCCACAATGTTGAGCGCCTGACCCTGCAGATGGATTGCGGTTACACTATTGATGGCGAACTCTTTGAGCCGCAGCCCGGTCGGACCCTGCATCTTGCGACGGACCATCGACTCCGTTTTATTCGAGCCTGAGTATGCGAGACGATGTGCAAGCACCACTGCCTACTCTGACGGCTCTCTTGGCCCAAGAGTGGACTCAGCCGGTGCCTGAAGCCGTTCAGGTGATGGCTGCGGAAATCCAACAGCGTCATACCGCGGCAATCGATGCCGTCCTGTTTTACGGTTCCTGCCTCCGCACCCAGCAGACGGCTGATGCGGTGCTCGATTTCTACGTTCTCGTCCGCTCGTACCGGTCTTGCTATAACCGACGGCTGCTCAGATGGCTGAACGCGCTGCTGCCGCCGAATGTGTTCTATATTGAGGTCAGGCAGGGCTCGCGGACGCTCCGGGCGAAGTATGCGGTTATCTCGACTGTGGATTTTGAGCGTGCGGCCACTCCAGCCGTTATCCCCGCTATTATCTGGGCACGCTTCTGTCAGCCGACGCGGCTCGTGTTTGCGCGCGGCGAGGCGGTGCGGAACCGCGTCATGCACGCCGCAACACAGGCCACGCTCACCTTTCTTTCTCGTGTTATTCCCTTTTTTGCGCGGAATGATTTGAGCCGATCTTTTCCCCTTGCTGACCTCTGGCAGAGGGGGTTTCGAGAAACGTACCGGACTGAACTGCGGACCGAACGGCCGGAAACCATCCAGGCATTATACGCCGCGTCGCCGGAGCGCTACGACCGCGTCGCACGGTTGGGGCTCCAGTTCTTGGAGCAGCAGGGGAGGTGCGTCTGCCGAGAAAGCGATGGACAGTGGGCGATCGCTGTGCCACGGCGTACACGCTGGGCAGGGCGGGCCAGTTGGGTAGTCCGGGCGACGGGAGCAAAATGTCTGTATGCCGTACGCCTCTTCAAAACTGCGTTGACCTTTGACGATTGGCTGTCCTATGTCTTATGGAAACTGGGCAGGCACACCGGGGTATGGGTTGAGCTGTCAGAGCGGCAGCGACGCTATCCGCTGCTCTTAGGCTGGCCGGTGTTGTTCAAGCTTCTTCGCCAACGTGCTCTTCGTTAATTGGTGCAGAGCGGCGACTCTGGCCCATCCGGTCGACCAGACTCCTGATGGCCGAGAGAATGCCGCGTTCAATGGTCTGTTGATAGACACCAGTGGAAGGTAGTTCCGCTTGCAACTGACGATGGAGCCGACCGAGATTGTGGTAGGGGACGTTGGGTAAGAGATGGTGGAGGGCGTGATAGCGCAGACCCACTGGGGCAGCAAGAACGGTGAGCGCTGGCCAGCCGCACATATTGACGGAATCGAGCAGTTGCTCGGCCACACTCAACCGTCGTCCGGTATTGTCATACCGATGAGCTGCTAACGTCCGGATTTGGTTCACGATCAACATGCCAGACGTCACGACATACCACTGCGCGAGCCAGACGCCAGGCAACTGTCCTGCGTACCAGCTTACCCCCACCAGCCAGGCAACCAGCGCAGCCGCCCATTCCTGGACGAGCCACCGGAACCGGTACTGCTTCCCAGGCAGAGGGCGGCGATACGCCGGATTGATCACCAGGGTGGAAGCCCGCTGAATAACGATCTTTCGCAACGGGGGAACAACAAACGAAAGAGGACCAATGATCCCCCATCGCAGCGGCAACAAGATGGGCACAACACAGACGCTCAGCACAAACCAGACCAGGCCGAGAGGTGGGCCGTGAACGAGCGGCGCATACTCCGGGTCGCCGGCTGTCCCGAAGGTGTGAGGGCGGTGGTGATCCCCATGTGAGCCCACATACATGAGACTGGGAAGCATGAAAGGCAGACCGACCAAGGCGTGCCAGGCGCATTCAAAACCAGGCAGGCTACCCCGCTTCTGGTGGGCAATTTCATGAATGAAGAGGGCGGCGCGGAGAAGGGCGAAGAGAGCAGTACCTGTCGTCGCGAGATAGGCCAGAGAGCCGAACGGTTGCTGGACGCTCAACCAAAAGGCCGTCCAGCCCAGCAGAGAAGACAGCAAGAGGTCGAGCCAATAGATGTAACCCTCGGGCTGGAATGGGGAGGCAAAGCGCTTCCGTAGCTGTGCAGCGAACTGCTCGTCCGATATATCGCCAAGAAATTCGTTTGGGGATGCCACAGATGAATGCTCCGGTCGTTTGCCTCAGCTCCCGGCCTCCTCCCTCATCTGCCTCTATAAGAGCGACCGGAACAACGTTGTCAAGAGAGTCTTGGGGAACGATGGAAAACGGTATTGTTAAGAACAGCGTTATATAAATAAAACAGTATGGTGGCTATGTTACCCCTTGGTTAAATGGGGGAAATCTGTTATCTAGCGTCCGACCTTACGTGATTCGAGCTACTGTGAATACCCGAGGGATAACACCACGTGCCCCGCTGGTGAAGGCAGGCACCCGTGTCCTTGTGACCGGAGGAACTGGCTTTATTGGCTCGCACCTTGTTGACGCACTCATCGAGCACGGCGTCCGGCCGTGTGTGCTCGTTCGCCCGACGAGTGATATTGCTCGACGTGCCCGCGACTGGGCAGACAGGGTCGAACTGGTCCGGGGCACGCTGGAAGACCGTTACAGTCTGAGGCAAGCGGTCTCTCAAGTCGACACCGTCTTTCATCTCGCCGCAGTGACAAAAGCCCACACGGAGGAGGAGTATCTGCGCGCGAATGCCGAGGGAACGCAGAGGCTTGTTCAGGCCATGCGGGCTGCGCAGCCGAGCCCACGACGATTAGTCTATCTGAGTTCGCTCGCTGCGGCGGGTCCGGCACGAGATGGGCGGCCGGTCGAACCGGGCGACGAACCACACCCGATTACGGCCTATGGACGGAGTAAGCTCGTCGGAGAACAGGCTTGCTTTGCTGTGTCCGACACCTTCGAGGTTGTCATGCTCCGCGCACCGGTGGTCTACGGCCCGCGAGAGAAAGACTTCTTTTTGCTCTTTCGTCTTGCAGCCCGTGGTGTTGTACCGCTGCCGGCAGGCCCGGAGAGTGTTGTGCAACTCGTCCATGTGACCGATCTCGTCCAGGCGATGCTCCGCGCAGCCACCATGCCAGAAGCGCATGGGCTCTATCATGTGGCAGAATCACGCTCCTATGGCTGGAGCGAAATTGTCACGTGCATAAGCCGGGCCGTTGGACGTTCAGTCCATATGGTTCGTATCCCCCGGTTTCTCGTGCAGATGGCGGCAATGGTGAGCGAAGGAGGAGCTGCCGCCGTCGGGCGAACAACGATATTCAATCGTGAAAAAGTCAAGGAACTCCTGGCCCCCGGTTGGCTGTGCGAAACCACGCTGGCCAAGCAGGAGTTGGGATTTGAGGCGCAGGTTCCGCTGGCCACCGGATGTGTTGAAACCGCAGCATGGTATAGACAACAGACATGGCTATAGCAAACACCGTCATGAGGGAGACTGTGATAAAACCGGAACCGCGACAGTCCACCCACACCGACAACCGGGGATGTCAGGCAGAGAGGGGAACGGGATGAACCTTTTCGAGAAATGTACTCGTTTTACCCGTGCTCGAGAGGCTCAGGCGACTGGGTATTATCCGTTTTTTACACCAATAGAATCGTCCGAAGGAACTGAGGTTATGGTGCGAGGGGAGTCCAAGGTGATGATGGGCTCCAATAACTATCTTGGCCTGACCCATCACCCCAAGGTATTGGCCGCCGCCGAGGCCGCGCTCAGACGCTATGGCAGTGGGTGTACCGGCAGTCGCTTCTTAAACGGGACGCTGGACTTGCACGATGAACTCGAAGCACGCTTAGCTCGTTTTCTCAATAAAGAGGCCGCCCTCGTTTTCAGTACGGGCTATCAGACCAATTTAGGTATCCTGGCAACCCTGATTGGGAAAAAAGACTACCTCTATCTGGATAAGCTCGATCACGCCAGCGCGGTCGACGGCTCTCAGCTTGCCCACGGGACGGTGCTCCGCTATCCGCATGGAGACCTTGAAACCCTGGAACAGCAGTTGCAGAAGACCCCGTCCAAGGCGGGGAAGCTGATTGTCACCGACGGCATTTTTTCCATGGAGGGCGATATTGCCGACCTGCCAAGTTTGGTTGCCCTGGCCGAGCAGTACCAGGCCGAGATTATGGTCGATGATGCCCATGCCTTCGGGGTGTTGGGCAAGAACGGTGGTGGTACGGCGCAGCATTTCGGCGTAGAGGACCGGGTCGGCCTTATTATGTCGTCATTCT
Source organism: Candidatus Binatia bacterium (assembly GCA_022824615.1). Taxonomy (GTDB): domain Bacteria; phylum Desulfobacterota; class Binatia; order Bin18; family Bin18; genus Bin18. The sequence continues at coordinate 8,597 of JAJDZM010000139.1, read as the reverse complement.
CCAAGTCTTTGGCCGCGATTGGCGGTGTGGTGGCTGGTCCGGAGCCGGTTATTCACTATCTGAAACACCATGCCCGCTCTTTGATTTTTAGCGCCAGCATGCCGCCGCCGTCGGTGGCTACGGTGTTAAGTGCCCTGCAGATTATTGAAGAGGAACCCGAACGACGGGCGGCCTTGTGGCGCAATACCCGCCGCATGCAGGCCGGGCTCAAGAATCTGGGCTATAATATCGGGACGAGTGATACGCCGGTGATTCCCATTATTGTCGGCGATATGTGGTTAATGGGTATGATCTGGAAGGAATTGTTTGACTCCGGCATCTTCACCAATCCGGTTATCCCTCCGGCCGTCCCTGAGAATTCATGCCGAATTCGGATTTCCATGATGGCCACCCACACCGATGAACAGATTGACTTTGTCTTAGATGTCTTTGCCCGTATCCGGCCTCACCTCCAGGTGGAGAAAGTTGCCGTGTAGGAGTGGCTTCTCTGTACTCGGGGAATGTTTCAGCCCGGGCAGACCCAGCCGTGCCACGCTATAGATGTCCAGAAACATACGGATAGCCCCAGTCCGTAACCGGCAAGACCTTCACCATTTCACCCGACTGCCGTGGCAACTGTACAGAGATGACCCGGCTTGGGTCCCACCGCTGCTTTTTGATCTGAAAAAACTTCTCTCTCCCAAAAAGCATCCTTTCCATCAACACGCTGATGTCCAATATTTTCTTGCCCGACTAAATGGGCGGGTCGTAGGACGGATTGCGGCCATTATCAATCATCGGCATATCCAATTTCACAATGAGCCGGTCGGCTTCTTCGGTTTTTTTGAGAGTATTGACGACCGGGAGGTGGCCGACGCGTTATTGACGGCAGCCGAACGCTGGGTCGGTGAACGAGGCATGCACCGTATCCGAGGGCCGATGAGCTTCTCGACCAACGAGGAGTGTGGCCTGTTGGTCGATGGTTTCCACACCGCTCCCATGGTGATGATGTCCCACCATCGTCCCGACTATGCCCGGCTGCTCCGCAGCGCGGGCTATACCAAGGCCAAAGATTTATTCGCCTATCTCATTGATCTGCGTGAAGATGCGACGATCCCTGAGCGGCTTGTGCATGGAGTCGAACGCCTGCGGAAGAAACAAGCCATCACTATCAGACCCATCGATCTCCGACACTTCACCGAAGAAATCCGGGTACTGCACACCATCTACCATAGGGCCTGGGCGCAAAACTGGGGTTTCGTGCCGATGACCGAAGCTGAGGTGGACCTGCTTGCCCGCACGCTGCGCCTCGTTGCCGATCCCAGGTTGTGTCTGATCGCCGAACTGGAGAACCGGCCGGTTGGCTTTGCTCTCGCGCTTCCAGACTACAATCAGGCTCTGCGACATATGAACGGGAGATTATTCCCATTCGGCTTCCTCAAGTTTCTGTGGTATAGGCGCCGGATTGATGCCTTGCGGATTCTCTTGCTCGGCACCAACCCAGATGTGCGGGTGCGTGGTCTTGACGCCATGCTATACCTCAAACTCTGGCAAGACGTCCCAGCCTACGGTTATCGTCTCGTTGAATGTTCGTGGATTCTTGAAGATAACTGGGCCATGCAGCGTGGTCTCGAACGTATGGGTGCTCGGATATACAAAACCTATCGGATATTCGAGAAAACCTTGTAGACCTAAGGGAGGGGATGCCCGAGCCGACATCCGGCTCAGGCGGCGGCTTACTCCTTATCAGCATGAGCATCCAGCAGGTGCTGCATCTGGGGGTCGAGTTCAACCCCCAAGCCGTCCGCGAGTCGATTCATAAAATTGAACACACAGGTGATAAGGACAATATCGACCACATTCTCCTCACTAAAACCGTACTGCTGTAAGAACTCGAGATCTTTCCGTTTTACCGTCGCCGGGGCTCGGGTCAACTTGAGCGCAAAATCGATCATGGCCCGATCCTGCGCCTCGAGAGGAGCATTCTCCGGGTCGGTCTTCAAGTGCCGAACCAGGCTGTGATCGCCCGATTCCATACGCAGCAACTCTGCGTGGGAAGAGCGTCAATAATGGCAGCGGTTGAGGGCGGACACCGCGGTGGCAAGCATTTCCTCGCGTGTGCGTCCCAGGGTTGACGCCCCAAACGTGATGCCCATGTTCATCTGCCACACCCCGCGCAACGCCTCTGGACGCAACCCCATACAGGCGATGACATTGGCTATCCGCCCACCACTCATCGGGTGTTGACAGACCTCTTCGTATACTTCAGCCAGCCGTCCGGTTGCCTTGTCTTCTGCAAATGTTGTCACCCACGTCATAGCGTCCTCCTTACTGACGAATGCTCTGGTTTATAAAAGAAAGAGACCCTGGCAGAAAGAGACCGCGACAGAACCAATATCCTTGCCAGATGATATCCGTCCCCCTAGACTGCCAGCCAGACAGCGGAGAACACATGGCAACGGGCAATCAGTTCGGTGGAGGCAGACGCTTCCTGTATCATTGGTTTCGGCGGGAGACGGTGCGGCGCGCCCTGAAGGTGGCCGGCATCGTGGGACCCATCCTGACCGTGATTAACCAGTACGACCTGTTTTGGAATCTCGACTTCTCCCCCCGGTTGGGTTTCAAGATCGCCCTGACTTTCCTCGTCCCGTATAGTGTTTCGTCCTATTCTTCTGCCAGAGCCTATATGGACAAAGAGCGCTCCGGCTGACACGGGCCGCTGATTCGGGGATAATGGTGTGCAGGAGTCCCGCTCAATAAGGAGGCTGCGATGGTTCGATTTACCGGTGTGAATCACCTGGCGTTTGTCACTGGTGACATGGATAAGACGGTCCGTTTCTGGCGTGATCTGCTCGGCATGCGCTTGGTCGCCACGATTGGTGAACCGGGCTTTCGGCATTATTTCTTTGAGCTGTCCGAGACCGACTCGGTAGCCTTTTTTGAATGGGATGGAGCAGAGCCCGTCCCGCAAAAACGGCACGGTGTTACCTTCCGTGGTCCGATCGCCTTTGACCACGTCGCGTTTGGCGTTGAGTCTGCCGATGAGTTATGGGAACTCAGAGACAAACTGGTGGCCGCCGACTATGAGGTTTCAGGTCCGATAGATCATGGCTTTATCCATTCGATCTACGCCTTTGACCCGAACGGCATTCCGGTTGAGTTCAGCTATAACGTCTCGGACATCGATATCCGCCGAACGCCGCTCTTTGGCGACACCCAGCCCGCCGTCACAGCCCAAGAGGGACCGGAACCCCAACCCGACAAGTGGCCAGCCGTTCTTCGACCCACTCCGCCCGAACACCGGACCATCAAGAAGGGGGCGGGGAGTGCGCTGGAGGCATACCGGGAGAAAGCCGCGCGCTAGGGCTTGCTCTACTGCTACACACTGACGACGGGGCAGGGGGTCTGTGCTTATGCCTCGGAACGGAGAACCGCCCTAGAACGCCGCAAGAGGTGTTGCCAGTTCCTGTTCAGCCTGTGGATTGACGATGGGATCGGCGCTCAGGTCCACATCCTTAGCCGCCCGCATGGTGCCAAAGACCCAGTCTGCCACGACGTTCACCACGTTGAGATTCTGGTAGGGATAACGATGGTGAATATAGTGATGGGTATGCACGAATCGAAACGCCTGGGTGCGCTCAATCCAGCGGTTGCGCGGGACGTGCATACAATAGTGGATATACTCGTACAGGGCATAATCGAGGGCCAGGGCAAGAAGTCCCCCAACACAGACGGACCAGCCAAACGCCCAGCCGAGGCCGAGGAGGAGGGGCAGATGCAGCCCGATGAGCAGCGGCGCATTCCACCACGCAAAAGTGACCTTTTTGGGATCAACCCCCGGCTGGATATGGTAGGTTGTGTCAGCCCGGAAGAGTCCATGGTGGACGAGGGCGTGAGCCCGGAATGAGTAGGGTAAGGTCAGGGTGTGCATCAAATACTTGTGCAGTGCCCATTCAAAAAAGCTGGAATACAGAACGAGTCCAATAAATCCGATTGTGCCTTTTGCGAGCCCCCAGAGAAGTGGTTCCAGTGTCAATGTGTGCTACCTTTCCTGCGTTCCTCTCCCCCACCTCAGTTCTTCGTCTCGCAGACAGAGAAAGGACGCTCTGGGGATGTGGTGTGCAATCCGTTCGTGCACTCTTGTGATAAAGTCCTGACTGTATAGAGAAAAGCGGTCTGCCTGGCAATAGCCTCTGTGTTGGAGTTGCCCATTGCTGTCTCGTTCCGATTCCTGTCCACAGCAGGTCGGATCATACTTGACGCTCGGATAGAACTTGCCTAAAGGGTGGAAGCGCCTCAGACCGATTGCGCACAGCCGGAGGAGGGCCCTATGTCCACACTTTCATCGATTCCTATGCAGGACTATTTTGTCGTTTCCGCAGACTGCCATGTGCTGGAGCCGCCCGACCTCTGGGAGAAGCGGATTGAGGCCAAATTTCGTCACCGGATTCCGCGTTTGACGGTCGACGCCAACGGGCGGAAATGGCTGGTCGTTGAGGGGCAGGACAAAAAGCGTATCCGGGACTTCACCCTGAGCGGAGAAGATTTAGAGCGGGCCAAGGGTGGGACTTTCGATCTTGCGCGGCGTCAGCAGGATTTGGCCCGAGACGGGATTGACGCGGAAGTCATTTACCCCAACCGTGGGCTGCTGATGTGGACCTCGCCCGACCCGGCCATGCAAACCGCCATGTGCCGAGTGTGGAATGACTGGGCCATTGAAGTGTTCAGCCCAGCGCAAAAACGCTCCATCCCCACCGCCGCCATTGCGCCGCAAGATGTGGATACCGCAGTGCAGGAGGTCCAGCGCGTCGCCAAGCTCGGCTATAAAACCGTTTTCCTGCCCGTCACCGTTCCGGACCAGCCCTATAATCTGCCGCTGTACGACCCGCTGTGGGCAGCTATCCAAGAAACCGGCATGCCGATGAGCTTCCACGTGGGAACGGGCAAAGACCCGCGGACCGCCTCGGGCAATGGCGGCGCGATTATTAACTATGTTGTCCATGCCCTATCGACGGCGATTGACCCGGTTGTCCACCTGTGTGCGTCCGGGGTGCTGGAGCGTTTCCCCGAGCTCAAGTTTGTGACTGTCGAAGCCGGGATTGGCTGGCTGGCCTGGACACTCTGGGTCATGGATGAAGGCTTTCACAAACACCACTTCTGGATTGCCCCCAAGCTGTCGATGCCGCCGAGTGAATATTTTCGCCGCCAAGGCTATGCAACCTTTCAGGACGACCCGGTCGGACTGGAGACGCGCAAATGGATTGGTATCGATCGGCTCTTATGGGGGGATGATTACCCGCATCACGAAGGAACCTGGCCGCATTCGCAGGAAGCTATCGACCGAACGATGGGTGATCTCGCCGAGTCCGAACGGCGCCAGGTCCTGGGGCTCAATGCGGCCCAGTTGTACGGTTTTGAGCTGCCTGCGGTTCAGTCAGACGCTGAGGAGAGCTGAGTATGAGCGTCGCGCGGACTGAGATGCTGCACCTGGACTGGGGGGAGGCCGAAAAAGCGCCGGCAGACCGGAAGCGCTGGCTGGGCGCGTGGCTGGTCAGTCGAGAAGGGGAAGAGGGCGACTATTTTTACGACGGTCCCGGCGGGCGACAAACGACACATCGCGTGCCGCCCGAAGCCATCGGTTTTCGCCTGCGTTGGTATCCGAGTGAGAATGAGGTCAGCGTCAACCTGGAGCTCGGCCCTATGGCCAGTGTGGTCGACGACTACTTCTTTGCCGAGCAGGCCGGCCCGGAGCTGACGCTGGCCGTGCTGGAGCTGTTGCCCGAGGCTTAAATTTAAGACGAATTATGACTCAGCTTCGCTGGCGGATGACAGAGAATGCTTGAGAATAGCAGAAAGGTAATCAGGGGCCTTTTCTTCACCCTTCTTTTTGCCGGCTGCGTGAGTATTCCAAAGGAGGCTATCGAACTAAATAAGTCTGTCTCCACGGGGGTGCAGACGATGTACTCGAATACGGAAAATTTGATTGACTCTTGGGAAAAATTAGTCAGGCAAGAGCTCGACGAGAAGTTCGATGAAGTGTACGAAGAGTGTGAAGCCCGTTATCGAAAAAAGTCTAATATCGATGAAAATAATAAACTAAGTTCCGCCCAAACAAGAGAAGTAGCAGCCCTGGTGGCGCTAGCTTGGAGCAGAGCAGTAACCAATATTGATCAAAAAGTGGAGGCACTACGAAAAACCAATAGGAGAAATAGAGATCAAATAAGAAATACCAATGACAGTATTACTGGTCTTTTGGAAAGCGCCGAATCGCTTATTTCTGTTCAAACAAACATTGTTTCTGGTATCGCACGTGCTGCAAACATCGCGCTGCCCATTCCTCAGGATTTCATCACTAGACTGTCTTCACAAGGAGGCACCTCACAATGAGCAGCATGACCATAATCAAGAAACATTTCTCTGATAAGGAAGTTGCCGAAATAGCGAATGAGGTCGTAAACGAATTGCCGTTAAGTATTCCTAGCTTGCGAGCGGCCTATACGGATAAAGAGTTAAAGGAAATAAAAAAGATGACAAAAGCGGTGAGAAAGGCAACAGACAAAAACAAAGCTATCTCAGAAAATGCTGGTACAGTATTGAAGCTGTTGAAAGGAATTGGTTTAGACCTATCCTAACGCAGCAATACCGTAGCCTGAATGAGGTATAACAGAATCTGGGATTCCGGCTCACGTCTCAAGCTGGGGAAATCGAGGTGAGTACCTCGTTAAGCGCCGTTCGTCCTAAGTGGCCAGCCATCTCGCGAGTACATTGATGAACTTGGGGTGGATCAGATACCCCACGCCGTGATGCGGATTCGATTTTCCGTCACGGACAGCGAGATTGTAGAGACGATGATCACTGACTGAGTCGACCATCCCGTAATGTTTCATATTCTCGTAATCGTCTGTTAGTGTCTCGTCATATGAGATGTAGTCGTCCTCGGCTGCAAAATTCTCCCAAGCACGGATCAAAGTGGGATACCTGCGGGAGCCACTGGCCCTGCTGCCCTTCAAGTTCTTTATGACGGTCTTGTCGCCCAAAGGACTGCCAAGCGTAACCAGCGTGTTCAGCTTGTTACCCCTCATCCGCAACGCTTTGTACTCCCCGTAGTAGGAAAACTTCCACAACACATCGTAGGAGATCATTGTGCCCAGACTGTGCGAGACCAGCATAACGTCATCTCCGTCGTACAACGCCTTGTTCAGTGGCTCGGTCAGCTCCCAGCGTACGTCGCTACCGAATGCGGTGTCCGGGTTCCAGTAGTGATCGATATCCTTAGCGACCATGCTGATCAGAGGGGCAGCGACTCGGAGAGTACCGGCAACTTCTCCGAACATGTCTGCCAACCTTTCTTTCCATGCCGAAGCGCTTGGGAGAGCCTCGTAGTTTGTCTTCCCTTGCTCTCCCAGAAATGCCTCGCGGGTCTTATACTCCTTGAGCCGTTCGAGACATTCTTGGCGGTCATTGCTGTCTTTGTTTTCGTCATAGGTGCTGTCATACTTTCTCAAAAATGCATTTGAGAGGTCGCCATAGTAAACGAAGATCGGTTCTATATTGTCGTAGGTGGAAAGAAGGGATTTATGACCGTCTCGGTTGAGTCCGTGCATGATGGCGGCGAACCAGTTTGCTTTAAGGGTGTCCTTGGCTGGCTTGAAATGACGGCCATGGATCAGTATCAGACGTTTTGCCATGCAGACTCCTCCTTTCTGGTTATCACGATTGCTAACCCTACCTCCAAATCTTGCGGGTGGCGCGTAAGAGTTTCATAGCGGCCTCGTTTCGGTACAGCGGTTGACCACAGTGGTTTCTCACCCCCTTAGCGATATCCAACGCTGTCTTGCCATCACTGTTCCGAATATTCAGGTCGGCGCCAGCCTTGGTTAAGTTGGCGCACGACTTCCTGGCGCCCGGCCCAGGTGGCAAACATGAGCGGCGTCATAAAAAATGTAAAACCGACGCTTCGCTCCATACAATCACCTTTCCTCACTTCAGTGACCGGCACCAGCGGAAGTAAACTTGATTAATCTCTATGTTTATCGAGAAAATAACCGCAGTACTTGGGAATATAAATGCGTGTTTTTTTACCGGGAGAGAACTGGCGAACCTCTACTTTTTTTACAATAAATTTTCCACCAGGCCCCTCTACTCTCTTGTAATGCTTGATTTTGAGCAATGAAGAAGACTGTTCTGCTACAAAACTGTAATATGGCCCCTTATTGCTCTCTCGGCGATAGACTTTCTGGCCATTGAAAAACAAAGCATCCAGGTCGGTCGATACGTTCGTTTCTTCGAAGCTAAATAAGCTACCTGGGTCTGTTTGGTGTATCTTTAGTTTATAATCGGCCACCCCCGAGGGAACTACACAAGCCCCATTTAACTTTATTTCTTTTTCCTCCAATAAGAGTTCTTCGATTGGTTTTCCTTGCATATTATTAAAATTGCGCCCAATCGCCTCATAGCCTTGAATGTATGTTCGCTTTTCGGGGGGGAGCACTTCCCGAGGGTTCATAAACTCATAGTTGGGATCACTTAATAGTTCTCCCTTTTGACGCTCAATGTCTGGAGTGCAATAGGGAGAGCAATGTAAGGGTTGCAGTGGATCTCCTGTCTCCGCCACTACT
>JAJDZM010000197.1 GCA_022824615.1 Candidatus Binatia bacterium | reverse complement strand
AGGAGTTTGCGCGGGTCGATCCGGCGGTCGCCACCTGTGTGGACGTCCAGAATACGCTGGTCAATAACGCCCTCGTCCGCTGGCTCAACTCCGAGCAGAAAGCCCAGTTTTTTCCCCGCCTGGCCACGGACACGGTAGGAGCTTATTCCTTGTCCGAGGCCGGTTCCGGGAGCGACGCCTTTGCCATGCAGACCCGCGCCCGGCCGGATGGCGACACCTTTGTGCTGAACGGCCAAAAGATGTGGACCACCAACGGCGCCGAAGCCGGGGTGTATCTGCTCTTTGCCAATGCCGACCCGGACAAGGGCTATAAGGGCGTGACCGCCTTCATGGTCGAACGCGATATGCCGGGTTTCAGCGTTGGGAAAAAGGAAGACAAGCTTGGCATCCGCGCCAGCTCGACCTGCGAGCTGATCCTCGAAGACGTCCGGGTGCCGCGCAGCCAGGTCGTGGCAAAGATCGGCCAGGGCTATAAGGTCGCGATCGAGACTCTGAACGAAGGCCGGATCGGGATCGGAGCGCAAATGACTGGCCTGGCCCAGGGAGCCTTCGAGTGCGCGCTGGACTATGCCCGGGAACGCTCACAGTTTGGGCGGGCGATTACGGATTTTCAGGCCATCCAATTCGAGTTGGCCGAGCTGGCAACCGAGATCGAAGCTGCCCGGCTGATGGTGTATAACACGGCCCGCCTCAAGGAGAGCGGACAACCGTTCGCCCATTCCGCGGCCATGACCAAATTCTTTTGCTCCCAGGTCGGGGAACGAGTGGCCTCGCGCGCTCTGGAGATTTTCGGCGGTGTAGGCTTTACCAAAGACTATCCGGCCGAGAAGTTCTACCGGGACGCCAAGATCGGCAAAATCTACGAGGGCACCTCGAATATGCAACTCAAAACCATTGCCGCCAACCTGCTGAGGAGTTGAGACATGCCGCAACGTGTTGTGACTGACACCATGGCCGGGCTGAAACTGCCCGACTTCGACACCTGGAGCGAGCGGGTTGCGACCGTGCTCGGTCAAAACCCCGGGCCGTTCACCGGCCCCGGCACCAACACCTATCTGGTGGGCACGAGCAAACGGCCGCTGCTGCTCGACACGGGAATCGGCCTGGAGGTCTACGACCCTTTACTGGAACAGGGCCTGTCCGAAACCAAAGGTGCCAGCGAACTCCAGGAGATCGTCCTCACCCATGTGCACCAGGATCACATCGGCGGGGTCCCCAATGTGCAGAAACGTTTCGGCGCACTCCGCGTCTCAAAACACCGCTGGCCGGAAAAAGACCAGGCGTATGATTTTCCGCTGACCTATATCGAAGACGGGGCGACCGTCGAGACCGACGGAGCCACCCTACGGGCGATCCATACGCCGGGCCATGCCAAAGACCACCTGTGTTACTACCTCGAAGAGGAAAAAGCGCTCTTTACCGGAGACCTGGTGCTTGGGGCCGGGACAACGGTTGTACCGGAAGAGGGAGGCGGTTTGATCGACTATATGGCGTCGCTGCGCAAGCTGCTCGATCTCGATCTGTCGGTGATCTATCCCGCCCACGGCCCGGCGATTCGCGAGCCGTACAAAAAGCTGAACGACTACATCGCCCACCGCGAGCTGCGCGAGCAGCAGGTGCTGGACGCCCTCAACGCCGGCCTCACCAAAATTCCGGACATGGTGAAGCGCATTTATGTTGACGTGCCCGAGTTTCTGCACGCCGCGGCCGGGAACTCCGTGCAATCCCATCTGATTAAGCTGGAAAAAGAAGGTGCGGTGAAAAACGAAGGTGAGGAGTGGACGTTGTAGCGGAGGAAGATATGTGACGCTTCGCTTACCTGACCCACTGAGATGCGAAGGAGAACCATATGCTTACGCCTGAACCTTTAACCGCAGCAGAAGCCCTTGGCCTGTTGGTCAGCCTATTACAAACCGGTCTTATTGCCTGGGGTATCTGGCTGATGGCAAGGTCTAATAATGACCGCAAGGCTATTGCTGACACTTTGAATACACATACAGATGCGCTGAGGCGACTGCTGGAAGAGCAGCGACCGAATCAGACATAAGGGCAGAAGTGTCGCGGATGGGTGCGACAGTCCAGCCTAACTGAACAACACCTTGGCCAATTCCGACCGGTATTGATCCGCCAGCTCACTCCGAGCGCCAACCACCTCAAAAATCTCGAGTATGGCTTTCCGCGCGCCCTCGTCCCGGAAGGTGCGGTCTTTCTTCACGATCTCCAGATATTCGGCAAGCGCCTCTTCATAGCGAGTCGAAGCAGCCAGAATCTGGGCAAGGTCAAATCGTGTGTCCAGATCGTTCGGGTCGGCCTCAATTTTCTCGCGACAAGCGGCCTCTTCATCGGCGCTGGCTCCGGTCTGTTTGACGCGTATCTGAGCGGCTACCTGCTGCGCTTCGTCATACTCCCGAGTATGCGGCGGAATACGACCCAGTAAGGCAAGCGCATCCGCGTGCTCTTCCTTACCCATCAGAAGACGGGCCAGCCCAAGCAGTGCTTTCGGCTGCCGCTCGTCCTTTGAGAGGGCGGCGCGATAGAGACTCTCGGCCCCTTGCTCCTTTCCCTGATCTTGCAGGTCTTGGCCTTGCTGGGCCAGCGCGTCGGCCTCGGAGGGCAGCAGGTCCTCAATAAATTGGCGAATCGTCGGCTCGGGCACAGCGCCCAGAAACTCGTTGGCAATAGCACCGGCCTTAACGGCCTTCACCGCTGGAATACTGCTGATCTGAAAGGATTGGGCCAGGGCGGGGTTTTCATCGACATTCACCTTTGCCAGGACAAACTTACCGGCTTGTTCGTCCGCGAGTTTCTCCAGCACCGGGCCGATGGCACGACACGGACCACACCACGGGGCCCAAAAATCCAACACAACAGGGACGCTGTACGAGCGTTCAAGCACGTCCTGCTCAAAGTCTTTTTCATTGATATCAACGGTCCATTCACCCATGAAATTCTCCCTAAAGTCTGGATTCCCCTCACCCTAGCCCTCTCCCCCAAGGGGCGAGGGAACCGAGTTTCTTCGACTTTCTGACTTTCAACTCGACTCTTCTTCCTGAGACGTGCCATCCTACCATACCGTCTTTCCCCCTTCCATCTTGCCAGCCTCTACCAAATCTGAGAAAGGTATAGCTCTTTCAGCAGCCACGTCCCAAAAGCAAGATAAGACATAGAGGGGTAGATCATGGCGAGCAAGACGATGTTTGAAAAAATCTGGGAGTCGCACGTGGTGCGAACCGAAGAGGACGGCACGGCGCTCCTCTATGTTGATCGTCACCTCACCCACGAGGTGACTTCTCCACAGGCATTTGAGGGTCTGCAACTGGCCGGCCGCAACGTGCGCCGCACCCAGGCGACAATAGCCGTGCCCGACCATAACGTGCCGACAACGGACCGGGACAAACCCATTGAAGATGCCGTCGCAGCCAAGCAGATCGAAGCCCTCCAGGAGAACTGTCGGGCAACCGGCGTCCCGATTTTCGACATAGACGATATCCGCCAGGGCATTGTGCATGTGATCGGGCCGGAGCAGGGTCTCACCCTGCCGGGTATGATCATTGTGTGCGGGGATTCCCATACCGCCACGCACGGCGCGTTTGGCGCGCTGGCCTTTGGTATCGGCACCAGCGAGGTTGAACACGTATTGGCCTCACAATGCCTGCTCCAAAAGAAAGCCAAGACCATGCAGGTGCGAGTGGAGGGCGTGTTGTCCGCACAGTGTTCCGCCAAAGACATTATCCTGGCCATTATCGGTAAAATCGGAACGGCCGGCGGAACCGGGCATGTCATCGAATACACGGGCTCGGCCATCCGGGCACTGTCCATGGAAGGCCGCATGACGCTGTGCAATATGTCCATTGAGGGCGGTGCGCGGGCCGGTATGGTTGCGCCGGACGAACAAACATTTGCCTATATCAAAGATCGCCCGTTTGCACCCAAGGGTGAGCTGTTCGAGCGAGCGGTGGCAGCCTGGCAGCAACTGCCCTCAGACCCGGACGCCAGCTTCGACAAGACCGTCGAGCTGCGAGCGGAAGACATCGCCCCCCAGGTCACCTGGGGCACGAATCCGGGTATGGTCACCGATATCACCGGGGCTGTGCCGGACCCGGCCGCCATGCCTTCGCCGGAAATCCAAGAGGCTACGCAGCGGGCGCTGGCCTATATGGACCTGAAGGCCGGAACCCCCATAACGGCCATTCCGGTCGACCGGGTCTTTATCGGCTCCTGTACCAACTCACGCATCGAAGACCTGCGCATTGCCGCCCAGTATGCAAAGGGCAGGCAAGTCGCCTCGACGGTCAACGCCATGGTGGTGCCAGGCTCCGGCCTGATCAAAAAACAGGCCGAGGACGAGGGGCTCGACGTCGTTTTTAAGGAGGCGGGTTTCGAGTGGCGCGAGGCCGGCTGTTCCATGTGTCTGGCCATGAACGCCGACACCCTTCAGCCGGGCGAGCGCTGCGCTTCAACCAGCAACCGCAATTTTGAAGGCCGTCAGGGCAAGGGCGGGCGCACCCATCTGGTCTCCCCGGCCATGGCCGCCGCCGCCGCCATTGAGGGCCGCTTTGTCGATATCAGGAACTGGAGCTAGACCCCTATTGGAGACGCATATGGACGCTTTTACCACGCTTACAGGTATTGTTGCCCCGCTCGACCGGGTGAATGTTGATACCGATCAAATTATTCCCAAGCAGTACCTCAAGACCATTAAACGCACGGGCCTGCGGGAAGGCTTGTTCTCGGATTGGCGCTACACCAGCGACGGCAATCCCCAGGACGGATTTGTCTTGAATCAACCCCGCTATGATGGCGCGAGTATTCTCCTGGCGCGGGCTAATTTCGGCTGTGGCTCGTCGCGCGAGCACGCGCCGTGGGCCTTATTGGACCATGGTTTTCGATGCGTTATCGCCCCCAGCTTTGCCGATATCTTTTTTAACAACTGCTTCAAAAACGGCATGCTGCCGGTTGTCCTGACCAACGCGGAAGTCGATCAATTATTCAAAGAAGTCGAACCCCAGCCGGGCTATCAACTCAGCGTGGACCTTGCGGCCCAAACCGTCACCACTCCTGGGGGGACGAGTTTTCATTTCGACGTTGATCCGTTTCGGAAAGACTGTCTGCTGAACGGCCTGGATGAAATCGGGCTCACCCTGCAAAAAGAGGCCGATATCACGGCCTATGAGCAACGCCGCAAAAACGAAGCACCCTGGCTGTTTCCCGACTTGGGGTAGAAAATATCCAGCATGTCCTCGTACCCCCTCACAGTCCAGGAAGCAGCTTTGCTCCATCAGGCCGCGGGCATGGCCGGCGACCGTTTGGCGCGACAGGAGAACGATGCCGGGGTACGCTCCATGGAGACCCTCCTGGCTCAGCTCGAAGAGGAACAACCGCAGGCCGTCAGCCTCAACGTGCTCCAACGCGAAGTCCTCGGAAAAATGCTGATGAATCTGTCTTTCGATCTGCTGCGAGAGGATAAGGACGAGCGTTCGGCGCTCGCCGAGGAATTGGCTGAACGTTTGTTTCAAGACGGCGAAGGAGAAGACGCATGAAATTTGGTGTTGTCATCCGCAATATGGGTCCGGCCGCGACCCGAGATACACTCGGCGCCTGCGTGCAGGCCGTGGAAGAGACCGGCTTTGATGCCGCGTTTGTCGTGGATCATCTGGCTATTCCGCCGGATCAAACTGAAGGATCGGGCGGACGCTATTTTGAGCCGCTGACGACGCTGGCCTATTTTGCCGCGCTGACCCGGAAGATTCAGCTCGGTATTTCCGTCCTGGTCTTTCCCTACCGGCCGGCCGTGTATCTGGCCAAGCAGGTAGCCACCCTCCAGGAACTCTCGGGGGAGCGGCTTATCCTGGGCGCCGGGGTCGGCTGGATGCGGCCGGAATTTGAAGCCCTGGGTGTGGACCCGCGCAAGCGTGGTGCCATTACCAACGAAACCCTCGAAGTCGTCCACCAGTTGTTTGATAACGATGTGAGTGCCTACGATGGGACTCACATCAAATTCCCCGAATTTGTCTTTGCCCCGCGACCGGCGCGTCCACCCATCTGGGTTGGGGGGGCTGGCCCCAAGGCCATTGAGCGGACCATCAAATGGGGCGACGGCTATTACCCGATTGGGCTCCAGTCCGGCGAATTAGCCCAGGTTGCCGCGCATTTACACGAGGAATCCGAAAAACACGGGCGGTCCATGCCCGACCTAATCGTTGGCGGCATGATCCGCGAGGGCAGCCCCGAACCCATGATTGATCGCATATCGGCCATGAAAGAGGCCGGGGCCAACCACTATGTTCTGGGGCTGGGGCGCTACCCTGACGCCGCAACCTTCCGCAGCGGCATAGAGCGTTTTGCCACCGAGGTTATGCCGAAAATTAACTGACCTCGGCGTAAAAATCCCTTCTCCCTTGAGGGAGAAGGTAAGGATGAGGGTGAGTTTTACCCTCTCCCTCGCGCCACTTCCAGCAAACGAGACGGAAAGTCCGACATTATCCCGTCCACTCCAAGGTCGAGCAGGCTGCGCATCTCCTGTGGGTCATTAATCGTCCACGCATGGATTTCCACATTGAGCTGATGTGCGGCGGCAACCGTTTGTTCCGTCACCAGCGGGATATTTTGATATGTGGGCGGAATCTGAAGCGCCTGACCGGGCGGCTGATAGCCGTCTAGCTGACCGGTTACAACGCGCTGGATAAAATCGACCACTTCGTTATAGCCAAAATTTGTCGGGATATCCGGGGCCAGGGTTCGCACGCGAGCCAGGACCGCATCGTGTTCTGACGCAATGATAACCTCATCCGTCTTGCCGCAGTCTTTGATAACCGCAATCACCGGTTCTTCAATGGGCGGGTCGGATGGCTTGATCTCAACCGTAAACTTGACCTGCGGAAAGCTCTCCAGCACCTCCTGGAGCGAAGGAATGACTACATCCGACGCACGGAAAGGAAGAGTCTTGCCCTCATCCGGCGAAAACCGATAGCCCGCGTCAAGCTGTTGAAGGGCAGCGAGGGAGTAGTTCTGAACCGCACCGCGACCATTGGTCGTCCGCTCGATGGTCGCGTCGTGGATAACCATAATCTGCCCATCTTCAGACGCGTGCACATCCAGCTCAATATACTCAATACCCATATCCACAGCCCGCTGAAACGCGGCCATGGTATTCTCGGGCGCTTCCCCGCTGGCGCCCCGGTGTGCAAACAGTCTGGGTTTCGGTCCGTCGAAAAATGTTGTCATACAACTACCTTGAGAGCGTTGGGTATGTGTTCGGCTTGCTACCCCATATCAGCATCTTTTCGCGCTTCCGAACGTGGTAGGAGGGCCGCAAGATCACCGATACTTTTGATGCTGGCTTGCAGTAAAATCACCCCTCTATTCAGGTGCGCGCGAAAGTATTTTGGGAGTTTTTTGAGATCAATCCCATCACGACGACAACGCTCCTTTAAGAGTGCTACAAAGAGGGGGTCATACTCACCTAACAACGTATATCGATTGAATTCCCTGTCCTCCTCCGGGTAGTCATCCGGGTCCGGCAAAGAAGGTTCCCTAAGAGATAAACAGAATCCAATACGACAGAGAAGGTTAGGTGTGAGGCTTGTTCTACCAGCGAGAGCACGTAGCCGGCTAGACGCCTCTTGTGTAAGTCGTACTTTAGTGAGCTTCATTATTTCTTTTCCAAAAGTAGCCTGAAGAGGCAAGCGACTGATGCTCTTCGGAATCAAATTCGAGGTAGTACGCCTGGGAAACTCCGGGCTGTAGTTCAGCGAAATACTGCTGGTCCACTTCAGTATCGGTAGAAAGAATAAGCATTTGGTGGCTGGCGGACGGGAAGTAGCGCTCTACCAATAGCTTTCGGTGGTCACTATCAAGTCTCCCGAGTGGTGTATCGATAATTACCGGTAAGGGACGGCCTGAAGTCTTTGCTAACGCCCATAACATCGAAATGGCATAAATCTGCTTCTCTCCAGCCGAGAGACGCTCTGTAGGAAACGGTTTATTTTTCCGGTCGTATAGGACAACCGAGAAATCTTTTGGATCGATTGAGACCCTACGCAAGATATCCTTCTTACGGCACAGAACCTGAAAACATTCAGAAAACGCAATCTGTAACTGCGCAATCTTTTTTTCAAGAAGCCGAGCCTTATACTCATCAAGAGCGGCCTGGACGTTATAGGCAAGTGATGCTTGGGAAGCCTCTGAGCTTTCGGTTATTATTCTTTCAGTTGTTTGCTCGTGCCGCCGTTCAAGTTCTCCGATCTCCGACTCTTTCGCCTTAATTTGCTCCTCGTTAGTAGAGACCCGCCCCCCCGCTTCAGCAAGTTTCCGATGAAGCTCCTGGAGCTGTTCAAGAAAAGGCTTCAGAACATCATCGTCTGGTATCTGGCGCAATTTTGCTTCAACTTTGTTTAGATTGCGCATAATCTTTTTGATCTCACGCGCTAAGGTTCGTGGTCGCTCTTGGCAATCATTAGTTGCTTGGTCTATCCAGGACAGGACCCGACGCTGAACAGGCGGAGAAAGTTGGTGTACGAGTTCAACAGACTCCTGCTGTTCAACCTTGAATGATTCTTGAATAACCGTTCCAAGACGGTTCTGGATTTCAGTTTTCAGTGCCTTGGAGGACCGAGGAAGTCCACTCCAAACGGCATGTGTGTCAATACGTTGTAGGAGTTCTTCTTTTGCCGCGTTGAGGAGAGCTTTTCCAGCTTCGACTTGGCTTGCCTGCTCTTCTCGCTGCAATTGGTCCTTCAGTTGGTGGCAAAGTTGAGGGACCACAGCAAAGGGTAGAAGGCCAGCACATAGCTGACGAAGATTGTCTTTCTCCTGGTGAAGACGAGCCTGCAACTCCGCCCTCCTTTTCAGCAAGCTCTCACGGCTTCGAGCAAACGTTCCACCTGCTGTTGTAATTCTTCTTTCAACACGGTCGATAGCCGCTCGGCCCTCTTCAACTTCTTTTTCATAGTCCTTTTGTAAAACTTGAAGCGTACTGAGTTTCTTCTTGAGTTGGGCAATCTCCCCCTCAAGTTCATCGACCTCGCGAGTGAATTGTCCGTTTCCGTTGAGCTTAATCAGCCGGGAAAGGTGAAGAGACAAGTCCGCATGAAGACGCTCGGTTACATCGAGACCAAGGAGTAGTTTGACTGCCTCAGCCAATGCTTGTTGGTCGGTAGTATCTTCAGCAAGTTGCTGAATCTTTTCCCCGTCAAAAAAGAAAAGCTGAGAAACTCCGGGCGGAATAAGGTCCCGAATGAATTCTTGCCAGTGTTCTTCAGCCACATCATCTAAGAGATTCCCGTCTCGCAACACCCTAAGGTCTTCCGTCAGCTTGTTCCCCTTCCGTTCCCACGAACGTCTGACCGTATAGGTATGCAGGGCCTCAACGTCAGCGTACTGAAATTCAAGAGCGACGGACGCACCTGTTGGTTGGATCAGCAAACTCGGACTCGAATGAATACGGTCGCGAAGATAATTGGTATACGTCTCTCGGGAGACGCGAGTACCCAAAGCCAGAGGGCCGTATAAGCAGACTCGCAGGGCCTCGAAGAGGGTGCTCTTACCTGCTCCATTTTTACCACCAAACAGAATAATAGGTCGCGACGGACGAGGTTCTAGTTGAAAAGGAGGGGGGCTGCGAAAGACTCCGAAGTTTTCCAGCGTGAGAGACTTAAGAATCATACAGCCGTCTTCTCATGTTGGGCCAGAACTTCTTCCTCAGATCGCCAATCCTCCCCAAAAGCAGCAGAAATTCTTTTATGGATAGCTGCCCGCCTACTCATCCCATAATGCTCACGTTCAATATCGAGCAGTTTTGCGACTAACTTTGAGGGCACATCATGGCGCTCACAAGCTTCGGCAAGGAGGCTCTGTTCCTCACCAGAAAAGAGGGGTAATTCATCAGTAATCCAGTCGAGGTCTTCGCCCATTACTTCGCGATAAATTTTCGGGACAGAGTCCTCCCAGTCTTGCTCTTCCAGTCGCCATAGCCGACGAATCTGCTGAAGTTCCTCTGGACGGATGAGCTGCTCCTTTGGGTTAGGACCTCTCTGTTGGACCTGTTTTTGTACTACAAGGAGACGACGAAGAAGGTCCTGTCGAACTTCAAGTTTATACGGTCCCCGCGCAATACCACCGTCCCTTTTAAGCCAGACTCTACCATCTCGCCGTCGGAAGTCTCGCAACTGATTTTTCATTTCTGGTTTCTGCGTTGAAGCCAACCGGTCACGATATTCCAGCAATGGCTCTAACCACTCTTCACCGTTATCGACCAGGGCTTCCATGGATTTGTCTTTTTGAACGACCGTGCACACCCAACAACCAAATCGGCTATTACCGCAGGAGGGGGTTGTGTTATCCACAACCAGCGGACACTCTCCCGCCTGTGCGTTGCGGTACATGGTGACCAAGTCTCTATTATTATTCCCCCAGGGTGAGGGAGCCTGGAGTAAATACGTCCACACGTCATCGACGCTGAGGTCTTCAATTGGTGTGTAGACAAACGCGTTCGGTAGGGTCGAGTGTCGTGACAGGAGGCTCCCCGTTATGCGGCGTAATTTCATTACTTGCGCCCGCGTTACACTCTCAGATTTGCGCACGCCAAGCACGACAATGACTTCGCTATGTTCAGCCGATTTCTTGAGAATAAATTGATTCGCTGGGTCAATTTTTAACCTATCGGTACACCAGCGGAACCGTTTCGACGGAGCCGCATATCCACGCCCAAGGAGGTTGACCCAGAATGTATTCTTAATGTCGGGCTGGACTTTTTCCGCCGAAAACGGAAGGGCTGCTCTGCGCGCAGCCTCGTTCATACGCTGCAATGAAGTTTCAATGTAATCAACGATTTTAGGCGTCTCAACAAGAGTATCAGAGGAGATGATATAGACTGGTTTTTGACGTTTTTCGACAGGAAGCTCTGACAGGGCATACCAAATCATTTGCACGGCGGTTGTTGAATCTTTCCCACCGCTATAACCAATCACCCACGGCCGATCATCACTCAGATAGACGCTCCGAATTTCTTCATATCGTGCGTCAAGTTGCTCTCGTTCGAGTGCTGATGCTCGTTGCTTCCCCATAGCTATCCTCCCCACTTCCGAAAATGCACCTTAACCCACCGTTCTTCTGGAGGTTGCTCGTCTTCTCAATATGCTCCTGAACTTTCATCATACCTTTTTGGCAGTCTTCTTTTTGAATCCAGAAGTTTTTCTACTTGGGCTGCAAGTATCATGAAAATTTCTAAATCCTCAAGGGCAGTCCAAGAGAAAGAGAAGTTGGCCTTCTTTCTGGAAGAATACCCCAGAATGACGGCTCTTGATCCCTACTTGTAAGAAGATTAGGTTTCTCCGATTAGATTTGTTGAAACGGTTTACAAGGATGCTTTTTGATTTTCAAAGACAAGCGGAAGAACTACGGCCCTATGAAAAACGCTTCATCCTATCCCCGCAGCAATGGACTCAGTATCAACCCATTACCGATTTAGTATGGCAAATCGTTCGGTTTGGAACAGACCAAGCTAATAGTGTGCCTGGGGACACTCAAGGTGTTTACACTTTCGTTGTCCAGCCTGGGATAGCGAATCACAACTGGTGTTCTTACTTGCTTTACGTGGGAAAAACTACGGAGCAGACATTTAGAGAGAGATTTAGACAATACTTGAGAGAAAAGGCAAATCCAAAAACGAAAAGGCCACATATCACCGATATGCTCACAAAGTGGGATGGCTATCTCTGGTTTTGCTACGCAGAGATGGCAGATAAAGCAGAGGTTATCCAGACAGAACGTTCCTTGCAAAAGGCTTATCTTCCCCCGTTTAATAGAGATTTCCCAGCGGAAATACGGGATGCAGTGAAGGTGCTCAGATGACGAAACCGTTAGAACCCCAAGTCTTACCTTCGCTACGTTGCTCTATGGGGGATTGGCAGTACTTTGTCACCAGCATGGCGATGAAAGATGTAGCGGCTTGGATTAAGAGAACCGACCAGATTCATCACAGTGAGCAACTGAGAGATTGGATACAGAGAGAATTGACAGACCGTAGTAACGACATAGTGCAGTATCTTCTCACTCAAGAGCAGCGATTTTTCAACGCTATCATTGTTGGGGTCTACGGCGGCGACCCAGAATGGTATCCGGTTGAGGTGGGAGAAAGCCCGGTACTTGGTCCGCCAAGTTTGGATGAACGCTCCAGGTCGTCAATAGGGCTTCTCCAACTGTCGGGAAAAGAGAAACTTTTTGCCATTGACGGACAACATCGGGTCGAAGCGATCAAACTCGCCCTGAAAGAGGATGACAAACTAGAGAATGAAGAATTATGCGTGATTTTTGTTCCACATCATACTGATCGACCAGGACTTGAAAGAACTAGACGTCTCTTTTCAACCCTCAATAGATACGCCACGCCTGTCTCTAAAGGGGAAATTGTTGCCCTTGATGAGGACGATGCTTTTGCAATTACAACCAGGAGGTTGGTAGAAGAGTACCCCCCGTTGTCTGGGGAGTTTGTTCACTTTGGGAAAACGACGCCCATACCATCTAGCGATAAGAAGAGTATCACGAGTATTTTAGCCTTGTATGACCTTGTTGAAATACTCAATTTACCAAGGACCGGGAACAGGGCTGCTCAACGTAAAGGATTGACCTCACGCCGTCCATCCTCTGATAAACTGACGAACATTTATCGAGACTATACCGCTTTCTGGGATGTTTTGCAGAAATACGTACCTGAAATTAAGCGAGTCAGCGCTTCCTCTCCAGATGACGAATTAGCGGGAAAGTATAGGACAGCCGACGGCGGACATGTCCTCTTCCGTCCAGCGGGACAAAAGGCATTTGTCCGCGCTGTCCGTGTGATGATCGATAGGCATATAGAGATGGAAAAAGCAGTCCGTTTGTTGGGTAAGACTCAATTGCAATTGGAGGAAGCCCCCTGGCCTAATGTGTTATGGAACCCTCAGGCGAAAAAGATGATGGTGTCTAACCCACTTTTACATCAAAATCTATTTCTCCATATGATAAACCAAGCCCCACAACCCAAAACATATAAATTACTTGATGAATTTAGAAAATCCGTAGGAGATGAAAGGGCGACGCTTGATAAAATCAAACGCGTAAGGTGAGGGATCTCTTTTTATCCAAAACAGAGATGCTCCTGAGGACCATTCGCCGCACCTGCTCCCGTCCCCTTCCTTCCCATTCCTTTGCCAACAAGCTCAATCCAAGACTCGCCCAATCAGATAGACGTTGGGCAGCGGGTCGGGCTTCTTTTACAATTTCCCACTCTGATGTCGAGGCCAGGTAGTTATCCGCTTCAAGGAGTGCTGTTAGAAGGTCGGCTGAAAGCGGTTGGAGGGATGATGAAAAATACTCTTTCTTCTCTGGTGTCGGAGGAAGATTTTCCTGTGGACTAATACTCATAGCAAAGGCGGCGGCAAATGCCCATGCGTCAAGCTGAGTTAAGAATACTTTTAGGTCACGGAGTCGCTGTAGCAACGCCTTATGCTCATCAGATATATAAGCACGTTCTTTTTGGAGGTCGTCAACGTTGAGTATCATCCCACCTCCTGAATATTGGACTTTTCGGCCTGTTGGTCACGAATCAGTTCGAAATGCCGATGGAGATGGGACTGTAGGCGAGGAATATCATCATCTGGCAAGTCTCGGTCGGTGGCGAGTAGGATAACTTGGTTGGGGAGTGTCGGAAGCGCTTCTAGTAAACCCCGACGATGCCGATTGTCCAGATGGCCAAACGGGGTATCCATGAGTAATGGCGCTGCACGGTCAGTTGAAAGATTCAGACCAGCGATAAATGAAAATGCAAGGACTTCCTTCTCTCCGGCACTCAGGGCGTCATCTGGGACGATCGTGTCGTTCTTGGTAACAACACAAACACCCCAATCGTCCATGAGGTCAACCCTATCATATTCTTGCGGTTTGTTTGTCACATTCCGAAAGACACGATTGATATTCTCGACAATCGTTTTTCGTCTTTCATCCAAGAGTGTATCCACCAAGGCTGCAACCGCTTTTTCAGACTGCATCGCCAAGTTGAGCGTCTGGGTTAGAGCAGTAAGTTCTTTATTTCCCAGTACTAGCTGATTTACCTCTCGGTTCTTGCGTTCAATTTTCTCACCGACTTCTCGCAGGCGCTTTTCTTTTTCATCAATCCTCGTATTCGCATACTCTAGGCTGACTCGACATTTAGTTCTGCCAAAGGGCGAAGGCGGCGAGATGTAAGAAAGCGAGGAAGTGGGCGGTTTTGCGGTCATAGCGGGTGGCAAGGCGGCGACAGTGTTTGAGCCGATTGAAGGAGCGCTCAATCCA
>JAJDZM010000215.1 GCA_022824615.1 Candidatus Binatia bacterium | reverse complement strand
CGTATCGGCTGATTTTTGAACCGAGCGACACGTCCGTGCAGGAAGCCGGCGGTGGCATTAACACCGATGCAGTGACCGCAATTACGATCATCGAGGTCATTGATTATCATTGAAGGAGGCGAACACTATGGACGCCACGACATATCCCTACCAACCCGACTACGCGGTCCCGCCCGGCTGGGTCGTAGAGGAACATTTGCAGAGTCAAAATCTTTCCCCGGCTGAGCTTGCCCGGCGGTGTGGCCGTTCCGCAAAGCTCATCAGCGAGATCATTACCGGCAAGGCTCCGATTGAACCCAAGACCGCTCTCCAATTCGAGAAAGTGCTTGGCCTTGATGCGAGCATTTGGCTGGGCATAGAGGCCCGCTATCAGCTTCACCGGGCGCGAGAAGTCGAGGCACGAGAGGCAGAAGGGGTTATTTCCTGGGTGAAGACGCTTCCTCTTAGGGAGTTGGTGAGACGAGGGGCAATCGACAAGCCCGCTTCTAATTCCGACGCGGTATCAAAACTACTCTCGTTCTTCGGAGTTGCCTCGGTCGAGGCTTGGCATATGAAATATTATCGTATGAGTGTCGCATATCGGCACTCACCCAGCTTTGAGAGCGACAAGTCAGCACTGGCAACTTGGCTGCGGCTTGGAGAACTTGAGGCGGAACAGCAGGAGTGTGTCGATTATAGCGAAGCGCAATTCAGACGGGCGTTGAGAGAGATTCGCGGGCTCACGCAAGCGCCTCTCGGGGAAGCATTAGAAAAGGTCCAACAACTCTGTAACGAATCCGGGGTTGCCCTGGTCCTGGTCAAGCCTCTCCCAAAAACTGCACTTAGCGGCGCGGCCTGGTGGCTCACGCCCCGTAAGGCCGTCATTCAACTTAGTGCACGCCATAAGACCGATGACCATTTGTGGTTCAGCCTGTTCCACGAGGCCGCCCATATCCTGCTGCATAGCAAGAAGCGGATTTTTATCGATGGAACAAAAGCGGATGAGGAATCCACCGCCATTGAAACAGAAGCCAATCAATGGGCTGCGAATTTTCTCATACCGCCGAACGATTGGGAGCAGTTTGTCACAACGTCTCTCTATGACGAAAGCGCTATTCGCCAATTCGCTGAGAAACGAGGCATAGCCCCAGGTATAGTTGTAGGGAGGCTTCAACATGAAAAACATATCCCGTGGAGTCAGTTAAACACACTGAAAGTGCGTCTGAAGTGGGAGACAACAGCATGAGCGATGGATCATCTTCGCCCCCGACTTCCTCGGATAAATTCGACCGACTGAATGACATGACGGGCCTTAATAAGGCGCAAGACTGTCCAACGGAATGCGTGAAGATATTTTCCATGTCGCTATGAGAAGGGTAAAAGGGGTGAGGGAAGTAGACGAATCTCGCGCTAAAACGATGATGGCTCAAATGTCGAATGAGATTAAGGGCGATAATTTTAAGGCTTATGAATCCAAATTGATGTTCGAGGGAGACGGACGATGACGAATAATCGGGACGTATTTCCCTATTATCTCACTTTCTCGCAATGTTAGAGCCATAAGCCCTTGCTGGAACCGAGACGTAACCCAACATCCTGCGTCTTACCCCTGTCGGATTACGCTACGCTAATCCGACCTACGGACTTTTATCAATTGGTTGCCGTTGCCATAGGGAAGAGGTCTCCCTACTTCCGGCATTCCATCAGATCAACGGAACCCTCCTCTGCTATTCTTTTATACACACCTCGCATCTCATCAACCGAACTGTCCTTATCCAAGAACCGAAAAGACGAAGCGGCGAGATAATCTCGGCTCTCTTCGAAAGCCAGCCATTGCCTTTGCAGTCTCTCTGCTACGCACCCCGTTGTATTTGACCCGGCAAAGATGTCCACAACAATATCCCCTGGCTGGGTCAGAAATTTTACAAAGAATTCTGGCAGTTTCTCAGGAAACCGCGCGGGATGTCGCTTTACTCCGACACTCTTGCATCCAGCCAGATAGGGGCCATTGGATTCTGAGTTTGGTATCTGGAGCAAGTTAGAAGGAATTGCGCCATCGTTCGCCCGAGCGAAGCCTTTCCCGATATCATGGCCAGAAGGCCGAACTTTCGGCTTATAGAAGGTATCCGGGTCCTGTAGGAGCTTCTTCATTCTCTGACTATAGGGGGTCAGAACCTGTGTCACATCGGCTTTCGGCCACTGCGTGCGAGAGAGCCACCAGACCGTATTGACGGCATCTTTTGCGCGCAGTTTGCGTTTGTTCACCCACTCGATAGGACTCGGGAGCTTTGAGGGATTGTACCAATAGAAATCCTCAGCTAGATGAAAGCCGACCTCGTCACATAAGCGAATCAGGACTCGGAAGTTATAGAGACTGCGCGCTGGTACGCCTTTCTGGTAGGCACCACCGAGGTCAAGGACAAAACTTCCATCCGCTGTCAGTTTTTGATGCACCAGCGCTGCGAATTCCAGCAGCCAGTCAGTGTATTCAGCCTGCTCTCTATTTCCGTATTCTTTCTTCCGTTGCAAGGCGAATGGCGGGCTCGTCACAACCAAATGGATGGAACTATCTGGCATCTGAGCAAGTAATTCTCGGGAGTCACCGCAGTATGCCGCACCCAAATTGGTCTTATACGCGGGAGCCCGATCAAATGTGAAACTTTTGCCTTGCTCTTTCACAGTTCCCTCCAAAGGCAGTTAGAGACCACCAGAAGCTATTTATAGTCTGTAGACTCATAATCATCAATAGAACAGAGGTTACTGACCATATGATTATGCGAAAGAATAAGAAAATTACCAGAACGCGAATGATCTTCGCCCGAAACTTGCGAAAGTTCAGAACGATCCGCAAGCTCTCGCAAGAAGACCTCGCTGAGCTTGCAGACTTACACCGCACTTACATTGGTTCTGTCGAACGCGGCGAACGAAATATCTCCATCGATAACATGGAACGACTTGCAAAAGCCCTTGGGTTGCGAGTGCTTGACCTCGTACGGGAGGAACCCGAATGAGACCGCACCCTGACTATGAGATTCTGAAGCAGTTGTTTCCCCACATCCGCAATTATCAGAGATTGGCTGAGGCGCACGGGATAAACGATATCTTTCAGGACAACGGAGGAAAGCTGCTTCAAGTCCTGCTCATACTGAACCTGGAAGTTTTGCCAGGACGGGAAGGGAATGATGCCCGCGATGCGCAGGGCAACGAATACGAGCTAAAATCGGTCAATATCAATCTGACAAAGAGCTTCTCGACGCATCACCATATGAATCCCACGATTATCGCAAAGTACCGGCAGGTAGACTGGATTTTTGCCATATATAAAGGAATCGAAATTCAATCCATATACAGGTTAACACCGGACAATATGGAATATTTCTATTCTAAATGGGAAAGGAAGTGGCACGGCGACGGAGGAAAGGACATCAATAATCCAAAAATTCCTTTGAGGTATGTCCAAGAACACGGAACGCTTCTCTATAGTGTGGAGACCTAGCATGGTAGTCGTCCCTCACCTGATTATAGAGTGTTGAGGGGTTTCAGCGGCTTTAGCGCATATGAGGACAGTACTCTTGTCGGATAGCGCAGGTAGCCTTATGACGTAAGCGCACAGCAGTACAATCGATAGCGCATTGGATAGGGCCGCCTGAGGCTAGACTCGTAGTGAAAGCCGACGCCTTTGACATAATAGCCTTCAGGACACTCCTGGCGCTCGTCCTGCTGCGCTCGAACCATTATGGTTGCCATTCACACCGATTATCGCCTAGGTCCCCGAGGACTGATTGCGCTCTTGTAAGAGTCGGGAGAGTGTCGATTCTTCGTTCGACTTTCGCAAGACGATTATTGAAATTTCCGCAGGTAGATATCGAACTGACAATGGCAGCGACGGCGAGGATTACTGACGCGATCGTTCCAATTTCGGATTTACTCATGCACAGTCTCTCCTTTAGGGTCAGGACCTATAAACGGGATGTGCATTTCCAGCGGATTGGGATTCTCTTTCCCCCCCCTTGCACTGGGGAGGGAAGAGGCAATGGCTACCGATTTCGGGCTTTCTGAAGGGCAATTCGCCCGACTCCAGCCGCTGTTGCCGACGGCCACCCGCGGCGGGCCCCGGGTGGCCGACCGGCGGGTGATCTCGGGGATCGTACACGTGTTGCAGAGCGGGTGCCGGTGGCGCGCTGCGCCGCCGGTGTATGGTCCGCCCAAGACGCTGTACAACCGGTTCGTGCGCTGGGCTCGTAAGGGCGTCTGGGAGCGGGTGTTCATGGCACTGGCGGCGGCCCACCTGAGACGCTGAGGCTGGATGCGACTCACGTCAAGGCGCATCGGTCGGCGGCCGGGGGAAAAGGGGGGCACAGCAGCAGGCAATCGGGCGGTCACGTGGCGGGCGGACTACCAAACTCCATGCGGCGGTCGATGAGGCCGGTCGCCCCCGGCGGCTGATTCTCGGGCCAGGGCATCGAGGGGACGCCCCCGTTGGAGCCGCCTTGGTGGCCCCCCTGCGTCCGGCACGCTGCCTGGCTGATACCGCCTCTGATAGTGATGCGTTGCGCACTTGGCTGTGGACCCGTGGCTGCCAGCCCGTCATCCCTAACAACCCGACTCGTAAACGCAAACATCCCTTCGACCAAGTCGCCTACCGGGCACGCAATGTTATTGAGCGCCCCTTCTGCCGCCTCAAGGACTGGCGGCGTGTTGCCACCCGCTACGA
>JAJDZM010000137.1 GCA_022824615.1 Candidatus Binatia bacterium | reverse complement strand
TAAAATCTTTTTGACGCCGACCGGCCCGGCGCCAGGGCCGCCGCCGCCGTGCGGAGTGGAGAAGGTTTTATGCAGATTAAATTGAATGACATCCGCCCCCATATGGCCCGGCTTGGCCACCCCCATCAGGGCGTTGAGGTTGGCGCCGTCCATATACACGAGCGCCCCGTGTTGGTGCAGCACGTCGGTTATCTGAAGGATCTCGCGCTCAAAGAGTCCGAGCGTGTTCGGGTTGGTCACCATCAGGGCGGCCACTTCGGTGTCCGTACATGTGGCCACGGCGTCGGCGCTGAGCATACCGTCTGAGCCGGTGGCGACCTGCACCACATCATAGCCGCATAAGGCCGCCGAGGCGGGATTGGTGCCATGCGCACTCGCCGGAATCAAGACTTTCTTACGTGCCGTTCCTCGGTCCTGATGGTAGGCCCGGATGAGCTTCATGCCGGTCAACTCACCCTGCGCCCCCGCCGCGGGCTGCAAGCTGATCGCATCCATACCGCTGATCTCGGCTAAACAGCGCTCAAGCTCGGCGAGCAGCATTAACGCCCCCTGGGCCTGATCGTCCGGAGTCAGGGGGTGGAGCTGGGCCAAACCCGGCAGGCGGGCCATGTATTCATTCACTACGGGGTTATACTTCATTGTGCATGACCCTAGGGGATAGAGGGTCGTCGCTGCACTCATATTCCACTGGGACAGACGCGTAAAATGACGCACGACTTCGCCCTCGCTCACCTCGGGAAAATCATCGAGCGCCTCCCGGCACAGCTCGGCCGGCAGATCACGAGCCTGATCCCGCTCGGGAATATCGTCTTGTGGAAGCGCGTAGCCGACCCGTCCGACTGATCCCCGCTCCAAGATCAGGGGTTCGTTCAGCATCGTCCGTTTACCAGGGCTGCGCGTCGAAGCCATTATGCGACCTGCGTGAGTGCTGTTGCCTGCCTGAGTTGTTGTCCAAAGCGTTCAATCGCTTCCCGCGTGTGGAGTTCGGTTGCGCACACTAAGAGACAATCGTGGAGTTCCTCATACCAATCCTCCAAAACAATGCCGGCAATGATCCCCTGCTCTTTGAGACGAGCCCATACGCTCCGCGCGTGCGGCACGGTTAGCACACACTCGTTAAAAAAAGGACTTGGAAAACGCGCTTGTACGCCAGCCACCTGCTGCAGCACTTCTGCCAGATAATGGCTGTTCTTCACGTTCCGGAGCGCCAATTCGCGTAGCCCCTGTTTGCCCAACAGGCATAGAAAGACGGTGGCTGCCAGGGCGCACAGACCGTGGTTGGTACAGATATTTGAGGTTGCTCGCTCCCGCCGGATGTGTTGTTCGCGGGTGGCCAGGGTGAGGACAAATCCGCGTCGCCCATCCTGGTCGACCGTCTCCCCAACCAGACGACCGGGCATATTCCGGACATAGCGACTCCGGCAGGCAAACAGGCCCAGGCCGGGACCACCATAGCTGAGGGGGATACCCAGACTCTGTCCCTCCGCCACCGCGATGTCGGCCCCGAGTTCGCCGGGGGACTTGAGAATACCCAATGCCACGGACTCGGGGGTCACGGACAGGGTCAGCGCGCCAGCGTCCTGGGCGCTGCGACTAATAGTCGCAATATCCTCGACCACGCCAAAGACGTTTGGATAGCCGACGACTACGCCGCACACGCGCTCGTCCAGGTGCTGCGCCAGGGCCGCCTGCTCAAGCCGGCCGGTTTCATCCCAGCCCAGTTCAACCAGCGACAGACCGGGGAAGCCATCCAAATAAGTCCGAATGACTTGGCGGTATTGTGGATGCAGAGAGCGGGCGATCAGCACCCGCGAGCGCTTGGGCAAAATGCGCTTGGCCATGAGGACCGCCTCAGCGGTCGCAGAGGCCCCATCGTACATACTGGCGTTGGCGACTTCCAAGCCCAACAGGGAAGCGACCAGCGACTGGAACTCGAAAATGACCTGGAGCGTCCCCTGGCTCACCTCGGGTTGATAGGGCGTATAGGCCGTGGCAAACTCCGCCCGCTGCATGATCTGATCAACCACGACCGGCACAAGGTGCGCATAGGCTCCGGCTCCAAGAAAAGACTGATCGGGACTGTATCCAGTCTGCTGTTCAGCGAACGCAGTCAGGCGTTGGGTGATCTCAGACTCCGCCAGGCCAGGGGCGATATCAAGGCCGGCGTTTTGCCGGAGGTCCTCGGGCAGGTGGCGAATCAAATCCTCAACCGAATCCGCCCCAAGGACGGCCAGCATGGCCTGAATATCGTACTCAGTATGCGGGATATAACGCATGACGAGTTGAGTCCGTTGAGTTTGTTGGGTCTGTTGAGTCTGTTGAGTCGAGACCCAATAGACCCAATGACCCAATAGACCCAATAGACCTTCTACTCATCGGCGTCTTCCTGTTCTTCTTCAACAAAGCGTTCATACTCTTCAGCGGTCATGAGCGCGTCCAGCTCTTCGGGATCGTTCATTTCAACCTGGACCAGCCAGGCATCGCCATACGGATCTTCATTAATCGTCTCCGGCGTGTTCAGCAACTCAGTATTGACTTCTTTGACTGTACCACTCACCGGAGCGTAGATGTCAGATACGGCCTTGACCGATTCAACCACGCCAAAGGGCTCATCTTGTGTCAGTTGGGCATCCGGCTCGGGCAACTCAACAAACACGACATCCCCGAGTTGGTCCTGGGCGTAATCGGTAATGCCGATGGTTGCCAGATTCTCCTCCTCAACCAGGACCCACTCATGCTCCTGTGAGTAGCGTAACTCCTTTGGGGCTTCCATAACCTCCTCCCTTACTTACTCCTCCGATAAAATGGCGGCTCGACAACCGTCGCCGGAATGTGGCGATTCCGGATCGCAACTGCCAGCGGTGTCCCAGCGTCTGTACACGACGGAGGAACATAGCCTAACGCAATACCAACGCCCAGCATGGGAGACTGGGTTCCACTTGTCACCACCCCGACCTCCTGCTCTCCACTCCAAATCGGATACCCCTGGCGCGGAATACCCGCGCCTTCCATCTTGATCCCCACCAGTTGTTTTTCAATCCCATTAGCCTGTTGCTTGCGCAACGCCTCGGACCCAACAAAGGAGCCCGCCTCAAAGTGGACGAGACGCCGCAAACCGGCCTCCAGCGGTGTGGTCCGGGCATCAATATCGTTGCCGTATAAAAGATAGCCGGCCTCCAGGCGGAGCGTATCTCGCGCCCCGAGGCCGACAGGGGTCAGATTCGACGGACCTCCTGCCCCGCTGCACGCCTGCCAGACACGTTCGGCCCGCTCAGCCGGGACAAACAGCTCGAAACCATCTTCTCCGGTGTAGCCGGTGCGTGCCAGCAGAGTCGGCACCCCGGCCACCTCACCCTGGGTTGCCCAATAGCGGCGAATGGCCGAAAGGTCGTGAGATGCAAGCTGAGACAGGACCGCCTGGGCCTGAGGCCCCTGGAGGGCGACCAGCGCGTACTCATCACTCCGGTCAATCAGAGCAGCCCGACCACGATTGTGCTCCGCCATCCACTCGTAGTCGGTCGTGCGATTGGCGGCATTCACACACACCAGATAGCGCTCCTCGGCCAGACGATAGATAATGACGTCGTCGACTATGCCGCCATCGGCAAAACACATGACCGCGTACTGGGCCTGCATAATCCGGATGCGGGCAATATCGGTGACGAATAATTCCTGACAGACCGCATACGCCCGAGGACCAGCTATCTCGATCTCACCCATGTGGCTCAGATCGAACAGGCCGCCCTGCGTCCGCACGGCCCGGTGTTCGGCGAGAATCCCGGTATAGTGCACCGGCATCTGCCAGCCACCGAATTCAATCATGCGCGCACCCAAGGCACGATGCACCCCATACAGCGGCGTTCGCTTGGCCTCCATATTTACATCCGAACGTTGGTCTGCCTTTCCGCAGTCTGGACAGTGTTGGCTAAGAGCATAGCAACAGTCAGCGGTCCGACCCCGCCTGGGACGGGAGAAATATAGGCGGCGCGGTCCTTGGCAATAGCGAATTCCACATCCCCTTTCAGCGACCCATCAGAACCCCGCGAGATGCCAACATCAATGACACCTGCCCCTTCTCTTATCCAGTCTCCTCTGATGGCGTTCTGTTGTCCGATTGCGGTCACGACAAGGTCGGCCTGGCGTATGTGGTCGGCGAGATTGGTCGTCTGCGAGTGGCAGGTCGTCACGGTCGCGTTGCGCTGCAACAGCAGCAGGGCGACCGGTTTGCCAACCAGATTGCTCCGACCGACAACGACCGCGCGCTTGCCCTCGATAGCCATACCGCTTTGATCAATGAGATGCATCACACCCAGCGGAGTGCAGGGGCGAATCCCATCCTGGCCTAATACCAGCCGCCCCTGATTCACCGGATGGAGCCCATCCACGTCTTTGTCCGGCCGGATAGCCTCAATCAGGGACGCCGGCTCCAAATGGTCGGGCAGTGGAAGTTGGAGCAGAATACCGTGGACATCGGGACGCGCGTTGAGCCGACCGATGAGCGTCACGACTTCGTCGGCTGAGGCGGTCGCCGGCAGGCAATGCCCGAACGGAGCAATGCCGACCTCACGGCAGGCCTTTTCCTTGGTGCTGACATAGGCGCGCGAGGCCGGGTCCTCACCGATCAGAATCGTTGCCAACCCTGGCTGCCAGTCTTGTCGGCCGGGCTGGTGCCGAATCCGGGCAATGCGCTCCTTCAGACCCTGGCGGACCGTTCGCGCATACTGCTTTCCATCAAGTACCACACCCATGCTACAAAGAGTAAACGTGTCCAGCTTCTTTGTATCTCATTGGAGGATACGTTTACTCTTTCGTCAAGATACGCGAAGCACTTCTCCGATGTAAAGCAAAGACATGCCTGTCCTGAGCCCGGTCGAAGGGAGCACTCGTATGGTGATTGGTATTCCCAAGGAAATCAAAGCTGAGGAGACCCGCGTAGCCATCACGCCCAGTGGCGTCGCCGCTCTGGTGGCGCACGGTCACCGCGTTGTGGTTGAAACCCAGGCCGGTGCCGGAAGCAGTATTCCTGATGAGCAGTATGTCGCGGCCGGAGCGCATATACAGGGCTCCGCCCAAGAAGTCTGGGCGCAGGCCGATCTTATCCTCAAGGTCAAAGAGCCCCTGGCTGCCGAGTACCCGCTGCTGCGTCCCGGCCTCATCCTGTTTACCTACCTGCATCTCGCCGCAGCAGAACAACTCACCCGAGTGCTGCTGGACCGGCAGGTGACCGCACTCGGTTATGAAACCATTCAGTTGGAGGACGGCTCCCTGCCGCTGCTCGCACCCATGAGCGAGGTGGCCGGACGGCTGGCTTTTCAAGTCGGAGCCTGGAGTCTCCAGGCCCATAATGGAGGCCGGGGCGTGTTGCTGAGTGGCGCATCCGGGGTGAAGCCCGGCCACGTGGTTATTCTCGGTGCCGGTATAGCTGGAGCAAATGCCTGTCAGGTAGCCGTTGGTGTGGGGGCTTATGTCAGCATTCTGGATATCAATCCGGCGCGCTTGCGCTACGTCCACGATATCCTTGGGGGTCATGTCACTACCGTCATGTCCAACCGGGCCAATATCGAAGAGGAGGTGACGGCTGCCGACTTGGTCATCAGTTCGGTTCTGGTACCCGGCGCCCGCGCGCCCAGGCTGCTGACGCGGGACCTGTTCCGAAATATGCGCGCCGGCGCGGCGTTTGTTGATATCTCCATCGACCAGGGCGGCAGCGCCGAAACCTCACGTCCGACTACCCACCACGATCCGATTTACCGCGAGGAAGAGGTGGTGCATTACTGCGTCACCAACATGCCGGCCATCGTGCCCCACACCTCGACCTATGCCCTGACCAACGTCACCCTGTCCTACGCCCTTGAGTTAGCCGATAAGGGGGTAACCGCCGCCCTGCGCGAGAATCCCGCCCTGCAACGCGGGCTGAACACCATGAACGGCCAGGTTGTCCACCCCGGCGTAGCCGCCGCCTTCGACCTGCCCCGCGCCGATACAACCGAGAAGCTATTCGCCAATACGGGATAATCGTGGTTTTGACTGATGGCGGATGGTCTCCACCTCATAACTCCTGGGATACCTTCGTTCCAAGGTTCATCTATACTTTAAGAAGATCCGATATGAATGTTTACCGATTTAGGAAGATTGAAAACTTGCTGGATAAATTCCAAGAGCTTGAGAAACAGAGCATCTACTTTGCTGACCCAGAGGAACTCAATGATCCGATGGAAGGTTTTCGAGATGTTTTTTGGCAAGGCGATGAAATTGTCTGGGATAATTTTTTCAGGAATTACATTATTTGGTTAAGTGAAACTTATCTTTCACTCAAACTCAAAGACGGTAGTATCAAATTGGAGCCCGATCAGACCTCTACACTGAGGGTATGGCTAGGCCAAGCCATTGATCCTATTTGTGGTATAGTCTTCGAAAAACATGAACTAGATAAATGTATTGCTGAAATAGTAAAGACAAATCGTACTGCTCGATACGATGAAGTATTATTTTATCTCACAGCAATACATCCCACTGCTCTCCTTGAAATACAGAAAAGGTGCGTCGAGTTTGGAATCTTGTCCGAAAATGAACAATCATTGATTAAACTCCCCGATAACTTCAAGAGACTACAAGGAGGAAAGTTACTTGAACTGATACAAAAAATGGAAGATGAGGCCCTTCGTCATTTTCTGTTTGACGTAGTGAATAATATACTAGCTGATACTCATCTTAACCTCGAATACAGCCACTACTCAGAGGCGCAGAGCATATTCGGAGAAAATCGATTAATAGCCCCATCCGATTTTCCCAAAACCTACTTAAAACAGCTTGAGCAGTTACTCTATCCCAAATGGTACACAGCTTGTTTTATGAAGGATTATCAAAATTCATCCGTATGGGGGCATTATGGGGACAGGCACAAAGGAGTCTGCTTAATTTTTGAAACGGAAGTAACAGATAAAGGAAACAATCTTACCCTGAACACAATCACAGGTTATGACGGTGATGGAGAGCGGAGGAGAGAGCGTTGGGGACCTGTTCCGAGACCTTTCTACGAAATCAATTACCAAGACAAAGCTGGTGAAATTGATTTCTTTCGATCCATTGGCGTATTACCGCTCTCCGATCTCATGGCTTCATGGTACAGAGATCAGAATGGGAACACCAGTGAATGTGCTGCTCATATAGAGCCCGATGGAGAGGAGGATTCTTGGCGTAAGAGCTATTGGGACAACTTCTATCGCGATATTGCCGTCAAAACTAAAGATTGGAAATACGAACAGGAAATCCGTTTGATCCTAACCAGCCTGATTAGCAATCTGGACGATAAGAGACAGCGTACGCTGACTTACGACTTTAATTCACTGAAGGGTATTATTTTTGGAATCAATACACCAGACTTAGACAAGCTGAAGATTATAGAGATCATTGAGAGGAAATGCCGAGAAAATAACAGGGCTGAGTTTAATTTTTACCAAGCTTACTACAGCCCTGAGAGTGGCGATATTCGTAAGCGTGAGATTCGACCATTGTCAAGAATTTCCGAGAACATAAATCCGGTAGCGTCCTGATTCATAGTATTCTTCAGAAGTGCGGGCCGGAGGGGTGGCCGGGGGCTTTTGCTCTGAAGACAATGAGCCTACTCCTTCGCCGCCTGAAATGCCCGGTTCCAGGTGTGGACGACTCTCCGATTGGTTTCAGCAAATGAACCAACCGCGCTACGTCGAAGCAGAGGAGATGGGCTCGGCATTAACGCGACAATGGAACCGGCCCCTTTCAGGACAGACCTGAAACGCTGCTTTCTGTTGTGCTGAAAGTTCATGGACGTGAGATGAGCAGGGCGAGGCTTGACGGCAACCTTGAGCCGTCTTCTCCCCTCCTTCGTAGCGAGGGTGACAATATAGGTGCGGGGAGACGGCTGGCCCGCTTTGCCATTAGGGGTGTGGTCAGCTTTTTTCAATGTTGTCATGTATGCTTCTCTCTCGCACCGATTATAGTTGCGTCCCTGGCTGCCCGCAATGTCGTATTCGGTTCAGTCATCGCCCCTGTTGTCGCTACCTGAAGCCGTTCATGCAAGGCGTCTCTATCACCTCTCATACGGCCCCAAGAATCGTTCGCCGTTGAAGTGGATGAGGTGCGTAGGCGCGTCCGCACACCAGACTTCGGTTTCCCAAGAAATCTCTCCAAGGTAACGGGCCATGACGCCGCGATTAGGAAAGGCCGTGACGTAGACTAAACTGGGCGTTGCCTCAGAAAACAGTTCGTCCAGTTCATTGTGACGTTTCGCATCGACGGGACCGTGGCTGGTGACGGATTCAACCAGCAGCAACCAATCCTTTTCCCCAAAATACAGCACCACGTCCGGCATTTTCCCATGCTGATCGACGGTGACTCCCAACTCGGCAAGACGCTGTTCCTGAAAATACCCGATCTTGTCCCCGGTATCGCCAACATAAATGACCTCGGCAGCCGGAGCGAAGCGCGGAGCAAACTCGGTGATGATGTCTTTGATCAACTCGGAATGAACGCCAGGGGTTAAGTTGATCTCCTGACCCTCGGCTACCTGAACTGGAATCATCTGCATCTCACGATGTTTCGCCCACTTTGCCGCGAGCGTTTCTCGCTCTTCGAGATATTCACCAAGGGCTGCCTGCCATGCGTCAGTCCCAAACGTCTGAATAACGGCGAAAGCTTCTGTGCTGATCTGGTAACAGGCTTTCGGACTGTTGACGGGTCGGTCTGGCTGATCGGGATTGTAAAGAGCGATACCCGCTTCCACGAATTGATGCATGGTTTGCCGTCGGAAAGTCTCACGGGTGTTCGGGGCATATTCACGACCGTAGTGCTCGCGGCAATACTCCATGATGGGCGTAATTCCCATTAACGGTTTTTCCACGGTCCCCCATGTACCACTTGGTTTGAGATTGAGAAGGGCTAACAGGGTGAGTGCGGATCGCTCGTTCTGTTGCCCCCTTGGCATCCCCAGTGCCCGAACGACTTGAAGCGCTTCCTCGATCTTCTGTTGCGCCAAGAGTGGGTTTTCTTCATCTGTCATAAGTGAAAGCTCTCCCTCGATAAGATCGTCAATCTCCTGCCGGGAGAGTGCGGTCTTACTCGTCTTTTTCCCGAGGCGTTCTAGCATCTCCCGAGTTGGATAGTGAAGCGAACGTAAATCCGCAGCGTTCACCTGGGTATGGCCGTTGAACTGCCGAAAATAGAGATCAACCAGGCTGCTGTTCAGGTACACACTCAGACCATGCGCCAAGGATGGTGAAACCCCTTTTTGGTTGGCATGAAAAACATTGAGGTGGTTCTCGAAACCCACCAACTCGCCCGGCAGATCAGATGAGTAGACGGACGCAACGACGCGTTGCTTCTCTTCTTTTGACGTGAAGCGCCGGGTAACGACGAAGTGGCCTTCATTCGGATAGAGCCACTTGCGACTTTTCTCCGTTACGGCAATGGCGTTTGGCTTCTTCATCGTCTTTGGCCATTCCAGCCTGCCTGCCTGGAAATGCGTAGCGTACAGAAGCGGCACAGTGCCTTTGCCCGGCTCAGCACGCAAATCCTGACACAGCCGAAAATCGACTACCGGACCAGTCGAGACCTCCAGACCCAAGTCACTGAGCGATGCCGTAAAATGGGCCATCCGATTGACGATTCCCTGTTCAAACTCGGTCGAAGCGATATGCACAACCTTGTCAGGGTCACGAGGCCGAATAATCGACGCGGAATCGACAATCCGCTGCGTCATGTCCTCTCCGACGTACTCCTGAAATTCGGGATCGAACGCGAAAGCCCCGCCTCTGCTTGTCGTGATCCGAACTTTCGAGTTTGCGATTCCCTTCACCGCATGAAGGATGATGTTTTCCTGCAGCACCTCATCATCCTCAAAGGCAGAATCGCGTTTCTCGAAAACGTGGATATGCCGCAAGTTCATCAGTGAGAAGAACTGCTCTCGAAACGGTTTGAAGTACGGCCCGTTACAAAATGAGCGGGGTACGATAGCGACCATTTCGCCGCCCTCAGAGAGACACAGAGCGGCGAGAAACATAAATCCGGTGTAGAGGTTTGACGTTTCCATGCCCAAACGACGGAGCGCTGATCTATGAGCCGATGCGGAATGAATCTTCTTGTACGGCG
Organism: Candidatus Binatia bacterium; assembly: GCA_022824615.1. Taxonomy (GTDB): domain Bacteria; phylum Desulfobacterota; class Binatia; order Bin18; family Bin18; genus Bin18. The sequence continues at coordinate 32,518 of JAJDZM010000137.1, read as the reverse complement.
GATTCATGATGACGTGCGTAAACGGCTCGTTCTCTGACTCGGCGTTCTGGAACAAATCTGCCTGTGATCCATGCGCAGAGGACAGGATAAAGTCGTCCGTATGGATCGTCCCGGTCACATCGATCCCGGTCGCCCGGCCCTGAATTTCAGCCTCCTTCAGGGTCGATTCGAGATGGTCGCTTAAAACAGGTTCGATTTCATAGCAATCCAGCGAGACGGATCGAGGCTTCTCGGTTTCGTATGAACACCGCTCGATAAAGGCAGCGGACAGGGAACCGACTCCCGCTCCGGGATCGAGCAGGCGCACTTCGCCGGAAACAGCGTCGAATAAACTCGCCATGAAACGGCCAATAGAGACCGGAGTCATGTATTGGCCAAGGCCCGACCGTTTCTTGGGGTCGAGTTTTAAGGAAGCGTCGATGCGGTAGAAATCAGCAATTTCGGCGAAAGCTGACTGCATCACAGAGTCTCTCCATCCACGAGCCCATATTTTCTGCCAGGAGCTTTAATGTAGGATGGAAACACCTTTTCAACAATCACACCCCCCGTGGCCACCACCGGGAAACTGTTCACCAATACCGGATAAGCGTGCTGCGTTCCAGGGCAAATGTATTAAAAAGTTTCTTCAGTCTCCTCCTCAGCAGTGGGACCAGAAGCTTCGGGTGCGGGATCCGGCCCCTGTACCTCGATAATCACGAAATTCTGGCTGGCCTCGTGCCACTCGACCGTCACCGTTGTGTTCGGCTCGGGGAAGTCGGGGAGATCGTACACTCCGCTTGCGCCTGTCAGGAGCGTTTCGCCCAAGGTCGTGACGGTAAACGTCGCTCGTCCGAACTCTTCGCCGTCCGCCAAGGCCCGCACTGTGTGCTCACCGTCGCCGAACTCGTTCCAGTTCAGCCGTAGCCCAAAGCCGGTGTTGCTGTCGTCGCATATCTCTGCCGTATCCATCCGGTCGGTGCCGTAAGAAGCCTCGAAGATATCCGTGCCGTCAATTTCAATCTCGACCCGCTCGGCCCCACATACCCAGCCCGACACGAGGCCGAACCCGCTCTGGAACGAGTCGGGGGCGGGATTCTCCAACGTGCCTATCAGATCGCTCAGGACGGGTGGGTCGCTCTCAGTGGACGGATCATCCATTAGGGGATCGCTCTCGGCGGCGGGTGAGGCTGTGGCAATCGCAAAGTTCTGTGCTGCCTCTTGCCATACGAGCCGTGTCTGCTGGCCTGTGTCGGGAAAGTCGGGCAGCAGGTAGTCGCCCTGGGCCTCTTGCAGGAACTCGACGCCAAACGTGGCCACCCGGAAGGTGGCTGACCCGAATTCTACTCCATCGGCCACGGCTCGCACCGTATGCTTGCCGTCGCCTAATCGGTTCCAGTTGAAGACCAGCCCGAAGCCATTATTCTGGTCGCCGCAGGCATCGAGGGTATCCTCCCGGGCGGTGCCATAGGGCGCTGTCACGATGATCTCCCCGTTAAATTCCAGTTCGACCTGCTCGGCTTCGCAGACCCACCCGGTTACGAGCCCGATCCCGCTATGAAACTCCTCCAACTCCACGACACCGGCCGTGAAGTTGATTGAGAGCGTGTACGGCCCGGTCAAGCTGCCATAGCCCTGTACGGCAATCGCATACGTGCCGGCGTTGACCGGGACGGTCAGCAGAAAATTGTGCCCCTCGCCACTATCATCATCGGAGACGATTTCCGTGTCGCCCTGCCAGAGCGTCCCGACGGTATCCAGCGGTCCGTTAGTCGTGATGGCCAATGTCCCGGGGTGGGGCACCCTGATCCGGAAGTAATCGACATCATGCGCCGGTCCAATCTGACCTGGGGTTGATGAGGTCGAACGGACACGCGTTGCCGTGTCTGGCGTATCAGCGTGGGTGTCGATGGGTGGCGTCAGCGGGGCGATATCCGGTTCAAACGGCTCGCTTGATACGGTTGGCATCAAACCTCGGTAACATGGGAGGTCGAGGAAGGAGCAGGAGCCGCTTGGAAGCGCCGGCGCGGCACCTAGCGTGATCCGTACCGGGCCGCCGGTTGGAATGACCGTGAGCGGGGGACTGGTGACGCTTCCGGTGGAAACGGTGACAGACGGGGTAGACAGCGTGGCGCCGATGGCCGACACGGGGACCGTCATATCGAACGGTGCGCCAGCCGCGACCTTGACGACGACGCCACCGGCAGGCGTGGTGTTCTCCAGCGTCATCGCCACGGGAAAGGGGGCACCGGGGTTGGCGTTGAGCCACACTTGCCGCAGGCGGGTGAGACCGGCAAACACCTTGGGCGGCAGGGTGGTGAGGTGATTGCCGCTGAGATCTAAGACCCGCAGGCTGCTCAGGCCGGTGAAGAGCGTCTGCGGCAGGGTGGTGAGCTGATTCGTGTCAAGATACAAGTTTGCCAGAGTGGCGAGGCCGGTAAAGAGGTCGGGCGGGAGGGTGGTAAGGCGGTTGCGGTTGAGGGACAGGGTCGACAGATTGGTCAGGCCGGTAAAGAGGTTGGGGGGGAGGGCGGTGAGATCGTTTTCCTGGAGATACAAGCTTCGCAGATTAGTCAGGCCGGTAAAGATGTCGGGCGGGAAGGCGGTGAGGTGGTTGTCGTGGAGATACAAGCTTGCCAGATTGGTGAGGCCGGTAAAGATGTCGGGCGGGAGGGCAGTGAGGAAGTTATTCCTGAGCGATAGGTACTCCAAGCTGGTGAGGCCGGCGAAGATGTCGGGGGGAAGGGTAGTGAATTCGTTGCCAGAGAGCACCAAGCGCTCCAGATTGGTGAGGCCGGTAAAGATGTCGGGGGGGAGAGTGGTGAGGCGGGTGTCGTTGAGCCATAAGTACACCAGATTGGTCAGACTGGCAAAGACGTCGGGTGGGATGGCGGTGAAGTCGTTGTCGTCGAGGTCCAAATATCGCAAGTCGGTGAGGCCGGCGAAGACGTTGGGGGAGAGGGTGGTGAGGTCGTTGTGCCACAGGTTCAACTGTCGCAAGTTGGTCAGGCCGGCGAAGATGTTAGGGGGGAGAGCGGTGAGTTCATTGTCGTAGAGGTCCAACTGCTCCAAGCTGGTCAGACCGGCAAAGTCACCCGACTGTAATGTTTCTATGCGTTCGGAGCCCAGACTCAACACACTAATACGACCGAGCTGGTCGGCCGTCACATCGGCGCAGGTCACCCCGCCTCCGACGATAGCGACGAGGGCGTCTCTCACCTGTGGGGTCCGGTCGCAGACACCGGACTGCGTCTGTGCCTGAGCGGTGGAAGACAGCACGAGCAGGCTTATGGTCAGAAGGAAGAGGAGGCAGGCTCTTCCTATGCTCCAGTGGCGGGGGCCCTGCTTTTGAGGTCCCCGGTTCACATCGCTACACCCGATAGTCATGGCCATCCCCCCTCCTCAGCGGACACAAGGTTCAGTTGTGAAGCGCCGCAATTATCACACCCCTTGTGCTCGGTCTACTATTGGCGCCACGCGGTCGAGCCATTCGTGCGCTTTCCCGTCTGCGATCTCGGTGCCCATCTGTTGGTTGAACACCACGACTCCATCCACGCCGGCATCCTGATAGCGCCTCAGCGTGTCAACGGACAGGTTGCCGTTGTCCGGATCGATAATAGGCGTCACCGGCACGCTGTTGGGGTCACGGCCCGCCTCTGTGACGAGCTTTCGGAGCTCTTCGATCTCGGCTTCCAACGCCTTTGGACTCCAGGCCAACGGAAACCAGCCATCGTAGGAACGCGCAACCCGTTCCAGAGCTTTGGGACCGTGCGCGCCGAGTAACACCGGCGGGCCGTTTTGCTGTACCGGCTTGGGCTCGCAGCGAACCGCCGGGAATTGGACCAGTTCCCCGTCATAGCTGGCCTCTGTCTGCGTCCACAGCAGCCGCATGGCCTCGACGGTCTCACGCAGGCGTCGCCAGCGCAGACGAAATGAGGTCCCCATGAGTTCGGTTTCTTCGCGCAGCCACCCGCCGCCAATGCCCAGGATCACCCGGCCGTTGGAATACAAATCAAGGCTGGCCACCACCTTGGCCGTCATGAGCGGATCGCGTTCGGGCAGCAGACAAATCCCGGTACCGAGCTTGATGCGGTTCGTTACCCCGGCCGCCACGGTCAGCGCAATAAACGGATCGGCCCAGCGGTTGTAGTGCTCCGGCAGAACGCCATCGGCCGACCCAGGAAACGGCGTCGTATGCCCAACCGGGATGACCGGGTGTTCGGGAATCCATAGAGAGGCAAACCCCAGTGCCTCTGCCCTGCGGGCCACCGCGCTCAGGTCTCCACTCTCCGCCGTTGCTGTCACCAGTACGCCAACGTCCATGATCCCCTCCTTAAATAATATGCGCTTCAGCACACCATATTCCCCACCCCTGGACAAGCCTTTCCTTGACAGGGTTCTCAAGCTCCAGATAGCCTTACACACTATGCAGCGACACGGCCCTTTCGCCTTTTTCGTATTCTCTTTCCTGTGTAGCGTTTCCTCTGTAGTGAGGAGCGCCCCCCATTGAGTAGCTCCCCGTCCACACCCTCAGCAGCGACAATCGAAAAGACCGACAAGACCCTTTTTGGTTGTTCCCTGCCCTATGCCTTCCGGGCGCTTGGCCATCGAAACTTTCGACTCTTTTTTGTCGGTCAGTTTGTCTCCCGCACCGGATTCTGGATGCAGAATATGGCTCAGGCCTGGCTGATCTATCGGCTGACCGAGTCCTCTCTGATGCTCGGGCTGGTCGCCTTTGCCGGGCAGGTGCCGACCCTCCTGTTCGGGTTGCTGGCCGGGGTGGTTGCCGACCGCTTCAACCGCTACCGGGTCATTCTGATTGCCCTCTGGCTGGCCATGTTGCAGGCCTTCGTGCTGGGAATTCTCACTATGAGTGAGTGGATTACTGCCTGGCAGGTCTTTGTCCTCGCCCTGGTTGCCGGCACGATTCAAGCCTTTGAGATGCCCGCCCGGCAGAGTTTTCTGATGGAGATCGTCGGCAAAGACGATCTGGCGAGCGCGATTGCCCTTAACTCAACCCTGGTCAACGGGGCTCGGATTCTCGGTCCGGCCCTGGCCGGGCTGCTGGTTGCCCAATTTGGTGAGGGCGTGTGCTTCACCGTGAACGGTTGCACCTTTCTGGCTATTATCGGGGGGTTTCTCGCCATGCGGCTCCCACCCAGAGTTGTTGAGCCGCACCCCGTGAAATCAACCACTTCCTTTATTGGGGAAGGTATTCGCTACGCCCTGCATACCCCGGCGATTCGGCTGCTGTTGATCCTGATCAGTCTGCTCAGCCTGCTCAGTACCCCGTACACCGTGCTGATGCCGATCTTTGCCGACGATATTTTACACAGCGGACCAAACGGCATGGGGATGCTGATGGGTGCGGCCGGCGCGGGTGCCGTGGTGGGTGCCCTGTTGATGGCCCGTCACCAGGGCACGGAACGGCTCGGCCGGGTCACGGCTTTTGCCTTTACTCGGTTTGGTATCGGGCTCATCCTGTTCTCACTGTCCCACAACTTCTGGCTGTCCATGCTCGTCTTGCCGCTTATCGGCTCCGGTATCATGGTGCCCATGGCCGCCACCAACACCCTGCTCCAGACCTTATCGCCGGACCATCTGCGCGGTCGGATCATGAGCCTGTTCTTCATCATGTTTATGGGCGCACCGCCCATCGGCAGCCTGTTGGCGGGTTTCCTTGCACCCCTCATCGGCGCCCCACTGACGGTCGGCGGAGCGGGCGTTCTGTGTCTGCTCGTGTCGGCCTATGTTTTCCTGAAGCTGCATGTGCTGCGAGCGGCACAGCACTCCTAAACCCGAGGCCGGCCCTTTTCGCCTTAGCTGACTGCATCGGCCTTCTCCTGTCGCATGACCGGCTCGGCTTTTCGGGCAGTCGCCGGCGATGGGGATGTCCCGCTGCTGTTCACGATATAAATGCCGACACACACGCCGGCCACGCCGAGTAACTGGACCACGCCCATGTGCTCACTCAGCAACAGCCAGCCGAAGAGCACGGCGAACACCGGAGTGAGAAACGTCAACGAGGCAACGCGCGTGGGCGAATGCCGTTGAATCAACCAAGCGTAGGCCACAAACCCGAAGGCTGCGGAAATCGCACTCAGATAGACAATGGAGACGATCACGCGGGTCGAGAGGAGAAACGGCTGGTCCGCTTCAAACATCCAGGAGAATAGGGTCAGGATGGGCCAGGTGATCCAGGTCTGCCAACACACCAGCGCAACGGGGTGAACCCGTCCCGCGATGCGCTTGGTGATAATGCCGGAGATGCCAATCGTCAGGGCCGAACTCAGGACAATGGCGTCACCTATAAGCGCGTTGCTCAAGCCGCCGCCGAACTTGGCCGAGAAGAGGACAACGATGCCACTAAAGGCAACCGCCAGGCCGCAGACCTTGCGGGCCGTCAGACGGTCCCCCGGCAGGAAGAAGGGCGCTAGCAGGGCGATAAAAATAGGCTGGGCGCTAAAGAATACGGCCGAGCGGCCGGAGGTCGTGAGTGCTGTTCCCAGATAGACCGCCATATTGCCGTAGCAGAACAGTAAGCCAAGCAGGCCCAATATCTTGAGTTCGCTCCAGCCAAAGCGGAGTTGCACCCGCTGATACCAAGCCAGGGCCAGGAGCATGACGGCCGTCACACCGAACCGGAGGGCTGCGGCCCCAAGGGGCGGCATATCAAAAATTCCGACCTTGATCGCCACGAACGCCCCGCCCCAGATCGCACTTAGCAGCGCCGTCAGCGCGATCGCGGACAGCTCCAGTGGCCGGTCGTCCGTGTGCGGACTCGGTCCAGAGGACGCGCTCACGACCGCTCTTCTCGCTCCACAAAATGAATCAGCACGCCGCCGGTGCTCTTGGGATGAATAAAGGCGACTTTGGAGCCGCGTGCGCCTGGGCGGCCTTTCTCGTCAAGGACGCGCAGGCCTTTGGCCTTGACCTCCTGAATGGCGGCGTCAATATCGTCCACCCGTACGGCGATATGATGGATGCCCTCGCCCCGTTTTGCTATCCAGCGCGAGATGTCGCGCTGATCCGTCACCTTGTCGCCCAGTTCCGGCATCCGGTCCTGCAAAAACTCGAAGTCAGCCTCACCAATCCGGGCAAAGGCAATCCGTAAGCCCTCATACGGATCGGCTTCTTCAAAGTCGTGGATTTCCAGTCCCAGGATGTCTCCAAAGACGCGGAGGTAGGCATCCAGGTCTTTTACGGCCACGCCAATATGATCGATTTGACGGATGTTCATACGTGCTCCTAGATGTCATCGAGGGGAAAGACCGGCCGCCGGATTTTCTCATACGGCAAACGCGCATGTACCTGGGTAGCCAGCCCCGGCGTGTCCACGTCAATAAACGTGCTGGCGATACCGGCAAAACCGGCGCGGTGTTGTAATTCGGACTTCACCGCCAGGATTTTCCTCTGAGTCGGTTCAATACCAAGACTGCGGAAATGGTTGGCTTCAAAGCCGTGGGTCGGGCGCGAGGTCAAAACAACCTCAACTCCGCCGCAATCCACCACTGCGGTTGCCCCGCGTCGATACGTGCCCGCATTGAACGGGGTCGCCGCAGTATAGACCCCATCCTGAATGACGCGCACCCGGCCGCTGATCTCAACCGGTTCTCCGTGGAAGGTGTCTACCTTGCCGCCAACGCTGAGGGTGACATGTCTGCCTATCCCGGCCCGGACAGCTTCCTGTACAGCCGCCGGGTCGGTAATATTACTGACCACCGCCCCTTGGGCGTTCTGCCTGAGCAATTCCGCCAGCAGGCCGGTCCCGTCGCCGGGTGTGCCGGCGCCACCACTATCGGCCAGGTCTCCAAGCACGACCAAGCCGTCCTCCGCTTCAATGGCCGCTCGCACGCCCTCCTCCACCGGCACCATATCGGTATGAAACGCGTGCCGCTTGGCCCAGCAGGCTTCTTTGAGCTGCTCGGCAATGTCGTGGGCCAGGGTCGGCTCGTTATTGGTGGTCACCGTCACATTGAAGCCGGTCTCGGGAATGTCGGCACAAAAGAACCCGCCCAGCAACGACACATCAAGCACGCGGGGGTCACGTCCCAGAGTAGCCGCCTGCCGCATTAGCGCCTCCATGGGCCAGCCTGGGGCGATATAGAGTTTTTGCAGCGCCGGAGCCATGGCCGGTTGGGCCCAGGCACTAGCCGGCGTGATACTCCCGTCAAACATGCCGGCCATGACCCGAGCCGCCTGTTCGCCGCCGGGGAAAAAATCATAGTGCGGGTTGGTTTTCACCCCAATCAGCATACTGGCCTGCTCAACCATCAGCGGGGTGGTATTGGAATGGCCATCCAAGGTCGCCAGAATGGGCACCCTTTCACCCAGAAACTCCCGGAGCGTTCTGAGCAAATCGCCCTCGCAGTCATCGCACTCGTCTGACACGGCCGTGCCGTGCAGTTGGAGAAACACGCCGTCCACCGGCGGATTCTTGCGTAAAAGATCGAGAAAACCAGCTTTGGCCGCTTCATGCGCTTCCGTCGTTACCTTGCCCCCAACGCCGGGCACCACAAACTGAAGCGGAACAATGTCCCAATGATACTGCCGCGCTCCGTGCAGAAAGCCGGCAATCGAGCCCTGAGCGCCGCCCACCCGCAGCACCCGCTCTCCGCTCAGCGTTGCCCGCTGAAACAGGTCCAGCCCCATCTTTTGGGTGGCAAAGGTATTCACGGCGACCAGATATCCACCAACGGCTACCCGCATAGATGCCCTTCCTTTACATTCAGCTCTCCCAGCCAGTTCCGAATCTCGTCCTCAACGCTGTTGATCGAACTCCACGTCACAAAATCCGGTCGACCTGTCGGTCGTTGGCGTTTGATATAGCGCACCCGCATGTCGTCCTGCATCAGGTCGACACGCGGGCCAACCGGACAGCTCGACATGCACGTGGCCTCGCGGACTTCCGCCACCCCTTCGAGCCGCCGTTCTGCAACGAGTTTCTGCACCTCAGTCAGCAGCGTGAGCCCGGTATGGACACCAGGCGCGACCTCGGCGCTGCGGACCTTGACCTCAACCGTTCTGTTCGTACACTTGGTCTTGGTACAGATATGAATTTCGAGTTTTCCCACCCGCGCCCCAACTTGTCTGCATTCTTTTTTGACCCTGCTCACAAAGACATAGGCATGGGAGAAATACAAGAGGCGCCCCAACGACTTAATAGACCCAAAGGACTCCAAAGACCCTATGACCCAACGACCCAGATAAAGGAACCTCCATGCATCCAGACGACATCAAAGAATATCGCCGCCGGCACGTCCCCGTCTTTAATGACAATAAGATGAAGCTGGGCATCTTCGGTCAGAACTGTAGCTATGGGTGTACCATCACGCACGCCGAGTCCACTTTTGAGCCCACCTATGAACACAGCGTGTTGATTTCCCAGCAGGCCGATGACCTGGGATTCGAACTCCTGGTGCCCGTCGGACGCTGGAAGGGCTTTGGCGGGAGCACCGATTTTAATGGAACCTGCATGGAGACCTATACCTGGGCCACGGCCATGGCCACCCAGACCAAAAACATCATGCTCTTCTCCACCTCGCACGTCCCGACCATCCATCCGATTATGGCCGCCAAGCAGGGCGCAACAATTGACCATATTTCCCATGGGCGCTGGGGCCTGAACATTGTATGCGGCTGGTTCTCGCCGGAGATGGAAATGTTTGCGGCCAAGCAGATGGAACACGACGAGCGCTACCGGTACGCCGGCGAGTGGCTCCAGGTCATTAAGCGCCTGTGGACCGAGCAGCATTTTGATCACGCGGGCGAGTTCTTCCAGGTCAAAGACGGCTATTTGCTGCCCAAGCCGGTCCAACAGCCCTATCCGGCTCTGATTAACGCCGGCTTCTCGCCCGCCGGTCAGGACTTTTCCGCACGTGAAGTGGACTTCAATTTTATCCAGGTCGATACCCTGGAGCACGGGAAAGAGATCGTCGCGGATGTGAAAAAGCAGGCCAATGCCTATGGTCGGGAGATCGGCATGATGTCCTACGGTTTTGTCGTCTGCCGCGACACGGAAAAAGAAGCCAAACAGGCCTATGATTACGTTGTTGAAAAAGGCGACTGGACCGCGGCCCGCAATATCCTGAACCTGCTTGGCGTCGAGAGTCAGTCGTTCAGCGAAGCCACCCTCACCCAGTTTGCCGAACGTTTTATTGCCGGCTGGGGCGGCTATCCCCTGGTCGGCACACCGGAGCAGGTCGTCGATGAAATGGCCAAGCTGGCCGGCACCGGCATCGAGGGGCTGATTGTCTCCTGGCTGGACTATAACCAAGAGCTGAAGTATTTCGGCGAGCACGTCATGCCGCTGATGCGCCAGGCAGGGTTACGGGGGTAAATGTTTTTTCCCATGACCGTCGCTGGCCTAACGTCCCAAATCCGGTAAAATCCCGATTGCTCCCGCCCTCCCTTCGGCAGTACAATATCGGCCATGCCCCAGGCCAAGCCGGACCTGACATACGAGTCCTATCTCCGCTTGCCGGAACTGCTCCGCCTCCAGACGCTCCAGTCCAACCCACCCGCTCACGACGAACTCCAGTTCATCATTGTCCACCAAAGCTATGAACTCTGGTTTCGACTGCTGCTGTACGAAGTCCGTACCATCATCGGCCATCTGCGGGCCGGGCGGGTGCGACAGGCGATCTGGCTGATACGGCGGCTTATTGAGATCGAGCGGGTGATGATCCAGCAGGTCCAGGTGCTGGAAACCATGTCGCCGGCGCACTTTCTTGAGTTTCGTGATTTGCTCAGACCGGCCAGCGGCTTGCAGTCCTTACAGTTTCGAGAGCTCGAATTCCTGTCCGGCCTCCGCGATGAACGCTTTTTTGAGGTGTTCGCCGGGAGTGAGGCTGCCCGGCAGCGTCTCCGGGCGGCCTATGACGGTCCCAACCTGTGGAGCACGTTTTGTGAACTCTTACACAGCCGCGGCTTTGAGATCGATACGGTGGAACAACAGGAACGAGCAGTTGAGCACGTTTATACCGACCCCCGTTATTTAGACCTGCATCAACTATGTGAAGTCATGATTGAATACGATGAACAGTTTTGTATCTGGCGCTCCCGTCACGCCTTAATGGCCGAACGCATGGTTGGCGCAAAGCCCGGTACGGGAGACGCGTACACCGGCAAACTGGTCGGCCGCGCGTCCTTCCAGGCCCCAGGCGTCCGCTATCTTCAGGGCCGGATCAGTGTCCGTTTTTTCCCTCTTCTCCGGGATGTCAGAACCCAACTCGGCGGAGGGCCGTATGATACATGATCTATCTCGCTGGCGGACGGCGTTTCCCATCCTCGAAACCTCGACCTATCTGATTTCCCATTCCATGGGCGCAATGCCCAGGGTCACGACGGACCGGCTGCACGAGTATGCCGCAAGCTGGCAGCAGGAAGGGAGCGCGGTATGGGATCGCTGGATGGGGTTTTTCGAGGAAACCGCAGGGCTCCTCGGCCGGTTTCTCAAGGCCGAGCCGGGTAGCGTGGTCATGCACCAGAATGTATCCGCCCTGTTTAGCGCCGCGCTGTCCTGCTTCGACTTTGGCGGCAAGCGCAATAAAGTTCTGTACGCCGAACTGGCCTTTCCCACCCTGCGCTATAACATTCAGTCCCGAGCCCGGTACGGCGCCCGACCGGTGATGATCCCCTCTCCGGACGGCATTCGACAGCCTGCCGAACGCTTTATCGAGGCCATTGACGACGAGACGCTGCTCTTGGTCCTGGACCACGGTCTCTACCGCTCGGGCGCCTTGATCGATATTGTCCCCATCGTTCAGGCCGCTCATGCGCGTGGCGCCCAGGTGATTGTCGATGCCTATCAAACCGTTGGGACCGTCCCCATCGACGTGCACGCCTGGCAGGCCGACTTCGTGGTCGGCGGCTCACATAAATGGTTATGCGGCGGACCGGGCGCGGCCTATCTATACGTCCGTCCGGACCAATTGCTGTCACGCCGTCCTGTGATGACCGGCTGGTTCTCGCAGGAGCGGCCCTTTGCCTTTGGCGATGATATCGATTACGCCCACAGCGCGCGGCGCTTTCTGGGCGGCACGCCCGGCATGTCAGCCATCTATGCCGCCCGCTCCGGCTACGAGATTCTTCTTGAGGTTGGCGTGGAGCGGATTCGGCAACGCAATATCGAGTTATGCCAGCGCCTGATTGAAGGCGCGCTTGCCCGTGGTCTTCATATCAACACGCCCCAAGACACAAAGGAACGTGGCGGCCTGGTGTGTATCGACTTCGACGGAGCAGCCCAAGCCGAAGCGCAACTCGTCGCCCGGCGGGTTTTTGTCGATTACCGCCCGCGCTGCGGGCTCCGTATTTCGCCTCATTTTTATACCACGGAGGACGAAATCGACCGTATGTTCGAAGAGCTTGACGCGATCCGTACAGGATAAGCGCTTCCTCCTGACAGAGAACAGTCGGCTCCGTCTCTGGATATCGGCTTCGCATTGAACCCATACGCGGACTTATGGCAAGATGCGGGGCCGACATGGCAGCTACACAGGAAAAACCACGGCCTCTGATTGACGACCTCACCCGTCCGTTCTGGGAGGCGGCCAGGGAACATCGCCTGGTTATCCAGCGCTGCCAGGACTGTCGTTATTTTAATCATCCGCCGCGCTCGGTGTGTAATGCCTGTCATAGTGCAGCCCTCACGTTCGAGCCGGTCAGCGGCCGAGGCACGATCTACAGTTTTAGTGTGATGTACCAGCCCAATGTGGCCGGTTTTGGGGATGAACTGCCCTACCTCAATATTCTCGTCGAGCTTGAAGAACAGCCGCAGATCTTTCTAGTTTCCAACCTGTCCGAGGTGCAACGCGAGCAGGTTCGAATCGGCGGACAAGTCGAAGTCTATTTCGAGGATGTTGATGCAGAGCTGACGCTACCCAAGTTTCGCCTCATTGCTTGACCAAAGGACGCACCCATGAGCTGGCAAGGAAAAGGGAAAACCGCCATTGTTGGCATTGGCTACTCCGAACTGAGCCGCCGTCCGCAAAAGTCCCTCGGTGCGCTGAGCCTGGATGCCTGTCGGGCCGCCCTTGACGACGCCGGGTTGCCGGCCGAGCAGGTTGATGGTCTGGCTACCTTTCCCGAAGCGCCTTTCCACGGCGCGGGTACGCAGGACGGTGAGCAGATTGTCAGCGTCGAATACGTGATGAATCACCTCCCGCTCGCGCCTGATATTCGGTGGTATGCCCAAATCGAAACCGGTCTGATCGCGAGTGCGGTTATTGAAGGGGTCAATGCCCTGTTGGCCGAGGCGTGCGAGTATGTGCTGGTCTGGCGCGCGCTCCACAATCCGCGTGGCCGCTATGGGGCGTGGTCCGGTAACCGGGCTCCTGGCGACGCTCAATTCATGGCCCCCTATGGTTGTACGAGCATTTTTCAGTGGCACGCCATGGCCTGGCAGCGCTATATGCATCGCTACGGTGCCACCCGCGATCATCTCGCGACCTTTGTGACGAATAGCCGGCGGAATGCGAATCTCAATCCGAACGCCTATTTCTATACCACGCCCATGACCCGTGAGGATTATTTCGCCGCGCGTTGGATCGCCGAGCCCTTATGTCTGTTTGACTGCGATATTCCGGTTGAAGGCTGTGTCGCGCTCGTCCTGACCACTGCAGAGCGCGCCGTCGACCGGCGCCACCCACCGGCCTATATCGCCGGCTATGGACAGAACACCAGCCGCCGCCGGGCGCTGTTCCACTATTCGCTGGATAATTATATGGAGTCCGGCCACTCGCTGGCCAGCAAGCTCTGGGCGTCTTCGGACTTAAGGCCCCAGGATATGAGCGCCGCCGAACTGTACGACGGATTCAGCCCCTCCACGCTGTATTGGCTGGAGGCGGCTGGCTTCTGTGGACAAGGCGAAGCCTACAGCTTCATTCAGGACGGACGTATTGCCCTGGAGGGTGAGCTGCCGGTCAATACGTTCGGCGGCAGCCTGAGCGAAGGCCGCCTGCACGGCATGGGTCATATTGCCGAAGCCGTCATGCAGGTGACCGACCGAGCGGAAAAGCGCCAGGTCCCTAGCGCCTCAGCCGTCTGTGCCATTGACGGCTCTCCCATGCTGCGGGGGAGCGGCCTGGTCATCACCCGGGAGCCGTGATGCAGTACAAAAAATAGCCAGCACCGATGTTGATTACGCACTATCGACGCTTATTGTCTTCGCCAGATACCTCCTGCGCATGACTGGCATAAGCATTGAGTTTTTCAATGTGCTCCTTCAGTGCCGGTATGCCCGGATTATCCGGTTTCCTTGCGGCGAGCCGGGTCGCAAACCTTGCCAAGCTTCCCGCGTTCTCAATATGGTCCTCTTTCCACCATTGCGAGCAGACATAGAATTTGTCAGCATACCGTCTTTTCCAGTACCTGGAATGACCGTTCACCTCTCTTCCGTCTTCGCGCTGACGCAAAAGTGCAAAATTGCTGATTTTGAGTCCTAAAGCTCCTTTACAGTATTCCCGGTCCATCAAATTATCCCTCTCTGCGTCCTCAAGAAGTGCCGGGTGATCTTCCAGTAGTGTTTTCATAAGATTTTCGACGATTGGCTGTAGGCGCTCCTCAGTGCCAAGGGCTTTTTTCTTCGTTTGGCGAGCGCGGGTATTCCCGGCTTCCGCCTCTAGTATTCCGGTGAGGTTCAAGAGCTTTGCGGCGCGCACGAACAACTCGGAAGAATCTGAAATTGTCTCTGTCGCTTTTAGTGTCTTTTCCAATATCTCATTGGTAAACTCATCGTTGGTTATCAGATTCCAGTCGATTTTTGGGTATTCATTTCGCAATGTGATAAAAATATCGTCAAGCGGCTTTTGAGCGATAGGATTTACTTTTGGAGAGGCAAAAGAGATGTGGAATTTTGTTTCGGAGCGCTGGTAAGCATGCAGTATCATGTAGGTGCGTAGTAATTTCTTGAGCACTCTATTGTCAGAACCGCCTCCATAGTTCAAACCAGATTCGTGAAAAGCGATTTCTAACGCATGGACATCACCTTGCAGGTCTATTCCGACAAGATCGATTTCGCCCTGTTTCAAAAATTGCCCGGCATTTTTTGTTTCCTTGAAGACCCTTCCATCCCCGTCAAACTTCTGCTTCATGAGACGAAACATCGTTTCCAGTTCTGCGTCGCTTTTATACCTTGGCCAATGTTCGGACACCTTCCAGTTGGTCTGGACTAACCAGCACCGCTTGACATGCCGCAGATAGGAATAGCCGAGTGATTCGCCAATCTCTATTTTCATATGGTCCCCAATCTTCTTGAGCCTACACGAAGAGAAGTTCGTCGAACGGGTCTTTGTGGTTTATGGGAACGTCAAACGGTTGTACAGCGATATTGTTGAACTGCTCTAAGACGGTTTCCAGGGATTCAGCAGTTCGACACCCGTGGTGGCGAAGTCGGCTTCGTTGCGGGTGACGACCGTGAGACGGTGATGCAGTGCGGTGGCAGCGAGCAGACTGTCGATAGTGGGAATTTTCTCAGGTCGAGCCATGAGGCGGCCCCACTCGTCCGCGACGGCTATATCGACTGGCAGAACACGATCCTCGAACCAAGCCGGCAATTCCGTTTCTAGCCACGCAGCGATCCGGTCTCGGCGGTGGCTGGGCGCGAGCTTTGCGACGCCTTTACGGATTTCGCCTAAGGTCAGGACGCTGATGAACAGTACGCTTGAGGGCGCTGCATCGAACCAACTCGCTACCCGAGGCGACGGCTTCGGCTTGACCAGTTCCGAGAGCGTACATGTGTCGATCAGAAAGCTCACAGTTCAACATCACGAGGCAACGATCGGTCGCGTTCGATGTCCAACTCGACACCCGCCAGCGGAGAGGCCCGCAGAAATTCAACCAGCGACAGCTTGATATGCTTCGGGCGTTGCCGGTCCTCGCGCACTAGGGAGACGCTGTCTGTTTGGGGGACAGCAGGAGTTCCGGCAGCGACCTGGCGAGTACGCTCAAGAAAGTCGGTCATACGGACGCGCTGGTCTGCCCGCTGCGTCAACATATACCGGACCTCGGCCTCCAGTGAACGCTGGTTGGCCTTGGCCTGTGCCTTCAGTGTCTCGATCACGCCATCGTCAAGATTTCGGATCGTCAGGGTTCCCATTTGCCTTTCTCCTCTTTATGACTCCAAAACGCTAGCATTATGCTGGCACGTAGGCAACCTCTTGGTTGAGCGGGAGGACAGGGAGAAATCAAACACATTATCTTCCTGAAACCAAGCCGGCCCGTTTCCGGCCTTCCCCGCGCGCGTGAATCCTGGAATACTGTTGACGCTATGGACGAGCAAAAAGAGCGGATTGTTTTCTCTGATGCTGAGCGGATTCCGGTCCATTTGATTTCCGGCTTTCTGGGCAGCGGCAAGACGACCCTCCTGCGCCGCCTCCTGGACTATTGTCTGGCCCAGGGGCTCAAACCCGCGGTCATGATGAATGAGTATGGGGAGGTCAACATCGATGGCGAGTTGCTGCGCGGGCAGGGCTATACCATCCGAGAGATGACCAATGGCTGCATTTGTTGCACAATTGGCGGCACCCTGGGCCTCGCGATTCAGGACGTTGCCGCCCTCAAGCCGGATGTCATTTTTATTGAAGCTACCGGCCTCGCCGACCCGGTCGAACTCATGGATCAAGCCACAAAAGAAGAGGTCCTGCCTCTGGTCCGACTGGCTTCGCTGATTGCCGTTCTTGACCCCATTAATTTCAGCCGCTTGGCCGAAGAAATACACTCTGGCATTCGTCAACAGACGGAGCTCGCCGATGTGGTGATATTAAACAAGCGGGACCTGGCAGACGAGTCCACTATGGCCGAACTGGAGGCGCAGATTCGTCAGTTAAATCCGCGCACGGCGATCGTTCGGACCGAACGCGGGGAAATGGATTACGCCGAGATTGTCTACCGGCAAACAGACAAAAATGCCGGGTACGTTTCCCCTTCGCGTCAGGCACCGGTACACGACCATTTTCATACGCTGACGTGTCTGTGCGAAGCCCCACTGGTCCGCGAGCGGTTTGAGCGGCTGATGCGCAGCCTGCCGGACGCAGTGTGGCGTGCCAAGGGGTTTGTGCGGTTTACCGACTCGGACGAGCAGTGGATGTTTCAATATGTGACCGGCGAATTCGACATGGAGTGGCTGGATTTATTACCCGAACCACCCGAACACGTCGTTTTTATCGGCAAGGGTTTTGATCGGGACGGGCTGCAACAGGCCCTGCGGGAATGCCAGCCCGGGGAAGTGGCTAGTGGCTAGCAAGGAGGACCCCTATGATTTATGAAGTCCGGACCTATCGTCTCAAACCGGGGACGCTCGCCGAATGCGAACGGATCTTTGGGGATGCCCTGCCGCGGCGCGAGGAATTTTCCCCGCTCGGGGCGTTCTGGCATACTGAGATCGGCCCGCTCAACGAGATTATTCATGTCTGGCCGTATGAGAGTCTTCAGCAGCGGACGGAGGCTCGAGCGCAGGCCATGCAAAGCGGGGCGTGGCCTCCTCCGATCGGCCCGTTCATCGAACACATGGAATCCGAAATCTTTATCCCGGCGCCTTTTATGGAACCGCTCGGTAAGCGGAAGCTTGGCCCGGTGTATGAGATCCGCACCTATATATACCAGCCAGGGGCCATGCCGACCGTATTGGAGCGTTGGGCCAAAGCCATCAATGCCCGGACCGAGCTTTCGCCCCTGGCCGCCTGCTGGTATAGCGATCTCGGGACGCTCAATAAATTCGTCCATATCTGGCCCTACACGAGCCTGGACGAGCGCAGCCGCGTCTGGGCCGAGGCCGCTCAACTGCCCAACTGGCCGCCCGGTACGCGGGAGTTGCTGCTGACGCAGCAGAACAAAATCGTCCTGCCGGCAGCGTTTTCTCCTATGCAGTAGACCGACCCAGATTGCCTGATGCGAATTTGGGAGCGTCGCGTGGGCTCGTGTAGGAGCGGTTGCAAAATTTCTCTCGTGTCGTAGAAAGGTCATTAGAAAGGGGGCCGTTCATGACAAAACAGGAAAAAGGTCGTGGACGCTTTGGAGACGTACTGAAGGTGCATACCAACTTTGAGGGGAGACAGACTGTTTCCATTGCGGAGATCATGTTCCGAAATCTCGATAAGGAGAAGTTCAAGAGCGATTATCTTGCTGGCAAATATACCCCCCCGCTCAAACAAGAAGAGAGTGCAGAAGAGTCATAATTGAGGGCAGGAGCGTCCGTGCACGGCACAGGGCTTCAGTTACCACTTGCGTGCAGCCTTGTTGCGGGCTTCCTGTTCATACGTCTTTTCCCACTCTCACGCTATTACACTAACCGTCTGCAAGGGTACGCCCTTTTCCTTTACTCCGTAACTGCAGGTTTGTTTCTACTGATTATCGCGTCGGCGGTCGTGTATTACGCGCGTAGTTGGCAGATTGTTGACGTTGAAGCGGCGCACCGCTTCATACGCGCGGTGCTGCCCGTGCCACATGCAGGGAAGAGTCTAGTTGCGCTTATTATCGGTGTCGTGCTTCCGATAGTTTCACGGCTGGTGTCTCTCGACGCTTACATGAATCTTGTCATTGAAAAGAAAGGAGATCCCCTGGAAGTCTTACTTCGTCGGGCGTTTGGACAAAGCCGTGAAGTTTCTGTCACTTTGCGTAGCGGAAAGGCGTATGTTGGCCGTATAGCCGACTTGTTTAATCCAGCCTACGACGTGCAGTATATTGAACTTTTCCTCACACATAGTGGCTATCGAACCGAGGCCAGCAAGCGTCTTGTGCTCCTAAACGACTATCGAGAAAAAACTGAAGAAGTGTATACGCAACGACTGGCAGAGCGTGTCGAGTTTTACGCCCATGACTTTCCAGAGCAGGACTTTGATTGGTGGCTGGCGAAAGCCGAGGACGACCTCGTGCAACAAACCGGGATCGAACGTGAACTGAGCGCGTATCAAGTCGTCATTCCAACCTCGGAAGTTGTCTCAGTCAGCTATTTTGACTACGAGTTGTACAAGGTGTTTGAAGACGAGGAATCAGCTACAGACGGAACGGTAGATCACTCCACATGAGCTGGGAAAAAGAAGTCCGGGGCATTGAGCAACGCCGACAGCTCGCCCATGAGCTGGGCGGGCCCGAAGCGGTTGCCAAGCAACATGACCGGGGACG
Source organism: Candidatus Binatia bacterium (assembly GCA_022824615.1). Lineage (GTDB taxonomy): Bacteria > Desulfobacterota > Binatia > Bin18 > Bin18 > Bin18. Next base: position 13,423 of record JAJDZM010000137.1, on the reverse strand, counting down.
ATTGACCGTCCGTGAGCGTGTGGACCAGTTGCTCGATGCCGACTCCTTCCGCGAACAAGGGCCGATTGCCGGCTACTCCGAAACCGATGAACAGGGCCAGTTCCGCTCGTTTACCCCTGCGAACTATGTTGTCGGCTTCGGCAAGATCGCAGGCCGTCCCTGCGTGGTCGGTGGCGAGGACTTTACCCTCAAGGGCGGCTCGCCCTCGTCCGCCGGTTTTCGCAAGAGCGTATGGGCCGAAGAACTGGCGTGTCGCTACCGGCTGCCCCTCATTCGTTTCCTCGAAGGCGGTGGCGGAAGTGTCCCCCGCGGGAAGAACAGCGGCGAAACAACCGGCAGTACGGAATCGGTGAACGCCCCGCCCCGCTTCATGTCGGTCATGCAGGCCATGTCCATGGTGCCGGTTGCGTCCGCCGCATTGGGAGCCGTGGCCGGCCTGCCCGCGGCCCGTCTGGTCGCCTCCCATTTCTCGATCATGACCCAGAAGTCCTCGCAGGTGATGATCGGCGGACCGGCCCTGGTGGAACGCGCCTTTGGTCAGCCGATCACCAAGGAAGAACTCGGTGGCCCACACATCCACCTGCGCAGCGGAGTGGTGGACAATGTTGCGGAGGACGAGCCCGCCGTCTTTGCCCAAATCCGGCAATTCCTGAGCTATCTGCCGACCAATGTCTGGGCAGCGGCTCCGGTCCAGCCCAGCGAGGACGACCGCAACCGTCAGGAAGAAGCACTGCTCGGTATTATTCCGCGTAACCGCAGGCGTGCGTATTCGATGCGGCGGGTCATCGAGTGCGTTGTTGACCGTGGCTCATTTTTTGAGATTGCGCCCCTGTACGGTCCTTCCCAAATTACCGGACTGGCCCGGATGAACGGCCAACCGGTCGGGATTCTGGCCAACGACCCGCAGTGGTATGCCGGCGCCATGACCGCAGAGGGCGCCCAAAAGGTGAAGCGGCATATTGATCTGTGTGACACCTTTCATCTGCCCATGGTCAGCCTGGTGGACGAACCCGGTTTCATGATCGGACCGGAGGCCGAGCAGAGCGCGACTATTCGCTATGGAACAGCGGCCATCTTTGCCCTGATGCAATGCACCATTCCCTGGGTGTCGGTCATCGTCCGCAAGGTCTATGGCGTTGCCGGTGTGGTCCACTTCGGACCGGATGGAATGGTGTTTGCCTGGCCGTCGGCCGAGAGTGGCGCCCTGCCGCTGGAGGGGGGAGTCGCGGTCGCCTACCGGCGCGAGATTGCCGCTGCGCCGGACCCGGAGGCCAAGCGCCGGGAGATTGAAGAAGCGCTCGCCAGCAAACGCTCCGTCTACGCTCGGGCCGAAGGCTTTGCCGTCCACGACATGATCGACCCCAGACACACCCGCCCGGTGCTGTGTGACTGGGTGGACTGGATTCAACCCCAACTCCGCGCGCATACCGGCCCCCGTGCCTATACGATCCGGCCCTAGCGCGGTTTACGATACGTTGTCGCCGTGCCAGTCCACGCTCGGCGGGAAAGACCATGGCTGGCACCAAGCGGCCAGGGAAGGGATGGGAGGGCTCCCCGCCTGGGAGGGCGGCCAGGATGGCCGCCATGCGGGCTGGAAGCCCGCACTCCTTAAGGACGTGTGATGCGTATTGCAGCATCAGCCGATGAAGAGGGTGGCGAAGGCCAACGCGGGTCGGTCGAAGAGGTGGTTGAGCCAGCGGCCGAGATTAACGGCGGCGAGCTTGGCCGCCAGCCGCGTCAGCAAGCCCCGGGGGCTGCGGGCGCCCGGAAAGTGCAAGCCAAAGGAGCGGCTCAGATGGCCGTTGATGGTCTCGACGATCTGACACCGGCGGCGGTGCTGCCGGCGGGCCGGGGCCGGATAATCCTTGGGCGTGGTCAGGGCCGCCCCATAGTCGCACCGCCAATGCTGCTGCCACCCCCGGCCCCAGAAGCCGTTATCGGCCAGATACCCCCCCCGTCCGGGCGCTCCGGCCCCACTCGGCGGCCAGCGCGGGCCGGTGGGGCCGACATACGGTCGCCCGTTGGAGCGGCGTGGCGAGGGCAAGTCGGCCACTTGAAGGGGGGCCGCGTGGCGATTGGCCCGCCAGCCCAGCAGCGCGTCGGCGACCCACCGCTCCTCGGTGCTCGCTGGGGCCACGACAAAGCCTGTGACCACCCCGGTGGGCGTGACGGCCACGAGCAGCTTGCAGCCGTAATACCACTCCTTAGCGCTGCCCCCCCGCCCGATAGCCGCGATCTCCCCGAACAGTCGCTGGCGCTGCCCCCGGCAGCGCCGCAGCAAGGGCACCGCCACCGTGTCGACCACTTGGTAGGCCGCTGTGGCCGCCTGCAACTGCGCGGCCACGGCGGGGAGCAAAGCCACCAGCCGCTCGGCCACGGCGCGGCAGCGCCGATTATAGGCACTTTGGCTCAGGACCCGGGGAAAGTAGGCCCGCCAGGGGTGGCGGACATAGCGCAGAAAGGCGCGCTCCGAGCGCCCCCACCATTGCGCGCACAGCGCCAGGGTGAGCACCTCGCTGTCCGACACTACAGGCCGGGGCCCCGGGCGTGCCGGCTTCACCGCCGCCGCCTGCTGGGACAGATCGTCCACGATGGTAGAGAGTGCGACCAGGAACGTGTCGAGATCCATAGGCCTGGCTCACCTCCTGTGGTAGGGAATGTGAGCTTAGTCTATCCTCGACACGCTCCTGCTACACGAACCTCTAATCTGCATCACACGTCCTTGGAGGGGTGGCCCGTAGGGCCGGGGTGGGTGCCTTGACCGGGTGAAACACCCTCCACCACTACGCGGCCCTCCCTCTCAAGTGGAGACCACCTCTTTTCTTACTCACACGCCTCCTGCCTCAGATGCTCTCTGAGCGTCTGGCCGGTATACTCCGTGCGGTGCAGGCCGCGTTTCTGCAACACCGGGACGACCGTGTCAACAAATTCCGTCATTGAGCCCGGCATCGTCGAGGGGGTGATATTAAAGCCGTGTCCGCCGGTCTCATCCAGGATGGCTTCCATCTGATCGGCGACCTGTTCCGGCGTGCCGACAATCTGCGGACAGCCAATAGTCGCACCGTAGATTTTACCGACCTCGCGCATGGTGAGTCGGTCGCGGCCCAGATCGCCCGATTGATACATCTTGGTGAATATCTCGAACAGCCCGCGCACGCCTTCAACCTCAATATCTTCAACCGGCTGGTCCAGGTCATATTGGGACAGGTCGTGGTTGGTGTGACCCGACAGCAGGGCCAATCCGCCTTCGACCGGAACGTGGTCGTTGACGTCTTGCTGCTTCCGGCGCGCCTCTTCCTCCGTTCCTCCGACAATGGCCTGAATACCCCAAATGAATTTGAGGCTGGCGGAATCTCGGCCCATGTTTTTTACCCGTGCGCGCATGTCGTCTGCATAGGCTTTCATAGCTCGGGTGGTCAGTTGCACCCCGAACGCGGCCTCGGCGTGCTGGGCGCAGAAATCGCGCCCAGAGCCTGAGGCGCCAGCCTGAAAAAGGACCGGGTGACCCTGGGGTGAAGGCGCAACCGGCGAGATGCCCGGACAGGAGAACCACTTGCCCTTGTGATTGATGGGATGGACTTTGCTGGGGTCAACATACACCCCGGACGTTTTATCCCCCACGACCGCGTCAGGCTCCCAGCTCTGCCATAGTTTGTGACAGACCTGCATGTATTCATCGGCGCGCTCATAGCGCGCATCGTGCGTAACCGTGCCTTCCAAGCCCATGTTGTGCGCCTCACCAACATGGAAGGAGGTGACAATATTCCACCCGATCCGTCCCCTGGTCAGATGATCGAGCGTCGAAAGTTTACGGACCGCCATATACGGCGGGTAATAGGTGGCGGACAGGGTCACGGCAAAGCCGAGCCTTTCGGTTACCGCAGCCAGCATGGGAACCAGCAGGATGGGATCATGAACCGGAAACTGAACGGCATGGATGAGGGCTTCGTCGGTGCGGGCGCGGTAGTTGCCATAGGTGGCGAGTTGGTCCGCAAAAAATATGGCGTCAAACTTACCCCGCTCCAACGTTCTGGCAATGTCCTGCCACAGGTCGGGTTGAGCAAAGGAGGAGCCGATCGTGCTGTCCGGATGGGTCCACGACCCGACCGTATGATTCATGGGGCTGTGAATCAGAAAAGCATTCAGATGCATAATGTTTTTCACGGCGCGGCTCCCCCTGCGTTTTTATGCGCCCAGCATCTCTTGGGCTAACCCCTCTAGCTCCGGAATGACCTCCTCTTCCTGCAACTTGTTGAGCCAGATAATGGCGTGTTCCGCGCCGGCCGCTTCCAATGCCTGGACCTGATCGCGGCTATGCAACTGTCCCGGCTGCCCAAAGGCGATAACGGAGATAGACTTGGGATCACGCCCGGCTTGGGCGGCCAGCTCGTTCAAGGTCTCGCGTCCATGTCGAATCTCATCAGGCGAGGTGCTGACCGGCATCCAGCCGTCCCCCCACTCAACCGTCCGTTTGAACACATTCTTGGCTGAGCCACCCAGAATAACCGGCGGATGCGGCTTTTGGGCCGGCTTGGGAAAGCACTTGACCGCGGGAAAGTCATAATACCTGCCGTGATATTCGGACTCGTCCGCAGTCCACAGTTCTTTCATGGCCAGAACCGAATCCCGGGTCTGAGTCCAGCGGTGCGGAAAGTCTCCGCCCATGATCTCACACTCTTCTTTTTGCCAGCCAGCCCCAATACCAAACAGAAAACGCCCGCCCGAATAGTGATCCAGCGTGGATATCTCTTTTGCCAGCAACAACGGGTTGCGTTCCGGCACGAGGCAAATCCCTGTGCCCAGCTTGATCTGCGTGGTCATGGCCGAGGCCCGAGCCAGCGATACAAACGGGTCGGAAATAATCCCGATCGTTCTTGGAATCGGCTGATCCGGAGCCATGGGATAGCCCACGGTGGTATACACCGGCAGAATCGGATGTTCCGGGACCCAGAACGAGGCAAAACCCAGTTCTTCGGCCTTTTTCGCCACAACCGCAGGGTCCGCCGACTCGCCGGATGTGAAACAGAATACGCCAATGTCCATATACTTTCCTCCTTATTCTGGAATGTTCACTCTTGTGTATCTGTCTTCTTCCATTACCTGCAAGATGTCGGGCTGCCTCTTCTGCGGGAATACCAGATCGTATTGTGTCATACCTGCGAAAACAGGTATCCAGGCTTCGGGGATACGGCGAGGCAAAGAAGATTCCGCGCGCTGCCTGAGGTATACAAATGGACCACACCGGACACAATAAACTCGTCTCTTTTATCTGGTCGATTGCGGATGACTGTTTGCGCGATCAGTGGCTCATATTGCCCATCCGCGCGTACAGGCTAGCTTTTCGCTGCCGAATGAGATGATCGGCGAGTAGCACGGGGATATCGTTATTAAACGCTGCCTTTAATAAGAATAGTTTTTCAATCTATATTAAAGATAAATTTCAATATAAACGGCATTTTACACGAGTTCACCGGCCAGACCCGCAATCGGAGATTCATGTACAAAAGTTATATTGATCTGTTTCACGATACCGAGTTGGAGGAGGGCATATGATCGCCAACCTCCACCCAGTCCCACCCAGCGGCGAGATTATGGGGGAGGGTAAAAAATAAAACTCAAGATCCAGCCTTTGTACCTGGAAGAGAAAGCATGTGGATTGGGAGATTGGTTCCAGTTTGAGGAAGACCAAGAAGAATTCCAGATGTGGTCTGTTGGGTATTCTGCTTCCCGACCATCCCGCTTCAGGCAAAGAAGAGTATGATCCTCGCTTGATACCACCATGACTGGGCATCATGCCTATAAGGCTTTGGGGTCAGTGTGACGAAAAGGGATTCACACCGGCGTCATTCGCTCCGTCTGCGCGGCTACGATTATTCGTGGGCGGGGGCGTATTTCGTGACCATCTGTACCCACAACCGGGCCAGCCTGTTCGGCGAAATCGTAAACGGAGAGATGCGGTTGAACGATGTCGGGCGGATGAGCGCTACACAGTGGCGTTCTTTGTCCAAACGATTTCCAAGTGTTCAACCGGATGCGTTCGTCGTGATGCCGAATCACATGCACGGCATTATCGCGTTGATCGATGTAAGGGCGGACCTTGTGGCCGCCCAGGACATAGCACGCAGGATCACCCCCCCAAGACGGGCAACCACAAGGGTTGCTACGAGATCATTGGGCACGGTGATAGGCGCGTATAAATCATTGACAACGGTTGAATATGCGCGTGGGGTGAAAATGTTGGGTTGGTCACCGTTCGCTGGTAAATTATGGCAACGGAATTATTACGAACATATCATCCGCAACGAGACGACCCTGAACCGGGTTCGCCAATACATCATGGACAACCCGGCCCGCTGGGCCGAAGACCCGGAGAATCCAGCCCGAACAACCCATTTGTAGGGATACCTGTAGGGGCGGCCCTTGTGGCCGCCCAAGGCATGGCACCTAGGATCACCCCCTCCCAAGAGGGAATTATGCTGAACTTGACACCGGACGACGGGCCTTCTTGGCACGGACGAGGCGGGCGGTCTGGCGGGCGCGTACGGCCTTGGTCTTCGGCGGCGGAAGCCGCAGAAGCTGTTTAAGCACGTGCTCAAAGTCCCGTAACGCTTCGGGTGATTCAGGCCGGGAGGGGGATTGCTCCATCTGTCAGCCTCCTCCTACGCCCCCGGCGAGCATGCGCTCAAACCGGTGCGGATCCGTGCGATGATTAGGCCGAAACGTAAACTCCCTCAGATATAAGGGCAAGTAGCGCCGCGAGACATGGTGAAAGGTGCCGAGCAGCCCCCGCTTGAGCAGTGCCCAGAAACTCTCGATGCTCTGCGTGTGGACCCGCCCCCGGACATATTCCCCGCGGCTATGGCGGACCGTCTCATGCCGATACCCCGCCGCCCGGAGGTAGCGATAGCCCGAATGGTCATCCGTGGCGACCAATTCTGCCTGGGGGGACACGCGGGTGGTGACGAAGCCTTGCAAGGTCCGGGTGTCCGGGGTCTCCACGACTTGCGTCACGACCATGCCCCGGCGGCTCAGCGCCCCCAGGACTGGAATCTTCCCCGCCGTGCCATTCAGGCGCCGTCGCTTCGCCTTCTGCTTCTTCCCTTCCTTGCCTCCGACATACGTTTCATCCACTTCGACCACGCCCCGTAACGGCCCCCGCGTCGCAGGCTGCAACGCCGCCCGAATGCGGTGGCACATCGACCACGCGGTCCGGTAGGAGCCCGACCCGATCATCCGCTGGACCTGGAGGGCACTGATCCCCTTCTTACTCTGACACAGCAGATAGAGCACCTTGAACCAGATCGTCAGCGGATACTTCGTATGCTCGAATACGGTCCCCACCAACGGTGAGAAACGGTAGCCCTGCTTGTTGCACTGCTTACACTGCCACCGCCACGGACGCGCCAGCTTCGCAACCTGCGCACTCCCACAGCGAGCGCAGCGAACCCCCTGCGGCCAGCGCAGCCGAACCACATAGGCCAGACACTGCTCCTCGGTCCCAAACTCTTGCCCCAGTTGTTGTAACGTTAACATCCGCCTACTTCAGCACAATCTCTCCCCGGTGTCTTAATGTGCATAATTCCCTCCCAAGAGGGGCAACCACAAGGGTTGCCCCCACCGCGAACAATCTATGCCACATCCTCAAACCCTACCCCACCTACAAACCCTCCGGTGTCGAACGGCCTTGAAGGGCTGGGCAATACAGCCGACGCCACCCGTGATCAGGATGGATATTTGGTCAAAAAATGTGTAATTTTTATACACATTCTTACGAGGAGGCTGGAGATACGTCATGGCCAGAGTTCAATTGATAATACCCGATGAAGACCGTGGCCGTTTCGTCTCTCAGGCTCGCAGGGAGGGCTTGACGTTGAGCGCTTGGCTGAGGGCTGCCGCCCGTGAACGACTTGAAGACCGGCAACGCTCCGAGCTTTTCGAGTCACCCGCGGCCTTGGAAGAGTTTTTCAGGGTGTGTGATGCCCTGAAAGGTCCCGAGGCCGAACCGGAATGGGACGAGCACCTGAGCGCAATCGCCGAGTCGCGCCGGCGGAACGCAGCCAACACATGATATTCGTCGATACGAACGTCTTCATGTACGCGGTAGGTCGGCCACATCCGCTGCAAGCGCCGGCCTGAGAGTTCTTTGTCGAGTCCCACCGGCGCGGCACGCTTCTCGGTACTTCGGCGGAGGTCTTGCAGGAGTTGGCACATGCCTACCTGCCGGTCGGCCGACTCCAGACGTTCGATGCAGCCCCGGCGTTGGTGGTCAGAGCCGGTGTCGAAGTGTGGCCGCTGGAAGAGGCGGATGTGACGCTGGCGAGGCAACTCCATGACAAGTATCCCATCAGTTGTTGAGGATTTTATCTTAACAATTTTAATAATTTTACAATAAATCTATTTATTGCTGCGTAGAAGATAATGGTATGACCTCCCAGACCACCGAACAAGCCCTTGAAGCCTGCATTGAAAAAGCACTGACCGGTACGTGCAAAGAGGAGCGGGGAGAGGGGGTGATTGGTGAGGAGGAGCGGGGACCGGTTTATGGGCCGTATGCCGGCCCCAAGACCAAACAGAGAACAGTCGCCCGGATAGTGGCCCAGTGTGGAGGTCTCCCCAGCTAGCGACAACAGGTTATGTTTCGGTACGAGACAAACCCCAGTGCCCAGCTTGATCTTCGTGGCCGAGACCCGTTTCGCAAACGGAAGTACACGACGAAAAAGGAAGGGGAGCCCGGGAGGGGGTCTCCCGGACTCCAGGGGGGAGGAAATCTGTAGAATCTACGGACAGGTAGGGTAGCAAGCACTTTTTAGCTAGATGGATGTAAAACTGAATATGTGTCAAGAATATTTTGTTTTCCAAGTAAAAACAGATAGTTAAATAAAGTTTGAGTCGGGGAAATCATGCAATTTATCCTCCTGTCTCTCAGGAGACAGACTTTCAGCGGGCAGTTGCGCGGGCTAATGGAGAGAAACGACGCTGGCCTTAACGACCGGAATGCAGTCGAAAAATTGAACGCTTTACACTCATGAAGTCCTGTCCAGATTGTCGCAAACCCAATAGAGAACAGGCGCGCTTCTGCGGACACTGTGGGCAATCCCTGACCGCACGCTCTCCCGTACAGGGCTGGAGATTCAACCCGTTCTTTCTCTGGACGGGCCTCTTTATCACAGCTATCGCGGGCGTAGTTGTAATATCCATCCAAGAGGATCTGCTTCGAGAGCATTTACGAGTGGGCAGGCCCTCTCCTGACGTGCTCCTTGAGCGTGTTCGCACTGAGCCGATTGATGCGCTCTCTTATATGCAAGACTTCGAGCGTCGCACCCATGTTTTGGTGAATGAACACCGTATTGCGATCGGACTTCCGCCTCTTGAGTATAGCGAAGCTCTGGCGACGATTGTGCGACAACATAGCCGAGCTATGGCCACCGGATACGAGGTCTTCAGTCACGACGGCTTTGAGGAACGCGAACGCATGGCCCAAGGATTTGTCCAACTCGAAACATTCGCGGAAAACCTTGCCCGCAATAATTCCTCGCCCGCCAGTGCTCCAGTGGACGCCGGCGCAGGTTGGCTGGACAGCCCGGGGCATCGGAAGAATATGGAAGGCCGGTTTAATCAGACCGGTATTGGATGTGCGCAGGGGAAAGAGGGCGTGTTCTACTTTACTCAGCTCTTCGGGTTGAAGTGAGGAGAAGGTCGTCTCGCGGCCTTAACTTGATGGTCTGACTGACACAGTTGGCGAGGGAAGGGGGAAACCTGTTTGTCCGATGCGATACGCGTTGCGGGTTTTGACCTGCCAGCCTGTTGTGGACTACAGTAGGTGGGCCAACGGAATGTGGTACAGACTGTCTCATGTTTAGGAGAAACAGATGAACGACTCACCGGAACGGGTGGTGGAGCCAGCAAGCCTCACGTGGAAAACCCTCTCTCTGGATGGTGGAGGAGAAGCCCAACTCCAGCTTTATCTCACCGGCAGAGACGGTGGGCCTGAGGCCATACGGGCACAAATCTCGGAAGACTATACGGTGGAGCCGCATTTTCATTATGCGGCGCAATTCCAAGTCCTGCTTGAAGGTTCAATGGCCTTCCCGCTAGTCCGGCTGGATGCGCCGGCCGTGCACTATACGGAACATAACACGCCCTACGGTCCGTTCACGGTCAGCGGTGGGCACGACATGCTTGTGCTGCATACCAAACCGGGCGGTCTGGCTGTCATGCGCGACAAAAAACGGCGCTGGCAGGCAAACGTTCGTGGCCGCGAACTGACGCGCTGCGCGCATGAAGTCGAGTGGCAGCCTATGCCCGGCTGCTCGCACGCACGCCGCAAGCTGCTGATCCCACCGAGCTTCGGCCCCACTGCCGAACTGGTTGAATTTTCGGCTGGTACCGAATTTACGCCTCCTGTTCCGGAGTATGGCCGGTATGAAGTGGTCTATTCGGGTTCGGTCTCGCTTCTCGGTAGGCGGCTGGAACCGAAAGCGCTTCGTTTCATTCCGGGTGGGGAACAGGCCGCGTCGCTCACCGCCGGTCCTGAAGGGGTGAGCATGATTTTCGTGAGCTTTGACCAGGACGCCGACTATAGTGACGCGGGCAGTACGCAAGACGCGTTGGACCGCATGGAGCAGTAAACAGCAAGAAGGAGAACGATGACCATGAAAGCAGAAGAACTCCGCGCCCTCCAGGCTCCGCTCAAGGATACCTATAAAGACACGCCTGAAAAGGCGGTGGTAACGCTGAATGCCGAAGGACGGATTGGTGAAGGCATTACCTGCCGCGTTGAAACGGGTAATGCCTTGGTCGAAGCCGGACTGCACCCGGCGACTGGTGGGGACGGGCTGGCGGCCTGCTCTGGCGATATGTTGCTGGAGGCCCTTGTGGCGTGTGCCGGTGTGACCCTGCAAGCCGTGTCTACGGCGATTGGGGTGGAGCTTCGAGACGGCAAGGTGAGCGCAGAGGGCGACCTGGATTTCAAGGGGACCCTCGGGGTTTCAAAAGAAGCTCCGGTCGGCTTTCGAGACATTCGCCTCCGGTTTGATCTGGACACGGATGCCGATGCGGAGCAGTTGGCAACCCTGATTCGTCTGACTGAACGCTACTGTGTCGTTTTCCAAACCATCCAGAATAAACCTGACCTCAACGTCTCGTATAGCGTTGTATGAGGGGAGCCGACGACCCGCTTGCGAATGGAATGGATACCGTCCGCTATCACGTGGCTCTCCTCACGCTGGTGACCTTTATTCCAGGCATCTTGTTCTGGCCGTTTGCTCACGGTCTGGTTCATAGCTGGCGACAACTTGGGCTTGCGATCTCGTACTCCGTGCTGGGAGCGATTCTCATTGCTATCGGTACGGGCGTCTTTCTGCTGCGCCATCCGCTTCTGGCCATAGAGTTCGGTCCTCCCGGATGGTTAGGCTGGCCCGCCGTGCTGTGCTTTGGGGCAGCCCTGGTGGTGGAATTTCAGTGCCGGAAACATCTGACCCTGCGGACTCTGGTCGGCATTCCCGAACTGTCGCCCACGCCGACCAGTCAGCCGCTCTTGGACCAGGGTATCTATGCACGCCTGCGGCATCCCCGCTATGTCGTTGTGATTCTGAGTGTATTCGCGGTTGCGCTTTTTACGAACTATCTGGCTGTGTACCTTCTCTGTCCCCTCGCCTGCGTCGTGCTGTATGGTATTACGCTGATGGAAGAACGCGAGTTGGTTGAGCGTTTTGGGCAGGCATATGAGCAGTATCAACGCCGGGTACCACGTTTTATCCCCAGGATGCTCAAGCGCTAAAGGGAGGAGTATGGAAAAGTCGGTTCAATTCTACAGTGAAAGTGTTCCTATGGCGGGCGTCCTTTTTCTGCCTGAGGACATCTCTTCCGATAGGCCAAGGCCCGGTGTTGTCATATGCCACGGTTTTACTGCGGTGAAAGAAGTCCTGTTGCCCGACATTGCCCGGCGCGTGGCGCAGGCTGGGTATGTTGTCCTGACGTTTGACTACCGCTTCCTGGGTGCGAGTGGCGGAGAACCCCGTCGCCAGATCATTCCTATGCGGCAGATCGAAGATATCCAAAATGCGGTCACGTTCATGCAGCAACAGCCTGAGGTCGCCCCGGACCGGATTGGACTGCTCGGCGTCAGCCTCGGTGGAGCCAACGTCAGTTATGCTGCCGGGGTAGAAGAGCGGGTCAAAGCCACGGTGAGCGTCTGCGGCATCGGCGACTGTGGGCGTTGGACGCGGGACGCCTGTCATTTCTGGGAATGGCAGGCATTACGCCGCCGCCTGGAAGACAACCGCCGCGCGCGCGTCCTGACCGGGCAGGAGCAGTATGTTCAAGCCAGTGAGATTGTGCCTGAGCCGGAGAGTACGGCCGCCCTGTTTGCGCAGATTCTCGACCAGCATCCACAGTGGAGCCGAGAGATCACGCTGACCTCGGGTGAAGCGTTGATTGCGTATCGACCCGAGTCCGTCGTGCATCAGATATCACCCCGCGCGATCCTCTGGTTGCACGGCGACGCAGATGAGCGCGTATCCATGGAAGAGTCACAGTCCATGTATGAAAAGGCCGGAGAACCCAAGAAAATTGTGATTCTGCCCGGTCTTGGCCACAGTGACATTCTCTCTGGCCCTGGGCTTGACCAGAGTCTGCCGCTCATCCAAGAATGGTTTGAAACACATATCTAACAAGGAAACCGTATGCGTCAGGTCCGGCGGGATATTGTACTCTTCCTCATGCTCGGCTTTTGCGCTGTCCTGCTGTGCTCAACGCAAGTATTGTCTCAGGAGTGGGGCAAAGTTTTTAATCCGTATACGGGTCAGTGGGAAGACCTGAACCCGCCAGCTCCTGCCCCATCTAACCGCCAGTCAGAGACGGCTCCCGTGGAGACCGGTGTGGACGTGCTGCCGCGCCCTACCGATCCTGCAGGGGTGACAGCGGAAGCACCGCCGCCGGAACCGGACTACACGCCTGAGGAAGCGGCCCTGCAAATACTGCAACACAAAACCGATGAGGCCACCAAGTGGGTATATGAACGCCCGGACTGTCCGAGCCTGCACTACCACAAGCCCCTTAAAGGAAAAGACGTGTGCTCAAATCCTCTCGGAGACGATGTCGCTATCAGTTGCCCCGATGGAGCGAAACTTGTGACCGACTATCATTCGGCTGGGAGCGACGCCTGCCGCAGTGCGCGATCTTTCTGAGGCACTGGCCGTTACCCCTGCCGTGCACTGGTAGCGGCGGCCGTCCGGAGGGCTTGTAAGGCGCTCTGAGAGAAGAGCTTGCCACCAGCAACGACTGCCGCAATTTTCTGGGTGTTGGTGATATCCTCCAAGGGGTTCGCTTCGAGCAGGACGAGATCGGCAATCTTGCCCACTTCAATGGTGCCAAGCCGGTCTTGTTGGTCAAGGTACAGGGCAGGATTGCGGGTCGCGGTCTG
>JAJDZM010000138.1 GCA_022824615.1 Candidatus Binatia bacterium | reverse complement strand
GGGGCACCTCCACCAAGTCATGACGGCCTTTGTCTTATTGGATCCTGCCGGCAAGACAACTGCCGCTGAGGTTGTCACCAGCCAGGTCACCTTTAAGGAGCTGTCAGAATCGGAGGTGACTGCCTACCTCGCCACCGGAGAGCCCTTTGACAAGGCCGGCGCCTATGCCATTCAGGGTAAGGGGCGAGACCTCGTCGCGCAGGTCTCCGGCTCACGCACCAATATTATCGGCTTACCCATGGATGAGGTCACAACCGCTCTGCGTGCGGTCGGCCTGCTCTCATCATAATGGCCACGGCAGAAAAAAGGCCATGGATGATATAGCCAGCAATTATGCCCGCGTGTCCGAGCAGGTCGCGCGGGCCGCCGAGCGCGCGGGGCGGCACGCGGGCGAGGTCACGCTCGTGTGTGCGGCCAAGACAAAAGGACCCGAGGTCGTACGGGCCGCCTTACGAGCCGGCGCAACCGATATTGGCGAAAACTACGTTCAGGAAGCGCAGCACAAGATTCACGCCATTCCCGAGTCGGCAACCTGGCATCTCATCGGTCATCTTCAGCGCAACAAAGCCAAGGTCGCCGTCTCACTGTTTCGACTCATTCATTCCCTTGATAGTCTCTCACTGGCTACGGAGCTGAACCGACAGGGTGTGAAACAGGACAGAACGGTGCACGCCTTGGTCGAGGTAAATCTTGCTGCAGAGGAAACCAAGGCCGGCGTGCAGCCTGAGGCTCTCGATGCCCTGCTCGAAGGGGTCAGCTCCTTGTCCCGTCTCCAAATCGACGGCCTGATGGCTATTCCGCCGGCCGTCTCAGACCCGAACGAGGTACGACCTTATTTTCGGACCCTGGCGCAGCTTCGGGAGCGCTATGCTAAACTGGGAACGGCCAGCATGCCGCTGCGTGAACTCTCAATGGGCATGACACAGGATTATACAGTTGCCATTGAGGAGGGGGCGACTATCGTCCGCGTTGGACGAGCGATTTTTGGCGAGCGATGACAACGCCTACCATGTCAGGCAAGAATGAGGAAGGATCAGGATGAAAAAGGTTGGGTTTATTGGCGCGGGTAATATGGCCGGGGCGCTGATTAAGGGCCTCATTAATGGCCAGATCTACACCCCGCAGGAGATTATCGTCAGCGATACGCTACCCGCCCAGTTGCGCAAAATCAAACGCCGCTATCAGGTCGAGGGCATCCGGGAGAACCGCACCGTTGTGCAACAGGCACAGACCATCGTGCTGGCCGTCAAGCCGCAAATTATCGATCAGGTCTTGGCGGAAATCCGACCCGCGGTCACCCCGGCAAAACGCTTTATTTCCATTGCCGCCGGCGTCACGCTGACCCGTTTGGAAAAGGGCCTGGGCGGAGATGCCAGAGTGATTCGTGTCATGCCGAATACACCGGCCTTGCTGGGGAAAAGCATGACGGTGGTTGTCCGCGGGACAAAAGCGAAGACCGCGGACGAAAAACTTGTCCTCAGATTCTTTCGGGGTGTTGGTGATGCGTTAGCCGTACAAGACGAGAAACTGCTCGACCCAGTGACTGGCCTGAGCGGCAGCGGGCCAGCCTATGTGTATTTGTTCGCGGAAGCGTTAATTACCGGAGGTATCAAAGCAGGTCTCGACCCAACGGTTGCCGAACGCCTCACCTTCCAAACCCTGGAAGGTGCGGTCGCCATGCTCAAGGAAACAAAACAGACTCCTCAGGAACTCCGCGAAATGGTCTCCTCGCCCGGTGGCACAACGCTGGCCGGGCTCAAGCGCCTCGAAACCGGCGCGTTCTCCAAGACCATCAGCGCCGCGGTGGCTGCGGCCACGCGTCGGTCACGCGAACTCGGGCGCGGCTGAGGAGAGGAAAGAGAGGAAGATGTTTATTCTCGGGAATCTTTTGCAAGCAGTGGCCAGCATTCTGGGCTCTTTACTCTGGCTCTATTTCTGGATCCTCGTCATTCGTATTGTCCTGTCCTGGGTCAATGCCGATCCGTACAACCCCATTGTCCGCTTTCTCTGCTCTATCACCGACCCGGTCCTCTATGCCCTGCGGCGTCTCCTGCCGTTTCCCACGGTCATCGGCGCGGTTGATCTGACACCGCTGCTGCTCATGCTCTTCATCCAGTTTCTCCAGATCTTTCTGGTACAAAGCCTCGTCGATCTGTCCCTTGCGCTACGCTAAGCCTGGTGACGGCCGCCGCCTTGACAATCAATAGGGGGATGATTAGCGTTCCGTGGTAAGTACAGTCCCTTAGGGATTTGGAGGCCTGTGGTCATGCCGATCTACGAATACGCCTGTAAAAAATGTGATGGGGAATTCGAAGCCTCCCAGCGTATTACTGACGAACCGTTGAAGCGCTATCTGTGCCCGCACTGCGGCAAGAGGACGGCGGTCACCAAACTGATCTCCCGGTCTTCCTTTCATCTCAAAGGCAGCGGCTGGTACGCGACCGATTACGGCAAGAACGGCTCAAAATCGTCCAACTCGGACGGGGCGAAGAATGGTGAATCCAAAAGCAGCGAAACCAAGAGTGAGACCAAGAGCGACACCAAGAGTTCCGCTTCTTCTTCGACCAGTGAAAGTTCGTCTCAATCGGCAAGTTCTTCCGCCTCCTGATACCGACTCCCCTCTTACACAAACCTCAGTGCCGTGCTAGAAAATTCATTCAGGGTCGCATAGCTCAGCAGGCTAGAGCGCTTGCCTCACATGCAAGAGGTCCGGTGTTCGAGTCACCGTGCGACCATGCAGGAGCCCGCCCTAGCGCGGGCTCTTTTGCGTGCAGAGTGCTTCCCTTCAGGCCTCCCCGCTCGGCGGACAAATTCCACGCCAAACCACGCTGAGAGTGATATCTCTCACAGTGCGCGTCCTTGCCTTCTCTTTTGCGTCACGCCCATAAGTATGCTACGTCTGGCAACGCGCTTTGCACCCAGAAGGGTCAGGGAGGTCATGGAGCATGGCTAATAGAAGTTTTGGGCGAGTGATCGAAGGTCGCCGCCGTGAATTGGGCCTGACACAGGAAACGGTCGCGAAAAAAGTCGGTGTTCGAGCGAATTATATCGGGTATCTGGAGCGCGGCATGCGCCACCCGAGTCAACGCGTTGTCGAAAAATTATCGACCGCGCTGAAACTCAATGCCCAGGACCTCTACCTTTTGGCCAATCCGCGCGTGCGCTCTCTACTGGGAAAGACCAAGCCGGCCGCACCGAGCGTCTCACCGTGGCAGCAGTTCATTCGGAGTGCTTCGCTCCAGCAGAAAAACGGCTTGAGTAAAGCCGAACGCGACGCCCTGACACAGATTGCCAGAGCGGAAAAAGCAACCAGCATGGCCGGAGTCATCAGAGCAGTTCGGGCCCTGCGCAAGGGCTTCAGGGCCGAGCGCTCGGGTCAGCGCGCCTGACGGTATATTTCCGAGCCTCCCTGGCGAAACTCTTCCGCCTTCTCTTGCAGGCCGGCCTCCAGCGCGGCCTGTTCGTCCATGCTTTTGCGTTCTGCGTAGTCCCGCACGTCCTGTGTAATCTTCATGGAACAAAAGTGGGGGCCGCACATGGAGCAGAAATGGGCCACTTTAGCTCCTGCGGCAGGCAGCGTCTCATCATGGAACTGTTGGGCCGTTTCGGGATCA
>JAJDZM010000175.1 GCA_022824615.1 Candidatus Binatia bacterium | reverse complement strand
TAGACCTTTGTATGGTTGCTGAAGGTGCTTCAATGAGGCCCAGGCGAGTCCGCCTGGGATATTCATTTTTTCAAAACATCGTTGGTTAGGGGAAGCGCATGCTTCAATGAGGCCCAGGCGAGTCCGCCTGGGATATTCTGGAGATAGCCGACCGGCTTTCGCAATCAAGAGGGCTTCAATGAGGCCCAGGCGAGTCCGCCTGGGATATTAGGCATTTTTCAATCCTCATAGTCTCGCTCTGCTAGCTTCAATGAGGCCCAGGCGAGTCCGCCTGGGATATTCCCCAGCTTCCCAAATTGTTGTTTTGACTGGAATTTTTCTCCCGCTTGCGCGGATCGGCTGTTTTCCGGCTGCGACCTGCCGGACCGTCTTTCTGTCCCAGCGAGAAAATCCTTATGTTCCGGTAGCATAGAAGCAACGCGATCCTCCCCGGTTTTGTCCCCCCGCTCCCAGTCCGCGCTGAGGTTGTTTCAATCCTTATTATGTCGTTGTCAAAGAGCGGAAAATTGCGCGGCGAGCCCTGTCCGCAATATCGTTCATCAGCCGACCGCACCAAAAAGGCCGCCGCCCTTATGGCTATCGTGGCCAAGCATGACTGGCCCCTCGACCGCCACAGCGAAGCGAAGGCGCGCTCGGGCCGCCACGCCATAGTTTGGACCAATGTTGAGTTCCAGCAACTCGATTTCGGGCCTCGGCAGACCGCGCCGCTCGCATTCGGATATTACGTCTTGCACGACGAAGACATCTGTTTCTTTGTCCCTTCCCGCATGGCGTGTCGGACGATAAGGGGTGCGGCTTTCCCATACGCGAGAAGGACCGACGAGGGGGTCGCCCGTCGCTAGGGCATACGCGGGGCCGAGAGTCAGAACGCCGAGCGGACCGGCGCGCACACTGCTCAGGGTCGTTACGACGCCATCGAAGCAGGCCCGGTCCTTACGGCTTTCCCGTGTGGTCCGGTCACAGACCCACGGCGCGGCTACGATCAAGCGGGCAATGCGCCCATCCTCGTCGGCGTCATCCGCAGCGAGAAAAACATGCTCATGTCTCCCCGACCCCGCCGGTGCCCCATTGGGCTCATGCCCGGAAAAAAGTCGGGGGACCCGGCCCTGCTTATCTTCCGACAGTGCCATCAAGGCCCGTCTGACCGCGTGCAGCAGGGAGGGAACGTCAGTGGTGGCGATATGCGCCTCGGGCGCTATCGAGAAGGCCAGCGCGTCGTGTGAGTCGCCCTTTTGCGGCGCCATCAGCCCCAGACCGAGATAGCGCCCGTTTCCAATGATGAGAGGGCCGTGAACGGTTTGCGCGAAGGCAATTTCTACGTGACGCAGGTTGCGCGCCACAAAGCGTTCAGGCATGGCAAATTCTTCTGCCCGTGCGCCGTTCCGGTCGAATGGCTCGCGTTGTACGCGAATGGACGTGACCGACGTTGTCACCCCGACATGACGCAGCACCTGTATGACTGCGCGGGCGGCCTTTGCCTCACCGGCTACGCGTTTGGCCCCGGTCGTTTTGCGTCCCGTCCGCAGGACCGGCAGAGCGACCGGAGTGACCGTGCGCCAGACGCGGAACCCCACCTGTTCGTTGGCGTCGATGCCATAGTGTTCAAGCATCCCGCGTTCTCCAGTCCGAACGAGATTCCACAGACTTGCTCCCGTTGCCGGGTCAATATCTTCGAGACCAGAAAATGCCCAAGCTATATCATCGGCCCGTAAGGGGCAGTTCGGCGGTACATCCACCAGGACGCGGCGAACGGCACGGTCCGCGTGGGCATGGCCGATGGACGGAAGTGGCAGAATACGCACTCGGGCAGCCTTGTCGGCCTCCGTCGCGTTGCGACCAATCAACACGCGGTCTATCGTCCCAGACGCGCTGGGTAACGCTTTTTTCAGCCGACTCACGACCTTGTCGCGTACATTGAGAACGAGTTCCGCTACCCGCTCGGACGACCACGGCGCAAAAGATTCGGATAGAGCCGCCCGTATCTCGAACAGAAAGCGGTGGGACGGTGTGGCGTATGCAATTTTGGCGAAACGGGGCTTGGGGGATTGAGAGAAAAGTTGCTGGTTCTTTCTGCCTTCCTTCACGTAGGTGAAGCGCACCCTGTTTGCGTCGTATCGCTTTTCGAGGCTTGCAAGCGACCCTCTCGTTGGACAAAGCAGAGTTTTGCCAACCCCGCCTTTGCTCGGACGATGCACGACACCGCCATGACGGGCGAGGCGTCCCTCAATCTCGTCTGCATTCAGAAGTTCCGCCCAGACCCAGGCCATATCCACGCCCCGCCCCAACTGATACAGCCGTTCGGCAATCTGGCAGACGGTTCGAGCATGATCCTCGCTGGACGCGCCGCCGTCGAACGTCCAGATAAACAGCAGCGGGGTTTCTGCGTTGAAAATATGTGGACGTATGGTCTTGGGAGTCCGAATCTTTGAGAGGCGTCTTGGGTCGCCGCCGAACTTATCAAGGTCGTTATTCGGCACATAGTTCTTGAAGGCTTGGCCTGCACGAGCGGCTGGCGAGGCGATTATCGGCGCGTCAAGCGTCTCCAGCCATTCAAGCGCAACTTTGTCTGTATCTGATAATTCCGCACCTTTGGCAGTACCGGCGACCAGTGCCTGAAACAGCCGCGCTGGCGCCGGTGGCCAATCCCCAGCGCCATGATATCGCCCGTCATGAAAGCGGACCGAGAGGAGGAGCGCGCGAGTCATGGTTCAGGACGCGCCTTCCTCATCTTCCGTCTTCTTCGCGAGCAACTTCTTGGCCGCTGTTAAGTCGAACTTATGGATCAACTCCTCGGGCCATTGCTCACCGAAAGGTTTGACGGATTCCTTCGCGTAATCAAGCAGAGTTTTCTGAGCGTGTTCCGATGACAAATCAATGGGCTCTATCTCGCCTCGTCGGGGAACCGCATTCCAACGATCCTCATCGGCGTAACGAAGATGGCATCCCTCGCGGAGAAACAAATCGATTTCGGCTGTTGCTGCAATCAGCGCAAGGGCTAGAAGATACCGCCGCACCGATTTCGTTTTCTCTTCATTGGCGCCATTTATTGCACGGAGGGCAACGAGGTTGACGGTAACATCCCGCTCAATCGACCCGCTTGCCAGCACGCCGCCAAGAACTCTTGCTTCTAGGTTAGGAGACCCGTCAAGGTATTGGGTAACCTTGGTCTTTCGGAACGTAGACGGAGCATCTGCGAAGCCCTTCTCTGACAGTTTTATCTGCTTCGCTTTGGCTTCCTTGTCCAGTTCTTTCTGCTGGCTCTCATCAAGAGCTTTCCACACGGAATTGAATTGCGCTGCTGTATGAAGTGGCTGAACGTCTAGGGCACGGATAATCGACCGTACCAGACGTGGATGCCTTTCGCTCGACTCCCCGCGTGAATCCCAAAAGCCAAACACAAGGGATGTAGGGGCCAACTGGCATAGTGGTCCAGCATCGCCATGTTGCTTCAGCGCGCGGAAAGCCTTCCCTATGCAGGGCGCAAGTGTCGGACACGAATAAACGACGGCATCGGCGCTCCGATGGGCGAGATCGAGGAGAGAACGCCTCTCGACGTGTTTCTCGCCGTCGTGTTCCTTGGTGTGTAATTCGATTTCAATCTGCGGAACGAGTGCTGCATACGGTTTACGCTTGAAAATCGGCTCCATGCGGTTGGCCTGGGAACCCACGCTGTCAATCAGCGCAACCTTCGTCCCGTCGGAGAGCGTGTCGATGTTGTAGCCGATATCGGCGTAGGTCGGCGGAAAGATAACCCCGCCTTCTCCCTCAACGGGCAACAGCTTCTGTTTCAGATGTAACGCCACGGGACCGCTGTCGTCGGCCCAGGCATTGATGGTGTCGTGCGTGAGATCGGTCATAGTCAAATCTCCTGTTCTGCGAAAGTCACCCTTTTCTCATTACCCGACGGGTGCAATTCAAAATGGAATCGTTTCGTGGGGATTGTGGCAAAACCTCCAAAAAGAGCGGTCCGAGCCAGCATTGGAGGGAGAGGCGCCCCCCATGCCGAATAGCGCACTTTACGAGTCTGGTATTCGTCTGGACGGGCGTTCTCCAAGCCCCAGGCCGCGAGAATTTCGACGACCGGAGAAGCCGCGACTTTGTGCTCTTGCCTGTCCGGTGAATATCCGGCGTCAATCGCGGTCCATCCGCCCCGTGGGTCAAAATTGAAACTGCCACCCATAGGCGTAGTAATATCAAAAGGCTGCTCAATGAGATCGGTTCGTCTTTTTGTCCAAAGCTGGACAATACCTTGAAGCATCGCGCCGGCAATCTGGTAAGCGGACCGATTGCCCGAATAAAGCTTGAACTCGTTGCGGCTAGAGCCGTCCGCCCAGTGTCCCAGTACAATATGCTTGTTGTTGCCGGCAATCCGAATTGGCATCGCTGAGCTTGTTTCGGGCGAGACAGAAGAAAACATTTCGGATTGTTCCTGCTCGGACAACTCTTGTTCAAGCTTTCTCTTTTTCCTCTCAAGAGCCTTTTGTGCCTTGGGGTCTTTTGGTTCTTCCTTTTTGGCCGGATCGTTCTTGGGACGCCAACCTGCTGGCGCTATGGCTTTCACCTTCGCTCCCGCCAGAAATTTCAGAACTTCCGCAAACGGGTTCGCCCGACCGACAGCTTGCAAGCAGAACCTTACTTCTGCTTCATCGCTCCAATCGAAGCCCCCTTCGGCATCGCGGCATAATATGTCCGCAGCCTCCAGGAAGCCGAGACAGGCGAAAACTTGGCCTGGGTTAAAAAGGTCCACTGGAATAGAAGATTCAGCCATTCAGACACCCTCCTGGGCGTCGCTATTAGGATGCTTCCCGCGCTCATCGTTCTCCCGCGAGGCTTGCTGGTCTGCGGCACGCAACAACGCTTCCCACCACGCCAGACCCCACGGTCCCCAGCGCTTTTGAAGGTGCGCAAAACGTAGCGCGATGTCGCGGACACGCTTCTCTAAAGCGGAGGGCGGTCCGTCCCCGCCTTCGATGGAAATGACGGGCCGCGCCCAGCCGTGATGGGCTGCGACCAGATGAAGAGCGAGTTCTTGAAGGGGAGCGGGCAAAGCCCTGAACCCCTCGTCCTTCTCGGCATAGGGTAGCGAACCAAACTCATGGCGATACCTGCCAAGCAGTTTGGTATTCATCCGTCTGTCAGTCTTGGCGTAGAATTTTCCGTCAGCGGGGACTTTGGCGGCCTGCTGCCAGCGCTCGTGACGTTTGCCTTCGTCGTGCAGCTTGGCGGCTGTGGCGAGCATGTCGGTGTACTCACTCGGCAAACCGATTGCGTCAGCCAAAGCGCGCGCCTTACATTCGGTCCAGGCGTGGTGCTCGGCCAGTTCTTGCAGATGTCCGACGGAGCGGTCGTCCTCGGTTTCTGCATCGTAACGCCACTTCTCAACGATCAGAAAACGTTGCGCTTCTCCTTCCTCTGATTGCTGCGTGATGAAACGGTATCGCTCCCGCCAATCGCTGTCCGATGCGGGGCCTTCTTCTCCGGTAACGGAACGCACCCGAAACCGAATGAGAGGCTTATCGTCTTGTGGAGACAGCCACTCCTGACCGTCGTCAATGACACGTGGTAAACAGTTGGATTTATCGTCAAGCATACCGTCGGAAAGACCACCGAGGCGGGCATCCACAACCAATGTGGCACCCGGAAGTATGTCTTCTTTCAGTTTCCTTTTGTTTTCTTTGTTGTCCTCAAGCTCATATACTCTCAACGTCCGGCGATAATCTCGTGACGAGGACAAGGTGTAGGCAACGACCTCCTCTCGTCCTAGCCCGCCATGAGAAAACTTTTGAGAATGGTTGCTGGCAACCGTGACGCGTTTCACAAGCCAGTCAACCACTCTGTACGTCTCGGTTTCGAGTTTTTCACTGGCATGTGGTGGTGCTGCTTCAAAGAAGGCTTCAACGTCTTTTTTCGTTGCTTCTGCCCCATCTCCACGCACGGGCAGATATTTGCGCCAGACGAGCGTGGTTTGTGGCTGCTGGTCTTCCTCCCAACCACGCAACCAGGGCTGGATATCGTCCGGTCGTCCCGTATGTTTGTCCAACGAGGTCAACGACCACGCATCAACGAGGGCACGGGTCAACGCTGGACGTAACGGCGTCGGAGTTGTCGCCGCTTCAAGCGCGTTTCGCAGTTCCGAACAGTTCTCCGCACGTTCCTTGAGTTCCAGGAGTGCGCCGGGGCTGGCGTCCCGCTCACCCTTTGCGCCGACCCGACGCAGGCTGTCCAATGGTTTGCGGAGATGGGCTAGGCGTTCTGTCCATTCTTCGACCTTTTCCTTTTTGCGGGGCACGGCAATAACCTCAACATGAGCATTTCCCTTGCCTCGTCGATTCACACGGCCAAGGCGCTGCACCATGCGTTCCCACTCAACCAAGTCACACACCATATGGTCGGCGTCCAGATCAACACCGACTTCGCCCGCCGAGGTCGCAACCAGAAAAGTCGGCTGCTCAGGCTTTGCCTCAGCAGCCCCCAGGAAACCGTGCTTCTTTAACCAATCAAAGAGGGATTCTCGCTCAAATACCCGTCGCCCACCAACCAGAAGTTCGGAAACATGTTCGCGTTTTTCTTTTTTGAACTTCTCGTCAATCTTGCCCTTTACCTTCAAGGCATCTTCTCGACGGTCGCAGTAGACCAGGACGCGAGATGCTCTCCTACCGAGATGATATGCCCGCTCGGCAAGCTGCGGCACTAATTGTGGTTCGTCACCAAGCACGCGGATTTTCAGCCGCTTGCGTGCGTCAAGGCGTTTTTTGACGGTTTCGTCCGCCATGTCTTCGGACGAGAGTCGAAAGACCCGCTTTTCGTGCAATCTATCCGGGCTATCTTCGCGTCCGGTGGCCGACAGCGAAAGCAGCTTGAATGACGGCACAAGCTCTCTACCCTCGTGCTCACGCGGACCAAACGCTTCAACTCCAGTTGCAATCCTTTCGAGAAGTTTTTCAAACGGCGGAACCAAATGCGCCTCGTCAAGCACGACCAGCGTATCCGCTCCGAGCAGACCGGCATGATAGGGCCGCATTTTGCGTGATACGCCGTAACCCGAGAACAACA
>JAJDZM010000028.1 GCA_022824615.1 Candidatus Binatia bacterium | reverse complement strand
GACCACACGGCCACAACCTACACCCATACGTTAGGGGACGGGAGTTATACGATCGAGGATTACAGTCGGACGAGTGGACAGGAAGACCGTCTGGAGTTGGTGGGGATCAGCCCGGCGGATGTGACAGGCTCGTATAGTGGGAATGATCTGATGCTGACGTTCTCGAATGGGGAGACGATCACACTCAAGGACCAATTGTACAGCAACGGGCGATACGGGATTGAGAAGATCGTCTTTGCGGATGGGACGGAGTGGAACCGTTGGGATGTGATGAAGGTCGGAGGGCGAGTGGTGGGGACGGACCACACGGCCACAACCTACACCCATACGTTAGGGGACGGGAGTTATACGATCGAGGATTACAGTCGGACGAGTGGACAGGAAGACCGTCTGGAACTCATCGGGATCAACCCGAGTGGAGTGACCGTGTCCCGGAGCGGGTATGATGTGACACTAACCCTCCCGAACGGGGAGACGATCACGCTCAAGGACCAGTTAGACGGCAACGGACGGTACGGGATTGAGGACGTCGTCTTTGCAGATGGAACGGAGTGGAACCGGCAATATCTGATGAATGCGCTCCTAGTGGGAGGGGACGGGGACGATAACATCGTCGGATTCTCTCACGGGAATGATACTATCCGCGGTAAGGCGGGTAACGATACCCTGTATGGCGAGGACGGCAACGATACGCTTCGGGGCGGGGCGGGGAATGATACGTTGTACGGCGGTCGTGGGAACGATGCGCTGTATGGCGGCAAGGGCGACGATATTCTGCATGGCAACACTGGCTTGGATAGTTTTGACGGCGGTGCGGGGATAGATACCGCGGACTATTCGGCTGGGACCATAGCCGGGAACTTTGATCTCAGTACCGGGAATGCGGTGTTTTCAGACGGGACGGAGAAGCTCGTTTCCATTGAAAACATCGTTGGGACACAAGGGGCGAATACGATGACAGGTACGGCCGGGGCCAACCGGCTGGACGGGCAGGGTGGTAACGACACCCTGATTGGTGCGGGCGGCGCGGATACGCTGCGTGGTGGCCTTGGGGCGGATACTTTTGTTTTTCGGGCAGACGATGGAATCGACACGATAGAAGACTTCGATGACGGGACTGACAAAATTCGCTTTGAGATTACGGATCTGGAGTTCAGCGATCTGTCGATCACGGACGACAACGGTGTTGCCGTTATTAGCTACGATACCGACGATTCGATTCGATTGACAAACATGAGCTCGTCGGATCTGGACGAGAACGATTTCGTATTCGCCTAAGGTCCCCACAGTGAGCCAAGCGCCCACACCACCTTCACTGTCTGACCGGGAGGGGGCTGTTAACCGAAAGACGGGCGGGTGGGCTCCCACTACGCCCGCTACCGCCAATAGGCTGCGAGTCAGCCTTGAGCGGTATCAGGGCCTCATCTGGCAGGCTGCCGGCATCAGCGTGCTAAGCAATCTGCTCATGCTGACCGGCCCGTTGTTCATGTTGCAGGTCTATGACCGGGTATTGACCAGCCGGTCAGTGCCTACGCTGGTCGCGCTGTTCGGGCTCGTCACAGCGCTCTTCGCTTTTTACGGTGTGTTCGATTATCTGCGCGGACGACTGCTGACACGACTCGGCGCACGGATACAAGTCGAACTGGACGTCGAAGTCTTTCGGACCAGCGTCCGGGCGGCGCAGGACCACGATCCCAGCCGACGGCGATTGTTGGCGGTGCGAGACCTCGAATACTTGCAGCAGTGGTTTGCCGGTCCGGCTCCGCTGGCGCTGCTTGATCTGCCCTGGTCGCCCTTTTTCTTTGCCGCGCTGTTTCTCTTTCACTGGCAGTTGGGAGTCTTGGCAGTGGGGGGTGGGCTGGTGCTCTGTGGGCTGGCCGTGCTTAATCATCTGCGAAGCCGCCAACTCACGGACATGGCAAAGACGAGTTCGGCCCAGGCCGAGAGTTTTGAACGTTCGGTCCGAGCCGGTGCTGAGGTGGCAACCGCACTGGGTATGTTGGCCGTAGCCGCCTCACGCTGGTCGCGGCTACGTGACAACGCGCTGACAGCACAGGTCACCGCAGCGGACCGGATTGGTGGATACGGGGCGGCGATAAAAGCGCTCCGTTTCTTTCTTCAATCGGCCATCCTGGCCCTGGGTGCCTGGTTGGCGATCTCGGGTAGCGTTACGCCCGGTGTCATCATTGCGGCCTCAATTCTGATGGGCCGGGCGTTGGCTCCGCTGGAGCAGGTGGTCGGCCAGTGGCGGACCTATGCTCAGGCACGCTTGGCCTGGCGAAATTTGCACGCCCTGTTTGACGCCTCCGACGGACCACGCCAGTTGACTGCCCTGCCGCGTCCCACCGGTCGTCTGGAGGCGCGTAATATGAGCGTCGCCCCGCCTCATTCTCCCAGTCCCATTCTTCGCGGGCTGACTTTTTCCATAGCACCAGGGCAGGCGATGGGCGTCATCGGGCCGAGCGCCTGCGGCAAGTCCACGCTGGCCCGGGCGCTGACAGGGCTATGGCCGGTCGTGCAGGGCTCGTTACGGCTCGACGGTGCGACCCTTGACCAATGGGAACTGGAGCAGTTGGGCACTCACATCGGCTATCTGCCCCAGGACGTGTCGCTGTTCGCCGGGACGGTGGCCGAGAACATCGCCCGGCTTGAGCCAGACCCCACTGACGAGGCGGTCATCGCCGCTGCCCAGCAAGCCCGTGCGCACGATATGATTTTGGCGTTGGCGGATGGGTACGATACGCGTATCGGCCCGGCGAGCAGCGGGCTGTCCGGCGGGCAGCGGCAACGGATTGGTTTGGCACGAGCGTTGTTCGGGTCACCAGCACTGGTTGTGCTTGATGAGCCAAATGCCCATTTGGACGCGCCGGGTGAGCAGGCTTTGGTTGAGGTCATTTGCGACCTCAAAGCCCACGGGTGCGCGGTTGTTGTGATGGCTCACCGTCCCGCGGCAATTGCCGCTTGCGATCATCTCTTAGTGTTGAACAATGGACGGCAGCGAGCGTATGGCCCGCGCGAGGAGGTGCTGCGCGAAACGACTGTGCCGGTGACCGGAATGGCTCCGGCCCGAGGTGTGGGCCGATGATGCCTCCGGCTTCCTCCAAGCCCTGGGCGACCAAGCGGTACTCGTGGCTGGCTGCCTTGGCTGCGGTGGCACTCCTCGGCGGTTTGGGGGGCTGGGCAACCTTGGCCGAGTTGTCCGGTGCTGTCATCGCGTTGGGCGAGGTACGGGTCGAGAGCAATCGGCAAGTGGTCCAGCATCCCTTTGGCGGTCTGGTCGGTGAAATCCTGGTGCGAGATGGCGATCGGGTACAAGCGCAGGACGCACTGATTCGGCTCGATGCGACGCGGCTGAAGGCCGAACGCGCGATTTTGCAAAACCGCCTTGACGAGACGCGCGCGCGACAATCGCGTCTTCGTGCCGAGCGGGATAGCGAGGCGTCAATACCGTATGCTGAGGACTTTGTTGAACGTGCTGTAACGCATCCCAGCGTCGGTGAGATATTGAAGGGACAGGAGAGGCTGTTCATTGCACGAGCCGAGACCCATAGCCGGGCGCGGGCGCAATTGCGTAGTCGTATTGTCCAGATACGAGACGAGATTGCGGGTCTGGAGGGGCAAGTCGCGGCGGCGACTGAGCAGCGAGAGATTATCCGAGCCGACCTCGCTCGGTTGGAGACGGTTCTGGCCCAAGGTTATGTCCGGCAAGAACGGGTGAGTAATCTCAAACTTGAAGAAACGCGGATCAATCGGGATATTGCCTCGTTCATCAGCCAGATCGCTGCCGCGCACAGCCGTATTGGGGAGAACGAGATTGCGCTGGTGCGTTTAGATGCCGAGCGGATGGAAGATGTCGTCACGGAGTTGCGCGACCTTGGTGCGCAACTCTCCGAGCTTCAAGATGAACTGGTCAAAATCGATGATCAGTTGGCGCGCACGGAAATTCGCGCACCGGTTGCCGGTGTCGTGCATGCCTCTACCATTCATACGATTGGGGCCGTCATCCAGCCGGCGCAGCCGATTCTTTTTATCGTCCCACAGGCAGAGCGGTTGATTGTCGAAGCCCGAGTCGAGCCCGCAGCGATTGACCAACTGTATACCGGCCAGATAGCGACCGTCCGCTTTCCGGCCTTCAATGCACGCACGACCCCCGAACTCGAAGGCGTACTCCACAAGGTCTCCGCTGACCGCATGGTAGATGAGACGACCGGCCTGTCCTATTACCTGGCGGAGATTTTCATCGCCCCTCGGGAACTCAGTCGCCTTGCCGGTCTCACCCTGATACCGGGTATGCCGGCCGAGACCCATATCCGCACGACCGCGCGGACGCCCCTCAGCTATCTGCTCAAACCGTTGCTCGATAATTTCCAGCGCGCTCTGCGGGAGGGATAGCAAATTGTTCACTCTCGCAGAGTTCATCTTGCTCCTTGAGGGAAAGGGTGAATCCCATGCCTGTTCAAGAATTAATGTATCATATACGCTATAAAACCTCCCTACAGGAGGCAGCGGACCGTCTCTGCTCGCTCCGAGTTGGGCAGGTCTGGTGGGGTCTGCGGCGGTGGCCACTTTTCGTATTATGCCTGTTTCTCTCTCTCTGTACCGCACGACCGGGTCGGGCCGAAACCTTACGGAATGCGCTGGCCCAGGCATACCAGAGTAATCCGATATTGCTTGCGGCTCAGGCACGGCTTCGTGCGACGGACGAAAGTGTCCCCCAGGCGTTGGGCGCCTGGCGTCCGTCCATGGCGGTCACCTCCCAGGCTGGTAAAAAGTACGAGGATTCCGAATATGCGTTTTCGTCCCGAGAGGAGAATCTGACGCCGTGGAATGCGCAGATCACGCTCCGGCAAAACCTGTATAAGGGCGGTCAAACGGTCGCCGCAGTCAAGCGGGCAGAAGCGGGGGTCCAGACGCGGCGGGCATACCTGCTCGCCACGGAACAGCAGGTCTTGTTTGATGCCGGAGTGTCGTATGTCGATATCGTGCGCGATGAGGCTGTGCTGAAATTGAACGAGAACAACGAACGGGCCCTCGTCCGTCAACTCCAGGCGACCCGTGCGCGCTTCGCGGTCGGCGAGGTTACGCGCACCGATGTTGCCCAGGCCAAGTCACGCTTGTCTCAAGCGACGGCCGAGCGAATCGCATCCCAGGGGCAGCTGACCAATTCCCGCGCAACCTACCAGGGTATTATCGGGAAGCCTCCCGGTCCGCTGAGCCCCGCGTACACGCTCGGTAACCTGCCCGGTTCGCTGGAGGAAGCGCTGGCCACAGCCCAGGCAGGCAGCCCTGACGTAATTGCCGCCCGTTTCGATGCACAGGCGGCCGCGGCAACAGTCAGAGAAATTCTGGGCCGCTTCCTGCCGAGTCTGGACCTTGAAACGTCTGTGGGCCGGCGTTCGTCAACCAGTCCTACGGAGATACGGAATTTTTCCACAGAAGTGAGTGCCAGACTGACAATTCCACTGTACCAGCGGGGGACGGTGAGTTCTGAAATACGGGAAGCGAAGCATCTCCAGAGAGAGCGTCGGCTGGAGCTTGAGGCGACGGTGCGCAAGGCCATCCGAAAGACGACGCATGCATGGGGAAACCTGACGACCGCCCGAGCGCAGATTGAGGCGTTTAGCGCTGAAATTGAGGCCGCGGAAATCGCCCTGGAGGGTGTCAGACAGGAGGAGCAGGTCGGCTCACGGACGATACTCGATGTGCTGGACGCAGAGCAGGAACTGCTGGATGCGCGCCACAACTTGGTCGTGGCAACCCGCAATGAAATCGTGGCCAGCATGGAGCTACGCCAAACGGTCGGAACGCTGACTGCACGCGCCTTGAGGCTACCGGTTACACTCTACGACCCTGAAGCCAACTATCGCCGGATGCGGGGAAAGTGGTGGGGATTAGGGATATTGCATGAAGCCCCCTAAAAATTTATGCGCTGCCAGTGCTGCCCTCGGCACAACTTACGTACGACTCGTCTGTTGGAGATAGGTCCGAGCGGTTTCTGGCGTCAGGCCTGGGTGGTGCTCGGCCCGGAGAGCGAGGGCTGCGGCAATATGTGCTGAGGCAAAACTATGACCGTAAAAGTTCTGCGTCTGGGCCGGTCCGGGTAGGGGCCGCGGATAAGGATGGGCGCGAAAGGGAACCGGGCTGTCTGTGAATGTGCGATATTCGTCCCACGTACAATTTTCATCCGCGGCCACGCCTATGACACCGGGTAAGGTGGCGGGTAAAACATCCGAGCGGTCCGGGGGAGAGGACGCAATAAGGATGAGATTTGCTTCTTGCGCCTGGGCGACGAGGGTCGAGAGCGGCTGGCGATGCTGCGCGTTAATCAGTCCCAGACTCAGATTGATAATTTTCATGCGCTGTCCAATAGCCCATTGTAGGGCCGCTTCCAGAACCGGAAACGAGGTGGCCAGATGGTCGGTAAAGATCTTGACCGCGTACAGCTCAGCCTGGGGAGCTTTGGCACGCACCACACCGGCGAGGGCGGTCCCGTGCCCGATGTGATCGGGATACTCCGGGCTGGTCTGGACCTCGTTCTCCTCGTCCAAGAAAAAATGGATACCGCCCGCGACGCCTCCCACATGGGAATGCTGGGCATTCACCCCGCTGTCGATAAGCGCGACTTTGACACCAGCCCCGGTTGGCGTCCGATCCTCGTCCTGACCCATGCTCTGCTCCTGTGAGCCAAGCATACCAAATATGTCCGCTGATGCGAGGGAGAAAACGGTATCCGCTTCGGTTCTTTCCATTTGACTCCGGCTCAGAGAAGTATAGAATCCGGCTATTGCGTCAGAGATGGAGTCCAGTGTTCCAGCCTGGAGGAGAGGACAGGTATGACGACCGGAAAGACATGGAAACGGATAAGAATGCAGAGCTGTATATTGCTCCTTGCAGGTGGGCTGGTTGGTCTGGCTCAGAACGTCGTGGCAGCAGAACACCAAGCAACGCCTTCCGCCCGAGAAACGCTGGTGGTCCGCTGTATACGTTGCCACGCGCCGCAAGAAGGGGATGGCAAGCTTGACGCGATTGAAGCCCAGCGCAAGTCACCCGAAGGCTGGAGCATGACGCTCAGCCGTATGGTCCGAACGCACGGGGTCGAATTACAGGACGGAGATGCACGCATTCTGGTCAAATATCTGAGCGATCACTACGGCTTGGCTCCCAAAGAAGTCGAGCCCTATCGTTTTATTCTCGAACAGCGCAATACCCGAACCACCCAGGATGTGCCCAAACCCCTCCAGGCCGGCTGTATCCAGTGTCATACCTACGCGCGGATTGCCTTGCAGCGCCGGACGCAGGACTCGTGGGAGCGGCTGCCAGATGCCAAGGTCGCGCTCATGGCGAATATCGGCAGTGAGACCGCCTCCGCCGGCCAGTTGAAGGATTATTGGTTTGATGACGCAAAGAACAGCGCGGTGCCCCATCTGATCAAGCACCAGCCGTTTGAGACCGAAGCCTGGACGGCCTGGCAGGCTGTCAAGAAGCCAAGCTATGCCGGAACCTGGCTGGTGGTTGGTCACGACCCCGGACGCGGTGGAGATTATACCGGGCAACTCACGCTGACCGCCGGGGAGGACGATCAATACACCGGCACATTTTCCTATACATTTGCCGACGGTTCCCGGATGGACGGCTCCACGACCGGGACGATCTACACCGGCTTCCAGTGGCGCGGCGTTGCCCAAGCCAAGGAGAGCGGAGCAGCCGGCCGGGAGATGCGGCAGCGCGAGATTTTCTTTGCCTCCGAAGACGGGAACACCGTTTCCGGTCGGCGCCTACTGACGAACTTCGGCGATCTGGGCATGGACGAAACCTGGTATCGCCGCCAGGGTGGAGCGCGGCTGTTGACGGTCAGTCCGGCCATGATCCAAACCGGATCGCCTCAAACAGTAAAACTTTTCGGGATGGGCTTCTCCGGGGATATTCTGTCAGCCGACAAATTTTCCTTTGGCGAGGGTGTGGGCGTGTTGTCCCTGCGGCTCGATGGCAACCAGACGATAGTGGCGGAAGTCTTTGCCAAGGCAGGCGTGGCAGAAGGGCCGCGTACGGTCTCCATTCAAGGGGTCGCGGGAGAAAGACAGGTCGCGGTGTATGAGGCGGTCGATTATATCCGCATCACTCCGGAACGGGGGTTCGCCCGCCCTGGTGGCATTCGGACGCCGAAAATTTTTCAGCAGTATGAAGTGGTGGGCTATACGAACGGCCCAGACAATGCCAAGGGCACGGACGACGATGTCAAGCTGGGACGGATCGATCCGGTCAAGTGGAATCTGGAAGAATATGTGAAACGTCCGAACGACGACGATATTCAGTATGTCGGTTCCGTCGATCAAACCGGCCTGTTTCATCCCAACGAGGATGGGCCGAATCCCAAACGGCACCTGATGGAAGGCAATGTGGGCGATGTCTGGGTAGAAGCCTGGTATACGCCCGAGGGTGCGAAACGACCCATGGGGGCGCGTGCCCACTTATTGGTGATGCCGGCCAAATTTGTCTTCCCACCGATTGAATAGCATGCTACAGACCATATGGGGGCATACCAATATGGAACTGCACTTCCGCGCGGAAAACGCCCACGCCATAACGCAGGACGACCAGAACATTCTGGTCGCGGCCAAGAGCATGTCCATGTTTGTCATGGACCCGGTCTCACACGCCGTCCTGGAGTATGCGCAGGCGCATCCGCACGCGACCCAAGAAGAACTGACCGCCGGCCTGACTGCGCACTTCCCGCTCGAGGAAATAACCGAGACGATCCAGGAGTTTATCGCTTTAGAGATTCTGCAAACCCGGGAGCGTGCCACTTCGCCCGCCCCCCTACCGGTGCTCGACGTTGAACATTTCCCGGTGAGTTCGCTGGTCGTCAATGTGGCCAACAAGTGCAACCTCCACTGCACCTACTGCTATGAGCCCGAGGGCGCGAAATACGGTCCGTCGCCAGTCCAGATGGACTGGGAGACCGCGCGCGACAGCGTCGATTTTCTGTTCAAGAAGTCCGGTGCCAGCAAAGAGGTCAATTTGATTTTCTTTGGCGGTGAGGCGCTGCTGAACTTCAAGCTCATGCGTCGGGTCGTCGCCTATGCGGAAGAAAAGGCCCAGGCTGAGGACAAGGTCGTTGACTTTTCGCTTACGACCAATGGGACGCTGTTGACCGACGAGGTGATTGATTTTTTTCAGGCCCATCGTTTTGGCGTGACCATCAGCATCGATGGCCCCAAAGACCTGCACGACAAACGGCGCATTTTTCTTACCAAGCAGGGTGAACAAAAAGGCTCCTACGATCTCTTACGGCCCCGCCTGGAACGCCTGCTGGAACGTTATACGGTCCGGCCGGTGGTCGCACGGGTGACGGTCACAAAAGATGCCATCGATATTGTGCGCACCTATGAGCATCTGACCCAACTCGGTTTTTTTGAGGTCGGCTTCTCGCCGGTCACCGCCCAGGCCGAGACCGACTACGGTTTGGAGCCTGCCGATTTGCGTGAACTGCTGCGGCAGTTTCGCGAGCTTGGTGCGGTGTATGTCGAGCGAGCGCTCAACGGGCAGTATACCGGGTTCTCTAATCTGAGTACCATGCTGACCGATATTCATCTGGGCACCAATAAATTCTTTCCGTGTGGGGCCGGCCTGGGTCTGTTGGACGTGGATGGCAATGGTGACGTGTATTTATGCCACCGTTTTCCGGGCACGGAGGAACATAAATACGGCAATGTCAAAGACGGCATTGAATACGACCGGCTGAACACGTTTATCAACGGTGCCCATCTAGGCAATAAGCCGGTGTGTCAGACCTGTTGGATTCGGGGCCTGTGTGGCGGTGGCTGCTATCACGAAGCCATGACCGAGTTTGGGGATTCGACGCTGCCGAATCTGCACTACTGCGATTTCTTGCGGGAATGGACGGAATATGGCATCGGCGTGTATATGCAGTTGCAAGCGCAAACCCCTGGGTTTGTCGAGCAGTATGTGCTACGCGGGCGTGGCGACGCACCAAAAGAATTGACCTAAAAGGCAGGGAGAGCGTGGTATGAAACACCTCAAGGCAGCAAACTCCAAGGCTCGGGCCGTCACCGCCAGTGTGGCGCAAGCGACGAGCAAAACCGTAGAGGAAGATGTCGTCGGGATGGCCCAACCCATTGGTTGCACGACGATTTTTAATCCGGGCTGGGAGGCCAATCCGTGGGGTGGGGCCAGCAGCATGTGTGCTCCCATGGAAGCCGACCTGCTGAGCTGTGCGAATCTGTGCTGGTGGCCGGCTCAGGTGCCGGACAGCCTCCAGAACGCCCCCGAGTGGGCGAAAGGCTGCTCAGGCATGAACCAGGAAGACTGGCGCAACCTCGACGTTGTCTTCCCCAAGACCGACACGTCCGGATAAACGCGGCGGGCTGAAGGAGCGGATGGTGCACGGGAAAAACAGGCTGCTGCTGGGGGTCGTGCTCTTTGTGTTCGGGCTGCTGGCCCTGCCGCAGCCGACCTGGGCCAAGTGGTATCTCTTAGCCAGTACGCATCCCAATAATCTGGTCGTCGTTGATACCGAAACAGACACGGTGGTCAAAGACATTGCCCTTGAGGGCCGTGGGCCGGCACTCTATATCGCGCCCAACCCGGCCCAGCCGCAGTTCGCCTATGTCGTGAACAACCTGGCCAAAAGCGTCGCCATGGTTGATCTGGACGAGGGCAAGCAGGTCAAGAGCTTTGACTTGTCGAGCGACAATGAACTCGTGCGCACCATGGCGATAGACGTGAATACGCAGGGCACCCGGCTGTTCGTGCACGAAATGCCGATCACGCAAGACTTGGGTCGCTACACGGCCCAGGACAATCGGATACGGGTCATTAACCTGGAGACCAATGAGACAGTGACAACGTTTACCGCTCCCCGCCAGGTGATGGGGCTGGCCTCTTCACAAGACGGCAAACGCCTCTATCTGTTCAGCGTCGGGCAGGACATTTTTGTGCACAGCACGGAAGACGGCAGCCTGCTCGATACCATTCCGCTGGCAAACCGTAACATCAGCGGTGTGGCGAGAACCGATGGCCTGCCGCTCGGCGGGACTTATCAGGAAAGCGGCCACCTCGTCTCTTTCGGGACCTTCACCACCGATTCCATCACCAACCAGGTGACGCTCGGCATTGGCTCGCTCGACCTCACCCAGGAAGACCCGGAACTGAAAATCGTTGAGTTGCAGCCTTTTGTTGAAGGCGATTATGTGCTCACGGGTGCACTGTCGGCGCATACGAACAAGGCCTATTTCGCGTACAACAGTTTGTGGAAGGTTGACCCGAAAACCCGCCACATCGAGAAAAAGGTGTCCCTGTCCAACACCTATTTTGCGCCGCTCGTTCACCCCGAAGGCAAGAAGGTCTACTGCGGCAGCAACTGGCACGATGTCGCGGTCTACGACGCCGAATCCCTGGATCTGATTACCAAGGTCCCCTTGGGCCATTCGCAGACCGGAGGGGTGAGCGTCTTGCGGTTTGTGAATCGTTAGCGCGCCACATGTCTCGGACAGCACTCACCCGTCGGCATATCCTCCAGGGGCTCGGCACCGCCGCCCTCCTCGGTCAGGCGTACAGTCTGGCTCATGCCGTTGAAAACGGCGATACCGCCAGCTTCGCTGCGGTCGTGAAACGCCGGCGCATGATCCGCAAGTATGAGGACAGGCCGGTTCCTGAAGAAGAGATCAAAAAACTGCTGCACTACGCAGTGCGCGCGCCCAGCGCGGGCAATCTCCAGCCGTGGGAGTTTATTCTGGTGCGCGACCCCGAGGTCCGGGCCGAACTCGCCAAGGCGGCGATGAATCAGAACTCGGTTGTCACTGCGCCGCTTATCATCGCCACCTGTGCCGATATCCAACGTATGGGCGAGAAATACGGCACGCGCGGCGCTTTTTATAGTTTGGTGGATACCGCGTTTGCCTCATTGCTGATTTTGTTAGGCGCAACCGAGCAGGGGCTCGGAGCCTGCTTTGTTGGTGCGTACAATCCGGAAGAAGTCGCCAAGATATTGCAACTGCCTAACCACGTCCGTCCGGTCGGGCTCATCACCCTCGGTTATCCCGCCGAAAGGCCGCGCAAACCGACGAACAAGAAAATCCCGCTCGAGAACCTGATCCACGAGAATACGTGGTAGGCGCAGGAATCTCACCACCTCAGAGGTGTAATTCCAATGAAATTGTCTGGTGAGCGGGCCGTCACCGGGCAACCACAGGGGGTTGCCCCTACATCTTGCATCTCCTCTCCCCTGGAGGGAGAGGGCTAGGGTGAGGGGGAAATGCTAAAGGGGGACACTCCCCAGCTTTGGTATGGCCTGAACAGCCATTTTGTAATACTCACGGTCCATTTCGATCCCAATGCTGCGATACCCTACCGCACTGGCCGCTGCTATTGTCGCCCCGCCGCCCATAAAAGGATCAAGGATAATCCCTTCCCCCAAGGGAAGGGCGGCACGAACAATCTGCCGCATGAACGCCTGCGGTTTCAAGGATGGATGAGGAGCGATTTCTCGCTCTAGAGCCTTCTGTTTTTAGGTTGAAGCATAGCCAGCATGGGTAAAGTAATGGCCACATTCCTCAGGTCCAAAGCGATTGAGCAGGGTCCCGATCCGTCGCCAC